>JBGAOI010000160.1:0-12097 GCA_044221885.1 Polyangium sp. (in: bacteria)
GTGCTCGGGCTTTGTTACGCAAAATGGTTTTGAGAACAAAACGCGTCACGTCTTTGCTCGAAAGTCCCAATCCCATTTGAAACGAAACAACGCGATCAATACTCCGTTCCAATTGCGAAGCATACGCGAGTTTGTCTTCATCCGTGCCGCTGGCCAATGCATTTTCGAGCCATTTCTCTTCGATGTCCTGCGCTTTCTCCCTCATGGGTAGCGCCCGATCCAACTTCCCCGTGCGCGTCAGCATGAGGGCCCAATCGCTGTACATGACCCCGAGCTCGGGATGATGTGTACCCAGCGCAAAACTCAGGTTTTTCTCGGCGCGACCATAATAGTCGTCAGCTTTGTCGAATTGCTGGGATCCCGTGAGAAATACGCCAATGAGGTGATACAGCTTTCCGACATCGGGGTGTTTGTCCCCGTACAAGCGTTCGGCAATCGGCAAGGCTCGATTGTAGGCATCGGCGGCCTTGTCATATCGCCCGCGACCTCGGTACAACGATCCTAGGTTGCTCAGGTCAATGAAGAGAGCGCGTTCGGCATTTCGTTTTTCATGAATGGTGACCGATTGAAGGAGCAATTTTTCGGCCTCCGCAAGACGACCGCTTTTCATGAAGATCGTTGCCATTTTGGTGAGCAACGAGGCCATCTCGGATTCTCGTGCCGCACCAGCCTTTTGTTCAATGGCAATGGCACGATCGAGCATGGATTCCGCTTTCTTGACGTCGCCCTTTTTTGAATAAACACTGGCGAGATTGGACAACGCTGCCGACAACGTGGTTTCGGAACCTTTTGCCTTTTCGAGAATTTCAATCGCTCGCTTCAACAATGGTTCGGCATTGGCAACATTGCCTTTGGCAATGTGCATGGCTCCGAGATCGGAAATGGCCGATGCCGTGCGCGCGTCTTCTTTGCCATATTTCGCTTCGCGCTCGGCAACGAGTTTTTCCGCTCGCAAAAACGCTTCGTCGTACTTGCCTTCGGCATAAAGCCGTTCGATTTCTTTGTCCGCATCGGCATCCGTTTGAGCTGCAACGAGTTTGGCCGGCGTGTCCGCGGCCGATACACTCGTTGGCATGAACATCGACCAACCCAGGACCAACGGAGCCAAGAAACGACGAACGCCACGCATGGCGCCGAGTGTACACGTTTTGGCGTGATGGCGATAGAAGAACGCAAGAGAATCCTAGCCTGCAAACTGTCGTTGCATACCGGCAACATCTCGCGCTAGCCTTGGACCGGTTTGGCGAATCAGACTCCCATGCCCGACACTGGCCTTCCGACACGAGACACGACGGAATCATCGGCGGACGCACGCAAGGTGCCCCCACGACGTACCGGTTTTTGGATTCGCGTGGCGATATTCGCCGTTATCGTCGTGGGATGCGGCTGGTACACCGGCGAATTGCAATCGGCATTCACTAGCATTTCGCCACATACGTGCGCCGAAGGAAACATGGCCTTGTTCGTCGTGGATTTTGAGGCATTTCCTGCACGTATCGGCGAACAGTTCAACCTGTGTTCGGAAGTAAGTACCGGCCATTGTGAACGAACGACTGGCGATCAAGTCATCCAGGGAGAATGCCGCAACCATCGAATGGACGGCCCTTGGTCATTAAAACACGCAAAAACTGGCGCATTGTCTTGGTCGGGCACTTATTGCAACGGATTGCCTTGTGGAGAATTTCGTCGCCGCATGGTCGATGCTGAACATGAATTTGTTTTTCGCGTCGAAAACATGCATATCCACGGCCCCGCCATCCTGTGGGAGCGTGAAAACAACCGATGGATCGAGCTGTCTGGACGTTATGATCAGGGCAAAAGAACGGGACGTTGGGTTCGCCATGCCGAACCAGGACACGTTTTACATTCGGTAACAATTTACGACGAGAGTGGGTTCGTTTCGACCACATCGTTTTCTTGCACGAACGGCAATCGGAAAGAAGTTCGAGGTCAAAAGGTTTTTCTTTACGATTCAAAGGGCAATGCGGTGGAACCGAACGAAGCGAACGGGGACGCATCTTTCTGCCCCATGCCGTGATACACGAATTCGACGTGCGGTGATTGTTTGTCGAGGCTCTTCGCCAGCCAATGCGGCACTGCGAGAGGAACATCCTTGGCGAAAAACCCGGGTGAAACCCAACCCTGCGATCACAAAGCGAAACCAGCGCGGATCTCGAAGATGCAACAACGCCAAAAGGAATTGATGATCACTGCCATGATGGACAACGATCCTAGGTAATTCCGCGAAAGCCAATGATGCGTAGTGAATGCAACGTCGCTCAAGCGTATGGATGTGGCTATCGTCGGCGGTCGAAGTCTCGAGACGTCACCCCGTCGTGCGACGGTTTCTCGCAGCATGCGAGACTGCCGTAGCGGTGGTCCATCACGAAAAACCCTTGATCCCGTGCTCCGCGATGTAGGAGATCGACCGCGCTCAGCACAACCGGCAAAATGCTGGAAATTTTTTCGGCATTGCGGTAATCTTTCGTGCTCATGACGGAAGTTATTCACCACCTGGCCGAAACGCTTTTCCGTACCGAAACATTTGACCAAGGAGCGGCAACGCTCGGCAGAGCTTTGCTCGAGACACTCGATGAAGTTATCGAAGAAAGCGAATTTGCCGAGCATACCACGCTCCTACGGGTTATGGTGCACGTTCGTCCAGACGACGGATACCGTAAGCTTGCAGTGATCGAACACGATAACGATCACAACCTCGAACAAGCAATTTCGTATGTACCGTCAGCGACTGCATGGCGCTGGGTCGTCGGTCATCAAAGTCCTGTATCGATCGATGCGGTGATTGGTCGAGTGCAACCGCATGTCGCAGGTGTTCCGGCGCAAACCCAGAAATCGCCCGTGTCGTTCGAGCCGCTGGCTAGCAAGGAATCGCTTGCGCGACTGATGGGGCGGCGTGTGACGCATTTGTGTGCGTTTCCCATACGAATGCCCGGGAGCGTGATTGCTGGATTCGTGGCCGTGGAAGTCGAAGCTCAGCGAGCGATCGGTAAGGATCTCATTTGGATCCTTGCCGGTAAGCAGTTGCAAATTTTGGTCGACGTCGCCGCCCCGTATCTGGTGAATTTGCCTTTGTCGCAACAGTCGGCTATTTCGATTGACGATTTTTTGCCCGTCGTCGGTCGAATGACTGCACCACTTGTTTCAATGCTCCGCATTTTTGCGCGACAGAATGAGACGATTTTGTTGAGCGGGCCGACAGGTGCAGGTAAATCTCGTTTGGCGCGGTGGTGCAAGGAGCAATCGGAACGCAAAAACGCGCCCTTCGAGGTGCTCGACTTGATGACTGTGCCTGAGGACCTCCAAATGGCTGAATTATTTGGCTGGAAACGCGGCGCATTCACGGGTGCTGTGAAGGATAGCGAAGGGTCGGTGGGTCGCGCCGAGGGTGGCACTTTGTTCATCGACGAAATCGATAAACTCTCCCTCAAAGCTCAAGCTGGGCTCCTGCACCTTCTCGAGGAACGGACGTATCGTGCACTTGGCGAAGGAGGAAAACAATCCCGTGCCAATGTCCGCTTTATCGTTGGGACAAACGCAAATTTGCTCGACAATGTAGAAGCGGGCAAGTTCCGCGAGGATCTCTATTATCGCATCAATGTGTTGCCGCTCAAAATTCCGGCACTCGACGAACGAGCTGATGAGATCGCAGCTTGGGCCGATTTCATGTTACAACGCCGGCACAAAGAATCGACGACGGTTCACCCGCGTGCCCTTTTGACGGAAGCGGCACGTCACATGCTTGCCGCCCGTCGTTGGCCTGGCAATTTGCGACAGCTTGATAATGTGGTTCGTCGCGCGTACGCCTTGTCATTGATGAAGGAGCTCAATGCGGATGGAGAAATTCGTTTGACCGACGTGGAGATCGAAATGGCGCTGGCCTACGAGGATCCGCGTGGTCGCCTGTCGGTTGCTGACGCGATGTCGGAAGCTGCCCGGAGATACGTGATCCAAGCGGAACTGCACCGCAATGAAAAATGCCTGGCTTTGGATCACAGCGACGCATTCAAGGGGCTCGTTTTGGCCATTGCCGAAGAGCGTTTGGGCAACAAGGAGGCCGTTTTTCGTTTGCTTGGAAAGGAGGCGCTTGTCGTCAATCGCAATCACCACAAGCCGTTTCGCAAAGAAATCGAAAAAGTGCAAGCGCTTTATGAGGCGCTTGGCGAAGGGGCAAGATTTCCATTCGCTCGGTTGCTCGAGTCCTGATGCTACAAGAATCCGCTGTTCATCTCATTTGGAATGGGTCGTGAAACCTGACATTGCGTTTCGACCGTTGCGTTGACGAATCCGATAGGACATCGTGCGCCGATCGTCCGGCGGGTAGGACGTGGCGTTTTGCGGCATTTCTGACCCCGGTAGCGTGCTTGCGTTTTGCAAGCGCCTGCTTGTAGGCAACAAGCGGCGCGCGTTGGGGCAATCCATTCACGTCCGGCGATTTTGGCAATTTTCGGCCGTTCTACGTTGCTTTTCCGATTGGCACATCGGTTGCTTTAGGTCCAGGCAAGCGCAATCAAGCGCCGAATTCTTGAATCTCAGGAGAAACCCATGCGTAGCCTTCAACTTGCCATTTCGCTCGTTCTTCCATGTGCACTCTTCGCGTGCACGACTCCAGTTGACCCAGTCGGCAACGCCGGCAATGGCGGAAGCGGCGCGGAAACGACGACATCGAGCAGTTCGAGCGGCAATACTGGCGGAATGGGCGGGACCGGCGGAGGCGGAATGGTGCAGCAACCCGACTTGACGGATGGCCTGTATCGTCTCAAAACGGAATTCCAAGGCGACAATAAGTGTCTCGAAGGGAATGAATCAGGTTCGCCGGTGCATGGCGGCAATGCATTCATGGATGATTGCAAAGTTGTGACCGGACAACTTTGGCGGTTTGTCCGCGGCGCCGACGGGAACTATCGCTTGAAGACGATTTTCCAAGGTGACAACAAGTGTCTCGAGGGCAATGAAGCCGCGTCGCCCGTGCACGATGGAGCAGCATTCCTGGACGATTGCAAGGATGTGACGGGGCAAAGTTTCATCGTTGTCGACGATGGCGACGGGTGGTATCGATTAAAAACCGAATTTCAAGGGGACGGCAAGTGCATGGAGGGCAATGAGGCCGCGTCGCCTATTCACAATGGATCGATTTTCTTGGACGATTGCAAGGAAGTCACGGGTCAACGGTGGAAATTCGTGAAGGAAGTTGACCTTTCCGCCGGTGTGTATGAATTAAAAACGGCATTCGGCGGTGACACCAAATGTCTTGAAGGAAATCAGGCGGATTCGCCGGTACACGGCGGCAATGCCTTCATGGATTCGTGCAGCGGAGCAACAGGACAACATTGGACGTTCGAGTCGGATCAAGGGTTTTACCGGATGAAAACGGTTTTTCAGGGCAACATGAAATGCCTCGAGGGCAACGAGGCCGGTTCGCCGGTCCACGATGGCGCGGCGTTCTTGGATGATTGCAAGCCTGTGTCGGGCCAACGGTGGGCCATTTTCAACGACAACGGCGCCATTCGCTTGCAAACGGAGTTCCAAGGGTCCGGGAAGTGCCTCGAAGGTAACGAAGCCGCTTCTCCCGTGCACAATGGCTCCGCCTTTTTGGACGATTGCAAAAACGTCTCCGGGCAATCGTGGTCCTTCGTCAAAATGCCTTGAACGGTGAAAGCAGCGGACTGTATTCTACGGAGGGGCGATTTGATGTTTCGCCCCCTCCCTCGTTTGTGCACGTGAATCTCTTGAGCATGTAGGTTCGTTTTGCTTGCACGGCAAGGGCGACGTTTGTTCGATGTCGAGGAGGAGGATTTTCGTGATGCTTACACGAGGCATTCTTGCAACCGTTCCATTGAAGATTGCCATTGCTGGCTTGGTCTTGGGGCCGGGATGTTCGGATACAGACGAGGACTTCACACCCGTGGGCCAATTTGACGATGGGATCTTCGAAATCACGGGCGTGCCCATGGGCGGCACTCTTCCCATATCGCTCGGAAAAATCTACGCCCATACACGAGATAAGAATGGCACGCTTCTTCCCTACAATGCTTCGTATGAAATATGGGCGGTGGATGGAACGTATTGCACATCGGACCGAAGCTGCTCCTATACGAACGTGACGTTCACGCACAAGGGCACTTCGAGCTACGAGGATTGGAAACCAACTGCTCTGAACGGGGTCAATAACGCGCGCGTGTTTCGGACCACTTACGCCAGCACATCGGGCAGCAATATGGGCTGCAATTCGAAAACATGCACATTTACGGGTGGCACCACGGGTGGAACAACGTTATCGATGTTTCCCGTGGGTATATCGCGCCGTAATGGGATGGTTGCGCTGCCAATCATCAGCGTTCAAAACAACAACGGAAAGATTTCAGAAACGTGGTTCATGGACGATTTTCTTTCCGCCTCCAATGCCGCCGAAGGTATGGCATTCACGTTGCCGGTTGGAGGCGCCACCGGAACCAGTATCGATTGCGCCGTCTGCAGCGCAAAAATCAAGGTTGACGTGACCTACCAAGAATGTAAATCGCTTCCCGCAACGACCGAAACGATGGATTGCAACTGAGGCGAAGTCAAATCGAAAGGTCGCCAATGATTTGTTGTGCTTCCTGAACCGACATGACATCCATACGCAGTGCCCAATATCGTTCGGGTATTGCGCGCCGAAGTGTTTGCATTGGAGAAATCAGCTCGAGCGCTCGCGTGGGACAGGTTTGGCCGAGTAATCCAAGCATTTGAATGCCGGCACCGGAAACAGGACTATGCATTGCCGAAGCGACCAATTCGTTCCATTCTTCCGCTGCTTCGGCTGCGGTCAAAGCCAGCGTGCGGGCAAACGCTGCGCCCCATGTTTTACCCATTGTCGTCCAGCACTGCTGCGCTCTGCGCGCCAAACGAATTCGATGTTCCGCGTGTTCGCCGCGCCAAGCAATGGCTGCTTCGGTCAAACATACCAAAGCTTCCAAATCGAGGACGCCCGTTCTTGCGGCCAATTCAACGAATTCGTCATCCACCTCCAAACCGTCGGCTCGCCGATACCGAGCTGTCCGTACAAGCCATTCCGCGCGAGCTTCACCATACACTTGACGGCATTGCGCAGCAAGCTGCCCGGCTTGCTCGGCGACGGCTGCTGCCTCGTCAAAACAAAACGCTTCCAGCGATGCGGAAGCAGCGTTCAGCAAAGCAACAATTCGTTCCGACATCCACGATTCATTCTTTGCGGCTTTGACATGAAGTTCCGCCGCTTCACCAAACCGCCCCTGACGATAACGAAGTCGACCACGCCAACCGGAATATCGCGCGTGAGCCAATTCATTATGAATACCTTGAACCCAGCGTTCGGCTTCCTCGATGACGACCTGCTCTTGCTCCAGCGAACAACGACGCGCCGCATGCACCCGCACTTGCCACCGGCGCAGTTCGTGGTTAAAATTCGAGAACGGGGGAATGTCGTTCACGAGCATGAGCGCGCGATCGCCGGCGATCGTGCGCATGGCGAGCATTGCGCGAATGAGTTTTTCAAGGGCGCCAATATGCTCGTTCGGGACGGCCACTCGGCACAATTCATACAATGCCGTATCAAGCGCCGGCGGCGAACCGTCGGCAATGGCCAATTCGAACAACCAATCCAACAACTTGCTTTCACTCGTGAATGCATCAGAGGCAAAACCAATACGACTTGCGTGCAAACCATCAAGCAAAACGGCGTTAGCTCGGCCAACTGTACCTTGACGAACCAATGGCTCGATCAATGCCAGTGTTTCGGTAACAATTTCGCCGGAATTGCTCGGCTCGCGTTCACTCTGTCCGGCAATCAAATGAAACAGCCGTCCTTCGGCTCCTCGGGGCAAACTTTGGGCAATGGCCCGGTGTGCACTTTTGCGACGCTCCGTCAGCACAGGAAAAACCTCGCTTTTACCTGCGTCCGTTGGCGTCGATGGCGCGGCGACTCGTCCCGCTTCGAGGTAATGAAGCGCGTCTCGACTGACCATCCAACGCGTTCCTACTTTTTGCACGAGACCCGCTCGTTCCCACTGTGTCAATTCCCGAAAGATAAGCGCCGGCAAACCCAAGGTTCGACGAAACAGTTCGTGGGCGGCATCTTCACGCAAATGAAAAATTCGATCCGGTCCGACAAACAGATTTTGCAATTGTTCTTTCGGCCACGGCGCGAGAAAAACAGCTTCATGCCGCTCAGGTTCGGAAGACACCATTTCTGCATCGACGACTCGAATCACGGCCCCCCACGCACTTGCGCGCTCCAAAAGGTCCTTCGAATGCGAATCGACCTGCTCGCTGTCGTCCACAAGAAATACGTCCCCTCGAGCCAGCATTTCGGCAACTTCGCCCTCAATGATCGGAGTCGCACGATCGAGTTTTCGAGCGCGCGCGTCCTCGGGCAATTTCATGGCTTGACTCAAGCTGGCATACGCACGTTTTCCGGGTGTCGTCCAAGCGGTCCTCATGCCTTCTCGAGCCAATGTCGCAGCGACTTCGTGCAAGGTCCGAGTTCGTCCTGTCCCCGCCTTCCCAACAAGATACATGGATTGTTTCGCCCGTGCCCCCTGCACGAGTTTGTCTATGATCCCGCGGTCTCCAATGAATTGGCTTTGTTCGGTCCCCGAATCTATCAATTCCGATCGCAATCGAGCGATCAATTCGCGTGCCGATTGCGGCCTCTTTTTGGCTTCACGCGCGAGCAACGAATCAATGGTGTCGGCAATGGAACGAGGTACGTCCGGCGCAACCTCTCCAAGAGGCAGACATGGCTCGGTAAGGCGCTGGCGCATCAAGGTTTGAAAGTCATTCGCTTCATGGGGCAAACGCCCAGCGAGCGCTTCGTACAACATGACGCCCAATGCATAGAGGTCACTTGCGGGCGTAATGGTTTCTCCTACCAATTGCTCGGGAGACAGATAATCCGGTGTACCAACAATAACATGTTCGACAGCGGATTCACGAGCCAGGGAAGGACCAAGGGACAAACCAAAATCAAGCAACATCGGATGACCGCCAGTGTCGACGAGCACGTTTCCAGGCTTGATGTCACGATGCATGACCCCCGCGGCATGCACACGGTCAAGCGTTTCGAGCAATGCGAAGGTGGGCATGGCCATCGTCTCCCACGCCCGTTCTGCGACTTTGCCAGGAAATGGCATTCCGTCGATATACTCCATGACCAGAAACGGCTGACCAGCATCGATTCCTTCGTCAAACATACGGACAACGCCGGGAATTCGCAAAAGTCGCAACGCCGCGACTTCGCGGCGAATTTGGGCCGGCTCGACGTTCGTCTCGGCTCGCAACAACTTCACAGCAACCAACGTTCCATGCAACGTATCGAATGCCTGCCAAACGTCACCATGTCCACCTCGACCGAGCAAGCCACGGAGCTCATATCGATTGGCGATCCGGGGCTTGTGCGCGGACAATGGCTCGAGGTTTGCGTGCATCGTGGTTACGGTACACGAATATGCTCCGCGGGGACAGCGTCAATGCAACCATATCAGAGAAAACCGATTCGAAGAGCACCAGTCAATTCGGGCGTTGGTGTAGCTTCTGATTCTCGTCCCGAAATCATGGTATCATCATGCGTACGCATTTCGTGCTGATCGTGGCATCGTTGTCGGCCCTGCTTTGGGGATGTAGCGACAATCAACCAATCGGAGCATCAAAATCACGGTGTTCGAACTTGAATCGCAACGACCTCGAAGGAGCCGTCGTCGCAGATTCGTGCTTTCAACTCGAAAGCGATGCTTTCTCATTCGCGAATTTCACAGGTGGGTCGAATCTGACTGCAAAAGAAATGGTCGAGGTCTTTGGTTCGGGGGTTTGTCGGACCGATGAAGTCAGTGCGTGCGACGATGGACGCAAAGCGATTGGTCTCTGTAACAATGCGTGTGTACTCACCGACAAGGCGGCCAAACACATGCACAAATACAATGACTTGTTAAAAAATGGGCATTGCGACGGGATGGCCGCGATGAGCCAACTTATTCAAATGAAAACACTGCCCTTGTTCGCCAACCAATCTACGTTCAGTTTGGAAAAGGACACACCAGGGTTGCCCCAAGAAATTGCGCGTTGGTGGACCACACAGATTACGGTCCAGCAACGCGGTCCGGGCGTCTATGAAGATGTCGAAGTTTCCGATGTCGTCGAATACCTCGATCATTTGTGGGTCAACCGCAGCTCAGCTACGTTATGGCTATATTACATCAATGGAGGCCATTTGGCCGCCCACGCAGTCACCCCCTACGCTATCACCTCAATGCCAAACGACTCCAGCGTTCTGCGCATGTACGTATACGACAACAACAAACCTGAAGCTAAATCGTTTGTCGAGCTTTCTCCAACAAGAAATGAATGGACGTATGACCTTGGATCCGACCCAACGTCGAACATACGTGCTGGAAGCAACGATTCTCCCGCTCGTTTTCAAAAATTGCGTTTCGTACCGAATGAAGCGCGTGTGGGCCGGTATTGTTGGTTCTGCGAAAATACGTTTGCCAACCAGACTCAAAACCTTCTGACCCTGAGTCGTGATATACCGGGACGTTTGGCCTATTCGTCGGACAAAACCAAAGCACTCGCGGAGAGGACGGAAAATGGTGAATGGTCTGTAAGCGATGGTATCAATCTGCAATTCCCACTTGCTGGAACACTCGATGACCATCCATTGCCTTCCGTGCTATTCGAGCCTACCGAACCGTATCAAATTGAATTCACGGGAGGTACCGCCGATCAGCAAGTGGCGTTCCTCGTTTCGGCCCCCGGCGGGGTTACCCTGGGCGTCGACGGCATTCAAGTGACGCCCAACGAGGTCGGATTGCTCCTAGGAACAGCAACAATCGATCCCCAAGCCGATAAACGACGACTCAAATATGAAGGCGTCGGCAATAATGCAACATTGCATTGGTCCGCAAAACGCACCGACGCTGATTACGAGTTTCGAGTGACGATCCACGGCCCGGGTGGTTCGTCGGTTGCCCTGCACGACGACGAGGCGACCAACGACATGCACATCGAAGTAGAAACAGCAGTCCCGAATTTCGCCGATTACCAATTGAAACTCGAAATCTCGCGCAGCAAGGGTGGTATGGTTCAAACCAACGAGTTTGTCCGAGTTTTGGACGCCCAAAAGGTAACGTATGAAGTCTTCCCGCACGCAATCAACGACACGGTCGATGTGACCACGGATATCGGAAGCGACGGCACCATCGATGTTCCAGCAACGACCTGGATGCCAACGACGCTTGATCCTTCGCTAGGGACGTATGTCTTGACAACCGAATTCTTGGGCCGCAACGCTTGCCTCGAAGGGAACGACCCTGTGTCGCCCGAACACAACGGAAATGCATTTATGAACGGCTACATCGTCGCTACAGGACAACAATGGCAATTCGTTCCCATTGCAGGAGGTAGCCGGTACCACCTCAAAACGGTTTTTCTTGGCACATCCATGTGCCTCGATGCGAATTCCGATCCGAATGGTCCACACGGAGGATCGGCGTTCATGAACAATTGTGACGTGAATGCGGCTGGACAGCGATGGACGGTCACCAAAGATGCTTTGGGAACCTATTTGCTGCAAACCCCGGAGCTGGATCCCACGCTGTGTCTCGAAGGCAACGAACCCAGCTCGCCCTACCACAACGGGTCGGCATTTCTGGACAACTGCCAGAGCGTGTCAGGACAGGCGTGGATTTTGACCGCACTTCCCTGAATCTCCAAGGCGTAACTCAACATCACTTTCAAGGAATCTACTCGCGGGCACTTGACTCACGATCCCATAACGAACGTTCCGAACACGATCGTCACTTCCTTTTCAACACAAATGTTGATACGATCGTGGGTACGACTGTGGCGGACAGTCTTGGCTTTCTTTCCGCATAAAGAGCGAGGTTCACATGACGAAAACATCCTCGATGGATCGGCGTTTTCTGCGGGGAATCGTGTTCTCGGGGCGACTCTTGATGCTCGCGTCGGCCGTCGCCTATGCAGCGCTCGGCTGTGGTCCGGACACAACATCGAAAGGCAATCAAAGCACCACGGGCGGAACCCGCAATGTGACGTGTAGCGCGGGCAC
>JBGAOI010000161.1:0-12046 GCA_044221885.1 Polyangium sp. (in: bacteria)
GAGCGATCCTTGCAGATCCGTGATGCCGTAATCCGACGACGCTTGTTGGAACTCAAACAATGCGGAAAAACCACCGTACGGTTCGACGTACTTGATGCGCTTCGAAACGAGCGTGTGTACTTCGAGACCAACCGTTCCTCGCGTCACGCCAGGCTGACGTTCACTCACGTCGGCGCCATCGAGATCCGCCGGGTCTTGTACGCCGTTGCGATTTCGATCCGATGGATGCGCGCACTGCAAACCACTGGCTGGTGCCGTGTTGCACGCGTGCATCGGTTCGCCCAAAGCGAATCGACCTTCGACACCGAAGAGCAGGGTGGGCTTGGTGCGATCACGCGCTTGGTTCATGAACGCGCTCGTATCGATACCGACCGCGAGATACTCGAGACCACTGCGATCGGGAGACTTGAACGGAAGCGAGAACATCTGCTCGCCCGGAGCAGCTTGAAGCACGACGTCTTGCTTGCCCTCACTGCCATCGAGACCCGTCAGTTCGCGCGTGTTGCTCAAGATGATTGGCAAACGGAAGTAGAGCGCGAGGTCCTTGTACAGACCGACATCGACGCGTGGAATCAAACGCGAAGTCGACTCCGAGTACGAAGCAACGTTGAGCAAGTTCGTGGTAAAACCACCCGAGGTCAAACCTGGTCCGAAGATGCTCGTCTCGCGTTGGATCTTCGCGGACTTGGACGAGTATTGAAAGCCGAGGCTGACGGCGATGTCGAATGGATCGCCATCGTCGAATGCATCGATGACGTTCACGACTTCGCCTGGCTCTTGCATGATCCGCGGCTCGGTCGCGCTACGCGGTTCGTCTGCACGAGCAACACTCGCATCAAGCGATGCTACGAGCACAAACGAAGTTGCAAGAAGAGCCGACACGCCGCGGACACGACGTCCAAGGCAAAGCCCCATGCCCCTGTGATCGCACGCTGTTCCGCCGTTCATGGAGAACCTTTCCGTTCGACGGACGCTACCGGCCTACGTGGTGACATGTCAATCGGATCGAGCGTCGCACAGAACGAAGTGTGGATGTTCGACGGACACGCCCGTGCCAAGCCGTATCGAAATCCGCTCAATCCTCGCCCGGAGGCATTGGACCCGGAATGAAACTGTCGCGAGGCTCTGGCGCGACCGTCGGCTCACTCTCAGCCGGCGCTTCCGCCTCCACGTCCTCAACGAAGATCGCATCGGTGATGTCTTCCGCATTCAGCTCTTCGCGCGCGGTGCTCAAGTCACGTGATGTCTGATCGAGACGATCGGCGAGAACACCCAAGAACTGCCAGAGCAACTTGACGGCAAGTTCAGCTTCTTTGCGCAGAATCTCGAAGAAGTCACTGCGATGCAAAACGATGAGTTCACTCGGCTCCGATGCCGTGACCGTCGCGGAACGAGGCACGGCTCGAATCAGCGCCATCTCGCCAAAATGTTCTCCCGGCCCGAAGTCGTTGAGCACCGTCTCGCCACGACTGATCCGTACTTCACCTGAAAGCACGATGAAGAGTTCGTCCCCGCGATCGCCTTCTTGCACGACCGTTTCGCCGGGTTCGTACGAGACAACCTCAGAGACTTGCATGATGCGCAGCATCTCGCGTTCGTTGAGCCGAGCGAAGAGCGGCATCTTCGAAAGCAACTCGCGCTTGAGTTGCAAACGACGTGCACGACTGTCGTCTTTTTCATCGCCTTTGCCGAGACGAACGATGATCGCGGTGATGTTGTCCTTGCCGCCTTTGCGATTGGCAAGGTCGATGAGATCGCGGGCTGCGACATCGCCGTTTTGTTCTTCGAAGTACGGTTCGAGTTCGGCGGTGTGCGCGATGTATCCATGCAAGCCATCCGAAGCGAGAAGAAACTGATCACCAGGTAAAACCTCGATCGTCAACGTGTCGACTTCAACGCGTTCGTACACACCGACGGCACGGGTGATGGCGTTCTTCTGCGCGACCTTGTCGATCTGTTCTTTGGTCAGTTTTCCGCGCTTGATGAGCTCGTTGTAGACCGTGTGATCTTCAGTGATCTGTTGGACGTTGCCGTCGCGGAGCAAGTAAATGCGACTGTCGCCAACATGCGCGATGAACCCGTACGAACCGACGATGAGCAACGATGACAACGTCGTACCCATGCCGCGTTTGTTCGAGTCAGCTTTCGCTTCGTCATGGATGCGCGCGCATGCACGTTGCACCGCAGTCTCGAGAAGCCCGAGGATCTCCTTGGATCCAACTCGCGCACTCACGCCTTCGTCGGCGTACTTCTCGATGATGTCGCGATGCTTCTTGACCTCTTCGTGAATGATCCGCACAGCGAGCGCGCTAGCGACTTCACCTGCGGCATGGCCACCCATACCGTCCGCGACGATCGAGAGCGCAAGCCTCTTGTCGACGAGGAAATTGTCCTCGTTGTGGTCACGGACGCGACCCACATCGGTGGTTGCGTAGAACTGGATCGTGTCGGACGACGGCATCGCTCTGCGAGGCTACCATGGGCCTTTGCAGGCTCTCCACTTCTTGCCGCAATTTTGCTCCTACGCGCTTGTGTGTCCTGAAGCTGCACGTGCGTTCCCCATGACGAACGGCTCTTCGCCAGGGTTTGTCAGAGCGACTCTCCGCGCAACAAAGCCAAGAGCACACGCCTCTCCGTCGCGTCCGTGACGATCTCCAACACGCGATTGATCTCGCGCACTGCAAGCACGACCAGCAAGAGACGAGCTCGGGGATCGTGACTCACCCGTGCAGCGAGTGCGCGCACACCAGGATGCGCTTGATTGATGACGAGCACACCCGTCGCTTCTTCGTAAACCATTGGGCGTCCACGTCGCACATAACGCGCGCCCGTCATGACACACGTCGGCGTCAAACCCAGCTTGTCGATCGCCAACATCAACGAAGGACCAAGCTCCTTCGTCCAAGGCGCCAAGACTTCGGGGCGATCGAAGAACACGACGACACGTTGCACGAGACTGCGAAACCATGACGTTGCAGGTTCCGCCGGAGGGCTCAGGTCAACCATCGATTGTTCCGGTCCCGGAACAATCGTCGGCGGAGGCAGTGGAGATTTTGACCCGTCGGCGGCTTGTTTGTCGAAATGGTACGACACGACATCCTGCACGGCTTGCAACTTCACCGCTTCGACGGACTTCTCGAGCGCCGCGAGTTCTCGAACGAAATTCGTACGTGCGCGAAGAACATCGATGATGGCTTGACCTTCCCCGCGGAGAACGAACGGCGGGGTGTCACCAGGAAAAATGCCATCGATCACACCCTCTTTGGTCGAGACCCAGATTTCCTTCTTCGTACGCAACGCCGTTGCGACGTCGGCAGAATCGACGAGCTGACCATCAGCGGCACACGCTTCGAGTTTGCCCACGTCCGCGCCAAGAAACTTCAAGAGCCAGCGATATCCATCCACCACACGCGCATCGGCTTCCGACGACTGAGCTTCGAGAACGAGTGATGTCGTTTCTTCGAGCAACCAAGCGCACAGAGCGGCCGTGATTTCTTGCGGTTTTTTGGATGCGCCGGTATTCGCAACAAATAAACGACCCGCCACGGGAATGGGAATTTCAACGTCCAACCGTTCGGGGTGGCTTGGCCCGCCAAACGTACGCGGTGTGGGGAATCGGTTGGAAGCGTCGCGGACCTCTATGGATCCTGCGGTGAGCCATGTTCGGGGCAACCATAACGCGCCGATGACCACAACCGCATCACCGAGCAATCGCTTGCGTACTTTACGCCCACCAAGAACATGGTCTGGCACGACGCACCATTTCGATATCGCAGCATCGGCACGTGCACGAATGGCCTGACGAAGTTTGTCCTTCGCTCCATTGCCTTTGATGCCATCGAATGTCTTGTTTTCGGGAATCGAATCGTCATTGATCACCGCAAGAACGGGCCAGTCCGCGGCGTCACCCAATTTGCAGAGCGAGCGTCGATTTTTGTGCACATAGATGCCGCGTTTGTCCAAGTTCTCGGGCGCCAGCAGACCAATCTCCCCTTCGACGACATCACCTTCGAACGGAACGATATCGAGGCATTCGAGACGTTGCGTCGTCGCAAGCCCGATAAAAGTTACCGGCGCCGCACGTTTGCGTTCTTCGGCTGCCAATTCACGTCGCAATCGCTCCGTGACATCATCCACGGCAAAAAAATGAGACAACGCAAAGGCATCGTCAGATGAAAGACACAACGGAGAACGGGCACGACGCGCCATGGGTTGCGTCGGGACGAACGTCACATACGGGTACGGCGAATCTCCAGACTCGATGAGGCTGGCAATGTTATGGTACTGGCCAGAAATGTCCGAAAACACTTCGAATGATTGGCGCCGTTTGCTGAGGTTTCTTCCCTTGCGCGCGTTTTTGATGACTACGTTCCGCAACGTCGAACGAATGAAAGGAGGCAGTTCGTCGAGACGCATGCCCAACGATTCGATATGCTTGACGGCACCTTTCGCGAGTTTTTCTGCAATTCGTTTTTTCTCGTCGGGATCCAATTCGACGTCGTCGACACGAACGACAGCACGAAATGAAACAGGCGCTGTGACATCGAGCGGCACAATTGTCCCATGAAGCGTTTCGACATCCACACGAATATCCGAACCGTCCGTCAATTCCAATTCCCCCTCGAGTTCGAGACCAATCGAGGACAACGAAGCACGTAATGCCGAATGCACGGGTGTGCCGGAAAGAGTTGGTCCCCCGTGGCCCGAACCTGGTTTTCGCCGACTCTGCAAGGCATACACGGCGCTCGACACGTCCATCATTTCATGACCCATCGCGCTCAAGATTTCCCGCATCAACGAGCCTTCCGTCGACGGCGGCAAATACAGAATGGGGGCGTCGAGTTCGCTCGAACCTCGAACTGGTTTTTCCCAAAATGTATAACGACTGGTGGAGTAATAAAGCTTTTTGCCTCCGGGCGTCAGATCCGAATAGGGCCTCCATTCCCCCTGTGCGGTTGGCCAGAAAAAACTCGCCGCGCGCAAGGCGAAATCCGCAAGGAGAATATCGGATCGTGAAGGGTTCGTCGCGGAACAGGCAAACAGTTGCTGAACCAAAAGCAAACGACGCCGGTCTTGAAAAAATGCTTCCGATTCCGCTCCTTCGACACGTGAAATGAGGTCGGCTGCCAACACGCAAGCCGCCGAATACACGAACGATTCAACTTGCGAAAGTCCGGCCGGCGTTACGTCCGCAAAATCAACGAGATATTCGCTCGACGGCAAAGCCACGCGGGCGACGACGGACACAGGCAAACCAAGCAACGGCCGAGAACACACCAATCGCTCTTCATAAAGAATTTCGACAACCGCCAGCGGAAGCTCCAAGCCTTTTCGCGGCAAACCTGCCACGACAAACGCCACACTGGAGCCCGTGTCTTTGGGTTGCTCTTGCCAAACCTTCACGGGTACGTCCGGGTCAGCGAGAGATCCAGCGTCGTTCATCCGCATCCTCGGCTTCTGCAAGAACGCGCGTTTTCGCAATTCTCCTTGCGCTCGCTGGTAATACGTCGCGAGCTCCGTGTCGGCGCTTTTGACGCGACTTCCCGCCCAACGTGACATCGCGGCAACTTCACGATCGTGACGCAACAACAACGGTTGCCACTCGAATGTCGGAAACGACGGCGCTTCTCGTAAAAACGGAATGGTTTTGGACTCGGGAAACCGTGCGGCAATGTCCGCCAAGGTCGACAAACGTGGCCTGCCATCCTCATCGAGTACGTAAACGAGCGGGAGCTTTTCCATGCGTGTGCCCAGCTCTTTCGTCCGAAACCTTGCGACAGCCTCGATCAAAAACGATCGAAACACAGGACCTGGTTCGACAGGAAATCCACGTAATGCTTGCCGCGCTTCCGCATTACCCTCGAGCGCTCCGACAATCTTTTCCAAAAAGTCGTTACGCACGTGAACCAACGACGCAAGTTCCTTTGACCACAAAATGCCATCCCATGCCGGATTGGGCACTGTCGCATCGTGTTCCAGGACAATCGTTGCCGGTTCGACAAACCGATTCGTACTCCCTGTTGCCAACAATACCCCTGCATGCAGCGACAAACATCGATCCTCCATGCCAATGGATATCGCTCCTCGTCCATCACGCACGTCGAACGTCATGGCTGGTAGCGTTTCACCAGGAGCATGTTTTCCGGTTTGTGCCGAATGCAAAAGGTCAAGTGAAGAACCTGGAGGCGATGACGCATTTGGTCGCTGCAAGCCCCGTTCGTACGGAACCATGGTGGCGTCCGGGAATAGTTGGGACAACCATTCTTTTTCCAAGTTTGTCACAACAACCACGGGACGATCATCCGGAGCTGTCCCTGCGGAGCCTGGGGCGACGAAACAAATCGCTTTCGTGCGATCCGAATACGTTTTTAATTCCGCAAGACTCACGGGAAGTCGATTCGAATTGGCCGAGGTCCACACCCCTCGCGTCCAGATGGACGAATACGCAGAAATGGCGGGTTCTTCCGGAACACTCTCCACGGCCAGCATCTTGGCTGCAACAACGTAATTGCCAATTGCGGCTCGCACGAGCGGCAAAACCTGGGCGCGCTCTTCAGGGGCACGTTTTTCCTGTACACTGCGATCGAGATACGCCCCGAGCGCAACGAGCGAAAGCCGCGTCAATTGAAAAATGGCCAAACGCAAGTAACCGTCATCGACGACGCCTTCATAAGAGAATTTAGGCCGCAGCCGACCATCCCAAGCAATCGCGGCATCCATGGCCGCAGGAAGTTTGTCGCGGTCAATCGTCAGCGTGTCGATATGCCGCCCTTCAATGAAAATACGGACGAACGTCGGACGTTGACCCGTACGTTGACCTTCCGCCCCGAGGGCCACTTGTCCACGCAAACCTTGAAACGGTCCTTCTCCAATTCGAAACGTTTCTTTGACGATATGCCCTTCATCATCGGGAACGACAGGATCTTCCGCGGCACGAGCGTGCAATACGCGGCGGCGTTCTCGAGCGACCAGGGCTGCGGCAACGAGCGTTTTTGCATCTTGCACGCCGAAATCGACCAACATTCGTTCGGCAATTTTTCCGCGAAGCCAGATGACATTTTCGAGCCACGGCGCCAAATCCGCATCCAAGGCGTCTTTCCCTTGGTACACGAAAACGCCACCTTCATGATTCAGTAGCAGCGAATATGGCGTCAATGCTGCTCCAACCGCGTTTTGCAAAAGAGGCAAATCCAGCAGCTCTCGAGCTTGCTCCGATAACGCTGTTCCACGCCGATGCGCTCCCGCCACGACACAAACAATGGCGCCCAGAGCATCTTCGAGTTTCTTGGCGTCACCATCGACCACTTCGACGTTTGGCAATGGTTTGCCCTTGCGCGTCACGAGCGCGACAAGCGTGCGTAAGGCCAAGATCAACGCCTCACGCGCCCCTTGTTCCGCATTTTTTGGCAAGGGTGCGTCTTCACGTAACGCCGATCGCGAAGCATTCAACGGTAATTCGTTGGCATCGATCACGACACGAATGGGCAGTTCGACTTGAGCGTGCGGAGTGCTTGGCAAAATCGGTTCTGCGACAAACGGTTTTCGTAAAAGCGTCACCCCAAGTTCGAGCCATTCCACCGCCGACCCTGCGGGCGTTGCGAGAATTTCGAGCACACCGCGACGCAATTCTCGCTCCTGAAAGGGCACGCGCAAAAGCGCGCGAGCCCGCGGGGACAAGGAAAAGCTGTTTCCTTGAAACGTCAACTTCAAGGGCGCGGAATGCAATGAATCCGCCAAGAACATGACTTCCCGAGGCAACTCGCGTGTAGCGGCTCGTTTCAAAAACTGCATACCCAATCGACGACGAACGTGCACCCGCATGCCCTGTTCGGGCATTCCTTTGGGTACGTTGACCCATTCTATGCGCGGAAGTGCGCTTTCTTCGGATTCGAGAACCGACGGGACAAACCGAATTCGAGCCACCTTTTCGTGTTCGGATTGACGAACATAAATATCGACAAACGACGGTCCAAGGCCCAATGCCGCATTGATCCCGAGCGCCAAGCCGCGCAAAGAACGATCCGTTGTTTGTCCGTCTCCGAGCACATGATCGAGAAGCCGAGGCAACTCGTTGGGCGAGACGCTGTGCCCATCGAAGGTCAGAATCACATCGTCCGCGTCGCAATCGATATCGAACATCGTTGCTTTGGACGCAATGGCCGTTCGCGCGATTTCGGTTGCATACAAATGCAAATCAACGAGCAAATGTTCGCGCAACTTGGCGAGCGCACGACGAGCATCCACGCGAATGCGTCCTCGCGCAACGACATTTCGTCCATCATCGGTCGGAAGGCTCATACGACCTCCATGGCAGCAATCGAGAACAAAGCGTCGGAGAGTTTCCCATTGGGATCTGGGCGCGAAAGCAGCAAAAAGCGCAGCAGCATGTGGGCGGCCAAAAAAGTATCCTTTTCCGCATGTTTTCGGGCCAATTGCACAGCTTCATTCGCCGTGTTCAACAATAGGCCCCCATCCGCGCGTTCTCGCGACCAACCAACTTCGGCAAATTCTGCGGGACACAGCCAGACATGGTCACGAATCCGCCGCGTAGGTCTTTGGCCGAGTACACACGGTGCGTCCAGTGGAGCATTGGGCGCGGCCATGGAAACCGGACGAACCATGATTCCAAGCGCCAAAAAGTGATTCTCGAGCGCCAAACACAGGGCCTTGTCCGTGCGACTCATATCTTTTTCCGACAATTCTTTGAACAAGTAGAAATTCTTTTCCGGGCTAATCAGGCCCGGAAGAGGAATTCGCATCGCCAAGAGCGAATGAATGGCCACGTCCGGCGCAAGCAACACGGGATGTCCCGCCTTTGTCACTGCGGTGTTGAGTTCGCTCGGGGCAAATGTCACGTACATCCCTTCGTAGGACATGACCGTTTTCAGCGAAATCAACGGCGAGTTTTTCCAAGGAGCGGCCAACGGAAACATGATTTCGTCGGGTGGCAGGGAAAGAGGCGGTTCGAGCGCCGCTTGCAAAAACGCGATGTACGACGCAATGAGATCCATATCGAAGGGCGGTTTGGATTCGGCAATCTCGCGCGCGGCTCGGGCGAGACGCGACGTCAATTCACGTCGCAAGGATTTCTGCACGAGCTCGCGCGCTTTGAGGATGACGCGATCAAAATTTTTGTCGCGTAAAACGTTGTCTCGACTGAGAGTATGCTTCAGGTGCGGACTGTCGACCCGCAATCGAACATTGGCCAGTGATGCATGCAATGGTTCGTCTGTTTCAAACAGGGTGAGACCACGATTGTAGAACCCCGCAAATGTAACCTTGCTATTTGCGGGATCATCGTCGGCCGCCCCGGCGATGGAAAAACGGTCGGTGCCTGCGGACGGTCCGACGACAAACCGTTCTTTGTCGCGATGCGCTTGCACGTAAAGAGACGACGGGACAGACAAGGATTGATCGATCCGACGAGAAGCAGTGGCATCGTTGCGATCGTGATCCACGGACATGAATTCAATGGGAACGACGGCAAAACGACACCAACGCGAAAGCGCAGATTCAAGACGGCGCCGATGCTCGTCGAATATCTCGGCCTCCATGGATTGATGCAGGGTCACGGTGGTCCCGGAATGTTCGAGCGGTCCGAGTTTTTCGATTTCATAACGGTGATCGCGGAACAGCCGAATGCGGTGATGTTGACCGTCGCGCCACGTATCCACTTCGACGATTTCTGGATCAATGGCAAAAACGCTCACGAAACCCACACCGTATTTGCCGATTTTCGTCGAATCGCCTTCTTTCGATGAATTGAACAACGTGAGCAGCGGTCCCTCGATGATTTCGCGCGTCATTCCTGCACCATCATCGTGCAAAGCCGTTGTGACGATGCCGCCGGCGCGTTCGACGCGGACTTCGAGCGACGTCGCCCCGGCGTCGATGCTATTTTGAACGAGTTCCCGGACAAACGCGTAGGGATCGGCAAACTGCCGGACCATCTCGGCCACGGCTCCGGTTTCAGGTTTTTCGATGACTTGTTGTTGACGCGCAGTTCGAAAAGGCATGGCGGCGGGGCGAAGATATCACATCCGTCCCGGAGAACGTGTGAAGAGTCGCGTGCCTAATCACTCCGAGTGAGATTCAGTAGCCTTGTGTTCCGCGCGGTGCTAGGAAGGCCCCGCAGGAGAAGCACCATGAAAAAAGCCCTTCCCAGTCTCGTGCTTTTGATCATCATTGGCGCCGGCGCCGGCGCATTTGCCTACTTTCGGAATCCCAATCGAGTCGCGTGCATGCGCATGGGAGAACTCTGCGGCACACAGGACGGTTCCAAAGAACAGCTTGATCAGTGCGTGACGCAAGTGGATGGGTGGCGCAAGATGGCCGGAGACGCGCCCGTCGACAAAGGAATTGCTTGTGTCGATTCGGCCAAGTCCTGCGGCGAAGCAATGGGTTGCATGGCCGGCGCGAGTTTGACCGGATTCAAGAATGTCGTCGACGACTTCTTGAAGGGTTTTGGCAAAGCGACGAAATAAAGCGCTCGCGACCATCATGAACGATTTCGACGATCTCGTGATCGGTGCGGGCATGGCGGGTTTGTCCGTTGCCGCGTTGCTCGCACGCACGGGAAGGCGCGTGCTCGTGCTCGAAGCGCACGACACGCCGGGCGGCTATGCGCACATGTTTCGTATGCGCGATTTTCGCTTTTGCGCCCTTGAATTCAAAGTATCCAATGACGATCCGCCCCTGTTCTTCGGTCCGATCTGTTTTGGGAAGTAATCATGGCCGCGAACGATAACGATCACGCTCTTGATGCTACGGTACCCACGGGTCCAGATGGATTGCCTATAACAACGCAATTCGCGGACGTCATTCATTTCATAGGGTGGATTGACGTGTTGGCCCGTCCTCAAATATGGAACAAACTGCCCCGCATACCACCCAAAGAACATTTGATGCGCCTGGCCGACGCCTATCGTGTACACGCGTATAGCAAACGCTGGTATACCCACTTGCTCCCGGACGAACCTCCGCCCGACCCAGCCATTCGAGGTCCCGCGGCCGACCATTTTCGTGCCGTCGTCGATCTTTGGGAACCGCCTGTCCTGACAACCGAATTATGTGACGCAGCCCGAGCGGTTATGGCTTCCGAGTTTCCGCGGTGTGCCCGAGAGGTACCGAATTGGAATCGTGAGCCCGACGATGCGGACCTCCCAACCGAACAAACGCTTCTTTGGCCGGAAGGAACCTGGAACGATTACCTACGGTCGATGGGGTGAACTCAACGGCGAAAAAGTCGTTTTACAGGTGGTAGGCACACCCGCGACCAATGAACGATTCTGTCGAGCGCCCAACGGAAATTCGTATGGCGCGGCGCTTGTCCCGAAAAACGTCACGTTGGATCGAAAACCCTACCGCACATCGCTCGACAATTTATGGATGGCCAATGCCACCGCGGGAATGCCGAGCGTTGCGGGGGCGATGGGCGCGGGCGCTCGGTTGTATGAAGAATTGGCGGGCGATGCGGTGTAGTTCCGCGGACTTAGCCGACTCCTCTCGTGCCCGCGCCATGCCGCCGGTGTGGCATGGCAGGCGGGGCTTTATGCGTAGGCACAAGCGTTGGACTCGCTTCTACGGGTGCTTCTTCTCGTACTCCTCATGGGTCATGAGGTTGTCGAGGAACTGTTGAAGGCTGTTCGCCACGAGAAACACGATGCAGTCGTTATATCGGAGGCAGCCATCCTCGTCGATTTCATCCTCGTGATCCCAGAAGTAGATCTTGCCCGAGCGTTTGCCCTTCCAACCGATGCAGATCGCATTCCCGTTAGCATCATACCCGATCGGAAGGAGATCGGCAGGGATGCGCTCGTCGTAGACCTGACACGCCCGATCCAGGCGATCAACCTTCTCCCCCTCGTGGATGCCATAGAAGAACATCACCGCGTTCGCGTGACCATGCCACCCCGGGACTTCGAAGACGTTGGGGGTGGGCGATCCACCATTCGACTTCAGCAGAAACTGCTTGTATTCGAGCGGGAGCAACATGCCCCGGCGTGCCTCGAATTTTGCGATCTCCTCGGGAGATGTCGCACCATAC
>JBGAOI010000162.1:0-11719 GCA_044221885.1 Polyangium sp. (in: bacteria)
GACACTGCGCCGTGTTGTTTGAGCGCTTCGCCGAGATCCGTGCCGCGCAGGTACTCCATGACCATGTACGGCGCCCCGTTGTCGTGTTTACCCACATCGAGCAATCGCGCGACGTGTTCGCTCTTCAGCTTGAGCACGGCGCGTGCTTCACGCCGAAATCGCTCGACTCCATCTTTGTCTGCGAGCGTGGAAGCGAGCAGAAACTTGAGCGCTCGAACCTCGCGCAATTCCATGTGCGTCGCGGCCACGACAACCCCCATACCTCCTTGACCGAGGATGCGATCCACCCGGTATTTCCCGGCGATAATGTCCCCGGGTTTGATCGGCGAGGGTTCGGACTTCATGAACCTACGGAACGGAATCGTTTGTCATTGCAAACGACGAGGGCAAGGCGACGAAGCGTGGAAAAGAAAGCATACTCGACGCGCGCGGCCGAGCCAATGGCTTGGTGGCATATCGAGGTTCGTTCACGTGAAGGTCCGGTGCTCAGGGACCAGCGTGTTGCACGATGACCTTCGGCGACAAACTTGCTTTGCGTTCGACGAGATCCGCGACGAACTGCGTTCGATCCTGCCACACGTGGTAGCGCGCATACGCCAGGATCCAGGGGTTCACGAGAGAAAAACCTTCTTCATCGGGCAATGCAGTGCATGCGGGATCCCCGAGCACGCTATTGCCGAGGCCATACAATTGATGACATCCGTTTTCGACATTCACCCACGTGAGATCCACGTTTTTCACGAGCGTGATCACTTTGTCTTGACCACTTATGTCGAGGCTTCCCGACATCATGAGAACAGGGACTTTGGCGAGATCATAATGCGCATCGCCGATTTCCTTGTTTGCTGTTCCCGCGAGCGGCATGGCAATTTTAGCGCGCGGCTCCGAAAGGTCTCCGGCGAGCACATTCATTTTTTCGGTCGTGCAATCCGCGATATCGTTCATTTGACATCGCGTTTCAAAGTTTGCCATATCGAGCGGCGCGCCGGCTATGGCCCACGCCGTATACGAACCGAAACTATGGCCCGACATCGCCACATGCGTCATATCCGCTTTTCCGGACAACTCGTCGTCGGCGGGCAAAGAATCAATGAAGTCGAGCGCGGCGCGAATGTCGTGGGGGCGTTGAATATAAATATCGAGAGGTAACGTTGCCGGTGTATCGTTGATCAAATTCCCTTTATGGGCGGGAGCCACAGCGAGCCATCCGTGCGACGCAAAATGGCACATCAGTCGCCCGCTATTGCCCGCAAATCCCTTGTAACCGTGCGAATGCACCAGGACGGGCAACCCCAACTTCCACGACGTCGGCGCGAGTGGCACGTCGTCATACGCCAATAGATCTTCGAAAACACCTTGGTATTTGGGATGCAATCCGTCGGTCGATGTCGAGGGGTACCAAACCTCCACAGGAATCGTCCGCGAGGGCAATGCCGGAGGCGTATACGTCATTTGCAGAATGCGATGGCCGCACGTATAGAGACCAGGCTTCGTGACGTCGTACGTGAGCGGATCGCCAAGCGGTTGCGGTCCTGGGGCTGGCGCAGGTGTGGCATCGGAACATCCGAGGTTTGCAAAGACGAACGAAGCGGCAAGCAGACGCGAGGAAAAGCGAATGAAGGCGTGATGTTTCATGTTGACCGCGAGGATACCAGGAATTTGCGAACGCGGCGCAACGTTGTTTCCTCCGTGATCCAGATACATTGCGTTTTGCAAACAGTGCACGTTTCTGTATTCACGGGACCCTTCGTCGGTTATGGTGACCGCCTGATGCTCACCAAAACCAAACACCATGCTCCAGCCGCTGAACGCAACAAAGATCCCATTCTCGGCGTGCTGCGCGAATTGTGCGCCGAACCGAAGTTCGTTTTGACAATCGCTGAAGGCTCGGGACAACATGTGGTTCACTTCGCCAAACACCTTCCGCACATTACATTTCAGCCGACGGATATGGAACCGAGTGCGCTTGGGAGCATTGCTGCGTATGTCGAGGAAAGTGGATGCCAAAACATTCACGAACCGCGGGCACTCGATGCGTCTGTCGAGGATTGGCCGGTCAAACATGCCGATGGCATCTATTGCATCAACATGATTCATATCTCGCCTTGGAAGGCTACCGTGGGACTCTTCCAGGCGGCAGCGCGTATTCTGCCCGTGCATGGGTTTTTGATGACGTACGGACCGTATCGATTTTCAGGGGCCTTTACGGCACCGAGCAATCAAGACTTCGACGGTTCGTTAAAATCACGAAATCCCGAATGGGGCGTACGTGATGTGGACGATTTGACGACGCTGGCAAAGTCGGTGGGAATGGAATTACGACAAACGGTTTCTTTGCCAGCCAACAACCATTGCCTCGTGTTTGTCAAAATGGTCTGAGCCCTTCACGGTGGTGGTGTGAGCGTGAGCAAGAGTCTATCGTTGGTAAGCGGTTTCCAGTCGGCGTTTACAACGCCTTCATAAAATATGTCGGTGGAATCCGCACAATTCACCGCTTTGAATGTGCTGAAAAAATTGCTCGGAAGCGTGTGCCCACCGCTTCCTTCCCAGGCGTGATAAATATGCGCTTGCTCGCCGCTCGGAATTTTTGATGTGGTGAGCCTGATGTTCAAATTCGTGAACAGCTCTTGCGCCGATAAGCACGCCACTTCTGTGCGCTCGTTCAAAACGAAGTAGTCTGCTTCTGCTACGGCTTCTTCGAGGCCGCTTGGGCCACAACCAACGAGATTGCCAGAAAAAATCGTCATCGCGAAGAAAACAAAGAAATTAGGAATTCGACGCATGGGTACCTCCATTGCAAATCCGAGTTGAGTATCAGGGGGCAAGTTTAATGGTGTGACCTTGGGAAACGCCGAGACAAACGTTCGGCGCTTCCCATTCGCACACATATCAGGCCGTCGCCCCTCGAGCGCGAATTTCGGCAGCTTCCGCCGCCAGCATCTTTTCCGGCTCTTCTCCCCGGAACCGGCGCGTATCACCACCCAGCGCTACCAGTTGGCCCAACACAAGAGCGCAATCCCGGAAAAACCGGGGGTGTTGTACGTCCCCACGAACTCGACCCGATACAATCGGCACAAGCTCTTCCACAATGACCCGATGTTGCTCATTTGGAGACAGCGTATTCAAATCGACCGGATACTCACCGAGCACGCGGCGACAACAACGATGCAACCCACCAATCACGAAATCGCCACCCGCAACGAGACCCGCGATCATAGCCGCACACGCCAACTCGCACACCTTGCGATCGGCCGCTTTCAAGTCATCGGGCGGCAACTGGATCGGTTTGAGCACCAATCGTCCCCGACCATCAATGGCGCGGCTCTTGGGCAAGAAACCCATGTCGTCCATCTTCGGCCAGCTTTGATCCACTTTCAAATCCAGCACATCTTTGCTGGTGTACGCTCGAGGTTTGTTCGCCGGCGTAGGCAAGGCGCCGAGAACTTCGTCGAGACGTGATGGCTCTGCGGTGCGAAACGGCGTCGTTGCCCATTGATTGTCTGCGTATGTGAACGCGTTGGCTACGACAAACGCGAACGAACGACGCAAGATCAAGAGCACTTTCTCCATGCCGCCCAAGATCTTGGCGAGACGCGGCAATACACGAGGAACTTCCGGAATTGACGCCGCGGCCGGGTTTGCCCGCAACGCTTGCAAGGCCGTTTGTCCCACAAGACCCGCGTTCATCAAGCGCACCCAAGCACGCACGGGATAAAGCGCCGTGTGCACTTCGAGCCACGACAGGACGCTTGGGTTTGGCGAGGTCAACGGGAGAGCAGCATCGAGCGGAGCGATCCAGTTTGTCTCGCCCGCCTTCGTCATGCGACGAATCGCGGCCACGGGACTCGCGAGCGTGGGCGCCGCCGTCGAATATCGTTGCGGTCGCAACGATTCCAGGGCCGCAATGTCATCGAAACCTTGATGCGCCTGACCCGAATGCACGGGCGCAGGCGCCGAAACACTCGACACGGGCTTGGGCCCTTTGGGAGCTTCGACCGTTTTTGCCGTACCCAAAGTTTGCGCGCGAAGTAACACATCCAGCCGAGAAAACACGCCGTTGAGTTCGTCAAGGACACTCATGACGTCCGCCGCTGGAACCTTGGTCAACTCGAGATTCAACCGATCGGTAAACCGAGTGATCGGCACGGGAGCCTGCAATCCAATGCGACCCGAGAGTGGTCCAAGCACCCACGCCAACGCTTCCGGACTGAGTTCGTCCGTGGTTTCCAGCGCTGGCGGCTCGGGCGGGAGCAACGTGTCCGAACAATCGTCGAGCGGGAAACCATCGAGTTCCACCAAGTGAAACAACAAGGTTCCGAGACGACGAACGCCTTCCACGCCTCCACGACCGTCCGGTCCAGACGAACCCAGGATACCACGCGCGATGTTGCGGCAAGCCCAGGCAAACAGGTCTTCCGCGACAAACTCGGGCGTCACGGTGTCGGCCGCAACGGCACGCGCAAACAAAGACGTGATGCAACCCATGTTTTGCAAACACGCGACGCCAGCGGCTTGTTCGACGCTGCGCGCCCACACGGCCGTAACGGGTTCTTTCGGGCTGCTTTCATCAAAGACCGCAGTTCCAGCAACGTACGGATAGGACCGATACTTGGGCAAAAGAGCGCTCGTTCGAAGCAGAGCCTGAATCTGTTCGTCATGGCCACCCTCTTGATTCGTTGGAGCACCAAGCAATACGACCAAGGCTGCAGGAATCGCTTCCGCCATTTGGGGACCGAATGCGGACGTGCCGGTGCAGAGCCAACCAATCGCCCGTTCCAGGTCGCGCATCGATTCATTCGACGCTGGACCCAAATGCACGGGAATTGCAGCATTGTACCAATGACCATTCGACGAATACGGCGACGCCATTTGGCCTAGCTCACCCCACATCAGTTCGCGCACCGCCACGAGCGAAAGCATGGGGCCTGCATCGATCGGCATGCGGTCGACGTTTTGACCACCGGCCATGATGTTGCCGCTCGTCAGATCGCTGCGATCGGCAACGAACGGAATCGCGGCCAAACCTTCCGTGAGCGGACGACCGCTGACCGGACAATAGGATTGCGTCCATTGGGCCGGAATCTCGAAAGGCACTTTGTCGCGCGGATCCGCTTTGCGCTTCAGGTGATCGCGTCGATCGCGAGATTCGGCGAGAAGTTTGTCCAGGTATCGATCCGCGGAACGTGCCGTTCCATCTTGGACCGACTTGGCGGTACGAATTCGCGTCGACAAATGCGCCATGGCGTTGCCGGGATCGGCTTGCGTCAAACCAAGCTGCGCTTTGAGCTCGTCAATGGCCGGTTGCAACCAGACGAGCCAATGGTTGGGGTGTTTCTCGTAAAACCCAAACTCCTTTTCGAGCGCATCTTGCTCCATGTTTTCGATGGCCGTACGCAAGTCGCCTTTGAGCAAATGTCGCGCGTTGTTGAGCACGTTGATGCGGCTCGAGCGTTCCCGCGGCGTGAGCCCTGCTTGGTCGACGACTTTGCGAATGGCGGCCGTATTTTCCTCGATTTGCTTGCGCAGTTCGGCAACTTTCGCCGCCGCTTCAGGGGCGGCCGTCAACATGGCGATGACGGCTTGGCGTGTGCCGAGAAGTTTCTCGAGCGGAGCGATGAGCCGATTGAGTTCTTCACGCGAGTTTTCTCGCAAATATGGATTGTCGGACAAACTCTTGGCGATGAGCGAGAAGACAGCTTGACCGTCGCGATCCAGCGTCACGTCGGTGTACTGAACTTTCACCTTGCACGAAAGAACCGCTCGCCGGCCACCTTGTTGTGGTTCGATGCGACGAACCGTGATCATGGACGGCATGTTGGTTGTGCCTTCGGGATGCCACGTGAGCAAACGGGCTTCGCGGGCATTCGAGCCTTCGACAAACCAGCAAGGAACGCCGGGCGTAATGGTGTGCGTAGCCGCGGTGCTATCGGCGAGCGCGATTGAACGTGGGGTGAATTCCCGCAGCAAAAGAATTCCTTCGGATGCTCGTTCCGTGGAAAACAGCAATCGATTGTCGAAACGCTCGGGATCGCCGGTGAAAAACGTGAGGGCTTCGGGAGAACCGGCGGAACCGACGAGCACGTTTGCTGCGAGCACACAGCGGCAGCGACCATTGAGGCTGCGCATGGACTTATCGATGGCCTTGGTCATGGCGCTTTGCGGACCACCATCGAATCCACCGTCGGATGAATTGAGGACGATGAGTTCGATATCGATGTTTTTTCCATTCAGCAAGGAGCTGAGACGATCGAGAAACGCGGCGTGAGATCGAGGGTTTGTCGAACCGCGCGCTTGGTGCTTGGCGAGATTTTTTTGCGCTTCGGAGATGGCGCTGCTTGCATCGGAAACGGTGTACGCGTTGCCTTTGCCTTTTTCGATGAGCGCTGCGGGATCACCCAAACGTTCGCGCGCCGTTTTCGAGAAAAAGACATCATAAAAACTGTCGGATTCGAATCCATGCAGAATGACGACGTCGGACTTGTTTCCAAGCACGCCTGCGACCGCTTCGAATGCCTTCACGTTTTCATACGTTCGTCCGCCCATCGAGCCGGATTCGTCGGCGTTGACGAGGAAGATTCGCAGCGAATCTTCGATTCGTTCGAACGTGAAGTCGAGTTTGTCGGAGGAGCAGTGGCCAATACGAAGGTCAGGCATGGGAGTTTCCTGGTTGAAGTGGCGAAGTCGCCAACGGCTTCTTTGGCATGTTTACAGCAATCAACGTGCCACGAGTGCCCCGAAGAAATCGCGCTGGGTGGCTTGTATCAGTCTGCGCGCACGACGGGAAGAGCTTATCCCATGGGATACACAGGCGATACAATTGGCTACGAGCGCTGTTTGGACCGGCAGGAGATCATGGTTCGAGTCCGTGTTGTGCGTCATATATGTACCCGTGCGTGCGGAAGGTTGTGCACGCGGGGAGCAGTCGACAAACGAATCCGCGTTCTCCTCTACAAACTCGCTGGTCATCGACGCGGATTTCGTGCGATAAGCTCGGCCGGAGGTCCGCATGAGTCAAGCGAGCGCTGCTCCCGCTGCAGAATCCGTGCAACTGTCGAGCTATCAGAAGTACGTTGTTTTTTGCGCGTGGGTCGGGCTTGGCTTCGACCTGATGGATTCGATTCTTTTTAATTTCATTTCGCCGATTGCGATCCCGAATTTGCTTGGATTGCCGCCATCATCGCCCGAAGGCAAAGCCGCGACTGGATTTTATACGGGCATCCTGACGAGCGTGATGCTTCTTGGGTGGGCCATTGGCGGCGTCGTTTTTGGTCGACTCAGCGACATCATTGGTCGAACGCGGACGGTCATTGCGACGATGTTGCTCTTTTCGCTCGGCACCGGGGCGTGTGCGCTTGCGCCCAACGTGTGGGTGCTCGCGGCATTGCGGTTTGTCACGGCCCTGGGGATTGGCGGTGAATGGGCGGCCGGTGCGACGCTCGTGGCCGAAACGGTGCCGGAACAGCGCCGTGTGCAGATGGGAACGGTGCTTTTTACGTCGCCACCCTTTTTCGTCTTCGTGGCGATTTTCGTCAATTGGCTGCTGACGAAACAAATCGATAGCATTGCATCGAACCCCAATCTTTCCTGGCGTCTTTTGCTGGCATTTGGTGCGCTTCCCGCCATTGCGGCCATTTTCATTCGTCGAGGCCTGAAAGAATCCGACAAGTGGAAGTCCACGGAACGGCCCAAGAGTTCCTTGGGCGAACTCTTTTCTCCCGCATTACGTCGACGAACCTTGGGCGGAGTGGCCATTGCGACCGTCGCTCTCGTGACGTTTTGGGTCGTGAGTGCCTTTCTCCCCGTCATTGCTTCGTTTTTGGCGGATGAAATTACGCCGAAGCCGGCCAATGTCGGTGCGGTCAAAGCATCGTTCGTGACCCAAGCGATGACCTGGTTCAATTTTGGAGGATTGATTGGGGCCGTTCTGGCCGGACCGTTGGCTTTGCGCCTTGGGCGTCGACCCATGTACGTCCTGTATTTCGTCTGGAGTGCGGTCACGGTCGCATTGGCCTTTGGTTTGCCTCTCGAAACGCAAACTCGGCTGATGGCGTTTGGCCTTGTGGGCGTTTCTGTGTACGGGATTTTCGGGTCGTTTCAGTTTTACTTGCCCGAGTTGTTCCCGACACACCTTCGCGGGTCCGGGGCTGGGTTCTGTCTCAACATGGGGCGATTTCTCACGGTCGGCGGACCGTTTGTCGTGGGCATGCTCGCGCGAAGCGGAGCGAATCCGATTGACGTGTTGCGGTGGCTTGCTCTGGTTCCCGTGACGGGACTCGTGCTTTTGGCCCTTGGCGTGGGCGCCGAGACCAAGGGAGAAAAATTGTCGTGATAAAAAAAGGGATTGGCAACGCGCACGATTCATGAGACAACGATCCAATGAGCAACGCCTTGGATCGATGTTTCCTCGGCGCGGTCGTCATTCTCGCCGCATCGAGTTTGTCTCTGCGTGACGCGTTCGCTCAATCCGAACCATTGCGTCAAGGGCGTACGTCCGAAGAGTCACCGCCCGCGAATGAACACGTGGCGCTGGAATCTGACACCATCGGCGTCGTGCTTTATCGAGTTTTCGATGCGGAGCGATCTCCGCTTCCTCAACGTGGTTTGGTGCAAGAAGGTTCGGTTTTGGCGGAACCTATCTGTCGATTACCCTGCGCGCCGCCCCTTCGCGTATTACAAAGGGACGAGTTTTTCTTTTCGGGAGAAGATGTTGCCCCATCGGAACACTTTCGTTTGACCCCAAAGCTTCAACCGCGTCGATTGCGAGTTTCTTCGGGAAGTCGGCGTATGTACGAAGACGGGCTTGGACTCATCGTGTTTGGTGTTTTTCCCGCGGCATTTGGGCTTGTGGCCACACCTTGGGCATTGAGCATGAATGGCTCATTTTCGGCCCTGAATGTGGCTCATGATCCGCCCACATCGCGCGGCATGTTCGATACGTCTCCGGGGGAACAATACCGCCGCGAGCTGTTGGTTGCGGGCATTGCGTCACTTGCAGTGGGGGGCGTCGCGCTTGGTCTTGGCGTGCCACTGTATCGCGCAGGGCGCACGAGTTACGTGCAATACGACGAAAAGGTGAAGGCATTTCGGTTTTGAGCGATTCGACCGTGTTGGGGACGTCGGTTCGTCAGTTTTTGCGGGCAATGCGTTTTCGCGCGGTGATCAAGCCATCGCGCAACGTGGATTTCGTGGTCATTCCGTCGAGATTCACGCCCAATTCGACCAATGTTCGTGCAGCGGAAGGACCAATGCCTGTGAGAATGACGTGCGCTCCGAGCAATCCGACGGCTTTGGTTGCACCAAGGAGCCCTTCGGCAACGTCAGCATCCATAGATGGCACGCCGGTCACATCGAGAATGGCGACTTCGGCGGAATGCGTTACCACGCCATCCAAAAGGACGGCCATGATTTTCTCGGCTCGCGTTCGCTCGATATCACCCACCAGCGGCATGAGCAAAATGCCATCACCCAAAGGAACGAGAGGCGTCGAAACCGCCAACAAACGTTCACGCTGGTTGCGAATGAGTTCATCCTGAATGGCAACTTTTTTTGAGCTGTGCGTTCGGCTGCCAGTTGCTCCGTTACGTCAATCAAAACCGCTTGAGAAATGCGCCGACCTTGTAGATCCGTATCGGCAACGGCCGACAGCATGATATCGATGATCGTCCCGTCTTTTCGAACAAACTGATAGAGGACGTTATCACATCGACCCGTCTTGAAGTATTGCGGTAAAACCACTTCTCGAGCATACCGTGCAGATTCAGGCGTCAAAAATTCGCTGGATCGTCGCCCGAGCACTTCGTCGCGTGCATATCCCAAGGCTTCGAGCCATCGATCATTGACCGCGACAAGCTTGCCTTCGCCGTCAATGGAATGGACCATCGCGGGCAAATGAGCAAAAGCCCAATCATGATGTGCAATGATTCGGCGCGCTTCGGCCGTCGCTTCACGGACGAGCGCGAATGCTGCGCTTTCGAATAGGTCTTCAATCGATTCGGTCAAACCGAGATCTGCGTGTTCCCCCCGCAAGTGGCCCGCAAGGGCTCGACGTAGCGCAGAGAACACGAGACACGCGTGCTCCTGAGGAATGTTGAAATGTTGAATGGCGCTTGTGAGACCCGGAATGGCTGATTCTGGTGCGTTGGTCACGAGCGTATCAAACAGGACGTCCAACGCGATGTCGGCAAGGTCAATACCTTGTTGTCGTGTAGACAGTTCGAGCCGCCGCCGCGCCTCGGATAAGACGGATTCTCGACATTTGTGCAGGGATGCGAGCGTTTTCGTCATTGTCTCGTCGATGCGTACCAATGAATTCGCGCGCTGTAAAGGTACTTTCGGAGAGAATTTAATGCGTCACGAGCATCCATCGCCAACCGCTTGACGCTTGGACCGCCAAACTTTTTCGGAAACGCACATTTATTGTAAAGACGAAAAATCGCGTCCGTTGTGGATGACGAGCATTTTCGTCATTTGGCGCTGCGATACGACGCTCAATCCACGATCGGCGTGGCATTAGCTTTGTCGGGTGATGCTTTTTCGATCCAAGCGCGTAATGCGGCGCCATCGAACGGCAAGTCATCGTACCACAGGCGCGTCGTGCCGTCTTCGCCAGCCGTAATGAACTTGTCACCTTTCGAAGAAAAGAAGATGCGGTATACGCCGCCTTTGTGACCTTCGAGCAACCGGCTTTGGCCAGATTCGAGATCCCAGATACGAATATCACCATTGCTTCCCGAAGTAACCAATCGTGCCTCCTCGGGGGATAGGTCCATTCGGACAACCGCTGTTCGATGTCCCAATAAAATGGGCAATGGCGCTCCGGTTGTCGCGTTCCAACGTCGAATCGATGATTCGGCTCCCAAGGAGTAAAGGATCTTCCCGTCGTGCGAAGCGAGTATTTGCCGAATGCCCAATCCACTCGCCTCGATGACGCGGGCTTTGCCGGTTTCCAGATCCCAAATACGCAATGTATGATCTTGGCCACCCGAGACGAGATGTTTATTGCCCGGAAGGAAGAGCAGTGCAAAGACCTCGTTCAAATGACCAGTCAATGTATGTTCCAGGTTGCCGGATTTCTTGTAAACGCGCGTTACGCCCACGCGATCCCCCAGCGCGACGCGCAGGCCATCCGGAGAAAATCCAAAACTCATTATTTTTTCGGACTTTTCGAGCAAAACTTTGCTTTGTCGTGTGGTCAGGTCCCACAGGCGAACCGTTTTGTCTGCAGAAGCCGAGAGCAATTGGTCGCCGTTCCGCGAAAAACTAAGAAGTTCAATGGGACCGGTATGGCCTTCGAGCCGTTCGTCCGGGCCAGTGGATCCGACATGATGAATGTGTAATGTTCCCGTTTTTTCAGCATAGGCGACGCGAGTCGCATCGTGCGACAAAATATGCCATTCGCCTTCGAGAGACTTCGATGTTCCGGGGGTATCGGCACCTTCGAGCTGATTCAGGTGCACCGTGCCATTGTTCTCGAGCGATACGATCGCGCGTTCGTCCGCGGTGAATCGGGCAACGCGCATGGTGTCGGCCCCTTTTTTCACAATACGGTTGCGGCTTGCATTCAACGGGAATATCCGCACTGTACTGTCCCAACTGCCGACCGCGACCGTTGGCCGGTTCGGAGAGAAATCGGCCCACGAGGTCGTATCTCGAAACCCGAAATAGTAGCGGTGATTGCCCGTTTCGATATCAGTGACCATGGCGGTACGATCGTAGCTGG
>JBGAOI010000162.1:11729-12000 GCA_044221885.1 Polyangium sp. (in: bacteria)
ACGGGCAATGAACGTGGGGCCCTGATGCAATCCAATTTCGCGTTCCTTGCCTGTTTTCAAGTCGCGGAGGTAACCTTGGTTTTCGTGGGCATAATAAAAAAACCTGCCATCAGGGGAAAAGTGGACCGAGCCATAATTGGGGTTTGACGTGGGCGAGATGGACCGCATGAGCTGCCCTGTTTTGGCATCCCACAACCCCGCGTATCCCTTGCGGCCTGCGCAAGCCATATAGTCATCCTTGGGCGTGATGATCGCCATACTGCAGCGCGCC
>JBGAOI010000163.1:0-11977 GCA_044221885.1 Polyangium sp. (in: bacteria)
ACAGCGGTTCGCTGCTCACCCTCAGTGACAAACTGCATAAAAACCCATTGCGCCCTGGACCTCCTGTGCCTTATGAGCACAATCCCACGATGGAGGCCGAAAAAGAGTTTGTCTCGGAAGTTTCCGTGGTCCGCGACGTTCGTCCCGGCGCGCTCGTGATTCGCGATTACGATTTTCGCCGCCCCGATTACAAGCTCATTGGGGAAGCGCCGAAATCCGCAGACGAAGCACGATTTGAGCAATACCATTACATTCCCGGCGGCATGTTTGTCGAAGCAGGACGAGGTGGCGGGACCCCCATTGCTGATGACAAGGGGATTGCTCGGCATGATGATGCGACGGGCGAAAAACGAGCGACACGTTCATTGGAAGCAGCCCGCGCTGACCGAGGTGGCATTGCCTTCAAAAGCAACCTCAATGATTTGACGCCAGGCGTGGTCTTCAAGATTGATCACCATCCGCATCCCGACGTTGCCCGCACAATGCTCACGACGGACACGATTATGGAAGGCACGGCTGAAGGCGAATGGAGTGTTTACGGGCACGCGGTTTTTGCGGACGTACCTTTCCGTCCGCCGCTCGTTACGCCCAAACCCGAAGTTTTGGGCGTGCAATCGGTGATTGTTGTTGGACCAAAAAACGTCATCGATCTCGACAAAACCATTCACGTGGACGAGTTTGGCCGGGCACGCGTACAATTCCCCTGGGATCGGGATGGCGTATATGACGACGACAGTTCCTGCTGGATCCGTGTTGTGGAAGGCTGGGGCGGCGCGGCATATGGTTGGATCAATTTGCCGCGTGTTGGTCATGAGTTGCTCGTGACCTTTTTGGACGGTGACCCCGATCGGCCGGTATTGGCTGGACGCGTATACAATACGAATCAGCCTGTTCCATACACGTTGCCCGAACATAAGACCGTCAGCACGTGGAAGAGCCAAACCATGCCCACCATGGGAGGGTTCAACGAAATCAAATTCGAGGACCTGAAGGGTCAAGAACTTTTCTATCAGCAGGCCGAAAGAAATCTGCGTAAACTCGTTAAAAACGATGAAATCGATACCGTCGGTCGGGATCGAGACAAACTCGTGCAAGCTTGGGAATTCGAGGAAGTCGGGGGCACGCGCATCCAGCATACGGAAAAGCACCGTGAGGAAATGACTGGAAAGACGCACCATACGCAGATCAAAGGCAACCGATATCAGCTCATTCGTGACGACGAAGTCGAAGTCAACTTCACCAATCGTCGCTTGTTGGTCAAGAAAGACCTCGACATTGTCGTGAAGGGCGAAAAGCGCGAGCGAACGGAATGGGACCTCAATTTGCACGGCAAAGAGAACCGAAAGGATCGCACCGGCAAAGACCATTCGCTTTTCGTTTATCAAGAAAAACAAGAAAAGGTCAAAGGGAATTACGCGCGACAAGCGGGCAAAGAGATCCATTTCAAAGCGGGCGACAAGACCGTGGGCCAGGCGCCTGACATTACGATGAAGGGACCTGGAGGGTTTGTCCGCATTGATGCCGCAGGCGTGACCATTTCGGGCACGAAAGTGGACATCAACGTGAGCGGAAAACCCGGTCAAGGGCATGGTTCGCGTCCACAAAAAGTCGCGGAAGCCAAGGAAGCGGTGCCGATTATCGGCGAAGTTCGTGTGCAACCGGATGCGCCCATCTTTGCCACCATGAAAAGGCTTTGGGATCAGCACGTGACGGATCGGGCGCTCAAACCCGAAGACTTGCTTTATGCGGAATTAAAGCGGCGCAAAGAACTCGAAGACTTTGCGATGAATGCCGATGTATCCACTCCGCCAAACGGCACATTGCTTTGGTCGGGTGGAGGTATGGACCTTGCCGGCAAGATTGCGGCGGACTTTGGCGCGCAAAATCCCGTCGAGAATCAAGCGCGCAAAACGCTCGAACAAACGCCCGGTGGCGTGACGATGGGCGATATCTCGAAAGACGATCCCCACAGTGTGAAAATGGGTGCCTGGACCCTGCTTTCGCGCCGCCTTGCTTCACAAGCCGAAGGCGAAGTCAACGTCATCCTCGGCGTCATGCCCATTCCGCGAGAAAAAGTCGTCCGGATGGAACTCGAAGAATTGGCGAATAATCCGAAAGTCACGTCGATCAATCTTCACCAATTAAAAGAAAGCCCCACGGGCAAATACAAGGACAAGCAAGGTCGAACCTATGACCTCGTCCCTGTGACTCTGGCGCAAGCCCTTGGAATCAAACCGCCATCTCACACAGCCGAAAGCGCTGAGTTTGAGCAAGAGGAGGGCTGACCGTGGCCGAGCATTCTGCAATGTTTCAGCGTTTCGCCGCAAGCGTCACGGGCAAAGACGACAAATGGCGAGAAGATCTGGACAAAGACGCATTCGATGCTCTCGACAAGAAAGAGCAGCGCGAAGCGCAGGAACTCGTCATGCGCACGTTCGCGGACAATGATACGCGCGGGCCCGCATTTCTCGCCGATGTCGAATGCCGCGGCGCAGTCGCGCCCATGAAGCGTGCCCTGCCAAACGCCAGCGGCTCCATGAAAGTGGCCATTGCCCTCGCCCTGGAAACGCTCGATGTGGATACCGCCAACGCAACCCTCGTCGAAGTGTTGCAATCAGGTGATTCAAACGGGGGATTGCTGGCCATTTCCGAAATTCGCACGCGCGACTTCACGAACGAAGTCATTCAAACACTCGCTTGGGCGTGTATGCGCCATCCCGATGCCAGCGTCCGGAAAAGCGCTGGTTCGGTGCTCATTTATCGGTCTGGCGTGACAGACGATCCCTTTGCCCTCGCCTTTCGACCGATCTACTTGACCCTCGGTTCGGAAGACATCGAAAAACGTCGGGAAGCTTTTCGAGACGTCTGCGAAATTGCGCATTTCCCGCCAAACCTCGCCGATACCCTGTAATGAGAAAGTGATAAGGAGCAACGAGCATGTATCGTCTCACTGGATCTGTAGGGCAAGGCGGGCGCAACACGCATGACGATGTTTTGCTCGCCCAAAAGCAGCTCAACAAAAATGCCCAAATCGCGGCGCTCGTTGGCCAAATCCCCGAAACGGGCATTTGCGACGAAGCCACCATTCGCGCCATTATGAGCTTCCAACGCAACGTGGTTCGTCTCGGCAATCCCGACGGCAGAATCGATCCCCACGGACGAACCTGGCGCATGCTCCTCGGCGAACAACCGCAAGCCACCAACGTCGCGTTCGTTCAATTGGGCGGAGAAAACGGCAACTTCTACCTGTACGAACCGCGCGATCGCGTCTGGGGAACACCTTCCACCATTCAAACGATCAAAAACGTCGCCATTTCACTCAAGCCCTACGGCTTTGAAATCGGCGTCGGCGATATCAGCTTCCAACAAGGCGGCCGCATGTCCCCGCATGGTTCCCACCGCCGCGGCGTCGATGTCGATGTCCGACCCGTTCGTACAGACGGACTGCACGAGCGATGCACCATCTCGGATGCCCATTACAGCCGCGAACGTACCAAGCTGCTCGTCGAAGCTTTGCTCGACCTGCCAAACATCAAGCTCATTCTCTTCAACGATTCAAAAATCGCTGGGGTGCGCTACTACGAAGGGCACCACAATCACCTGCACGTCAGGTTCGAAGAGTAAAACCAACTCCGTTGGTGCTCCAAGTTCGTCCACCAAGACGAACCCCTCCCCTCACCCGCGCTTCCCGTCCTGCGGCACCGAAATGCGCCCCAACGCCAATGCCTTGAGCGCCGCGGGATGCTGCTCGTATTGATCCTCTTGCATGTAAAGCTCGACGATCACTCGCGCTCGAAATCGCTGAAACAACGGCAACTTCTTCGCAATGTCCTCGGGAATGTAAAGCGGCGCCGGCCGGACACTCGATGAACCCGTTCCAGTAGACAAGAGCGCTCGGATCGCGTCCATGCCAAGCACTTGACGCTTCTGGTAACACCGACCTTCGAGCAACACACGCTCGATCTGCGCTTCGAGTTGGTCAAACGAAACCGAACGTCGGGCCCGCGAATACGCGTCGCGAATACGCGTGATGTACCCATCGATCACGCTGCCCGGACAAAGCTGATCGGGCGAGTTGAGAAAGTCTCGAGCATCTTTGATGGCGACTTTGAGCGGTTCGTCATTCCCAACCATCGGCGCCGTGGCCGCTACCGTCGCTTTGAGTGTCTCGCGTTCTTCGAACGGAAACACAAGCTCACCCGCCAGGAGCAGAAGCGACGGGACAAACTTTCCACCCGGACGAACCGCGCCCTGAAGTTCATCGTTCAACTGATCGATGTCTTGCGAAGCTGCTCGAACGAGGATCTCGAAGATGTCCCGCGTGTCTTCGATTTCGGTGGGATCTTTCGTCGGCGCGGGATCATCGAGATCATCGTCGGGCGCATGTTCTTCCATGTCCTGGATGATGCTGCGCCAAACCGGGACTTTGCAGATCCGCGCGACACTGTCGGGTCGGTACCAGATGAGATGCAGCACTTCGCGAACATCGAGCCTGGACGATGCACGCACGCCACCACCCGTCGCGAACGTATTGACGCCACTCGCGCCTGGCGCCGAAGCTTTGTCGTCGCGCTTCGACGCTCCTGATGCTCCAGCGGCTGCATTGGAGGCGCCAAGAACACCACTCGAGCCATCCTGCGTCGCGGCTTGAGCGGCGGTTGCTGCTGCTGCCGCCGCCAATTGGCCCATGGTTTGTCCGCCTGTTTGCCCAGACGCACTCTCCGGACGGGCCGGCGCTCCGCCCGAAGCCCACACACTTCCTTCCGGTGCGGCCGCTGGCTGAGCACCAGGCATTCCTTGAGGCACCAAGGGAGGCGGCACGGCGGCTTTGTTCACCGGCAACGGCGGAGCCACCGAAGGTTGCGCAGATGGCAGAGGTGGAACGGGTTGGGGTTTGACCGCAACCGCGGGTAGAGGCGGCACGGCTTGCGGCATCACGGGCACTGCCGGAGGAATCGGAGGAGCTTGTGGCGATGCGGGAATGGCTTGCGGAACCGGAGGAACCGTTGGCGACGGGGGCGCGATTCTTCCGGGAACGCTGGAACGCGCGGCAGGAACGGGCGGCGGCGACGCACCGGGGGCTTGTGGCGTTTGACCAGGTACCGGAGCCGCTGGCCACGAACCTGTCTGGACAAACGGTAGTCCGGCCGCTGGAATCGCGCGCGAACGTTCATCACGGGCCGGCGCAGTTGGTGCTGCAAAGGGCAAACCGATGCCCGCGTACGTGCGCTCCTCACTGATGATCGGCTGATTGGCTTTCGCCGCAAATGGCAGAGCCGGCGCGTTTTGAACGCCAATCTCGGGACGACGATCCGTCTGGGGAACGATCGTGTCGATCCCCTCATCATCGGGCGAGAGGAACAGCGTCTGCGCCATGGGCCTCGATGCTGGCGGCGGGCCAGGAACAGCGGGTTTTACCAAGGGCGCTTCGCTGATACGTGGACTCGGCATGATGGCGGGCGATGAACCTTCGCGCGCGGATTCTTCGAGCGTCACGACGACGCGACCAGGATCATCAGCCGCGTCGAGGGCAACCTGACCACGGAACGTCATCGTTGCGATCCCGAGATCCGTATCGATCCACAACATGTCGCAACGCATTTTCACGGGATGCGTCCCGCTTCGTCGCTCGACGAGGGCATGCGGACGCAATGCAGAAAAGTTCGTCACGAGGCGCGGAACTTGCGGATGCAGGTTCTCCAAAACGAGCCGTGTTTCTTCAGCAACTTCCGACATTTGCTGATCGGCTGGGGCCACGTTGAAAAACGAGTAGTCAAAATCGTCTGGCAAAGGAGCCGACTTGATCCGCTGCCTCGACCATGACGACGCATGGCGCCCGAGTTTGGCGAGACGCATGGGCCATTTCGGGGCGACTGGGCCAAACCCAATCGGCATGATCGCGGCCGGCATCGCGGTATCCCCGATTCCCACGGGTAAAAGGTTGGGCAGTTTCAACCGACCGTACATGTCGCGTTGATCAAGACGCATGCCTACGGGGTTTGTCGTGTCCGGACCACCCGCGGCGCGTTCGTACGCCAGGGACATGCGCGAGAATCTTTGGCCGTCGATAAGCGTATTGTCGATGCCGACGCTGCGGTCCAGACAAACCTCGATGGACTTGTCGATCTCGCCAAACGCAAGGCGCGCGATGAGGGACCGAACGGCATTGTTTTGTGGGGTGTAGACGGAACCGACGAGAACGATGTCGACCCGAGTCTTGAGCGGTTCCATGTCGCTCGGCGCATAGAGACTGCGCGCGGGATCGTCGTCCAAGTACTTGTCGTCTTCGTAAATCGGCAACTGCGTCGGAGCGAGCGTCGATTTTCCCGGCTGAAGGTGAAACGTCGCTTTCGTGACGAACGTGAACACCCAGCTCGTCGCTTGTGGCTGCCACACAATCGACGACACCGGCAACGGCGAACGGGAAACGACCTCCATTGTCGGCAGCGTAGATCACGACTTGCGACAGTGGAAAGAACGAAGTGATGGATGTGCTCGTTGGAGGGCGAAAAAGACCTGCAAGCGAGGCAGCAACGATGACTGGGGATCAAGCACGGATCGTATACACGCTCGAGCCACGGGTCTGTCAGGACGACCTACCTGCTCAAGCCAAACCGCGCCTTCAATTCGTGCTCTTTCTTCTGTGCAGCTTTGGTCGTACATACCAAACCCACGATGCAGGACCGTGGAACGCGACGCACCAATACGACACCGTTTTGCGCCTCGTGGATTTTCTCGCCGGCTTCGCGCAATCGTTCCGCCGAGATTTCCAGCACCACGGGTGTGGCCGAGCGCTTACCCACTTTGCTTTCGAGGCTCGGCGCCAGGTGCACGTGGGTGCGCTTTTGCGGAATGAGCCCCTCGCGCGAAATGGGCTCTGTGGCTTCCACGGTGGTTCCGTGAAAAAGTAAGCCTTCCGCTTCATAAAGCCGCCACGAAGCTTCCAACGCGTCGAGCGTCACGGGCATGTTGTCGGTGGAATGCCCTTGGCACGCTCGAATTCGATCATTTACGACTTCCAAGCGATTTTTGGAGTTTGTCCGAACAACCTCGTCGAGGTCTTCTCGATGCATCCGCAAGTACCGCAGAACTTCACCCACGGGGACCCAGCCGGCAGCGTCCATGGAGACTCCCGCTTCACGCGCGCCGTGACGAAGCAGCCAAGAAAGTGTTTTGCTTTTTTCAATGATGTTCATAGTGGGCAGAGAATAATCCTTCGAGTCATCACGCGGAACTTGTAAGATCTGATAAGCTATCACGATTCGTGATAGTAGGTGGAGCATGTTCGAAACGTCGTGGTTACGCGCGTTCGCGTCTTTTGCCGAGCACTTGAATTTTACGCATGCGGCTCAAAAGCTGCATTTGTCGCAACCGGCGCTTTTTGCGCAAGTGCAAAAGCTGGCCGAAGCAGCAGGAACGCCGCTCTACAAACGTGTCGGACGGGGGATCGTTTTGACCGAAGCGGGGCAACGAATGGCGGCGTTCGCCAAGAAAAATCTTGCCGAACAAGTGGCGTTCGCGGAAGAGTTACGCACGGGACAAACGCGGGCTCGGGTGGTGCTCTGTGCGGGCGAAGGAGCGTATCTGTATTTGATTGGCGAAGCGGTGCAACGTTCGGTTCGGGATGTACGGACACCCATTGAATTGCTGGTGCGGGATGCCGAAGAGACCTTGACGGCATTACGAACAAACGTGGCGCATATCGGAGTTTTGCCATTAACCGCAATACCGCCGCACATGGTTGGCGAAAAACTGGCGCAAGTGGGGCAAATGTTGGTGCTTCCCGAAGCGCATCCTTTGGCGCAAAAGTCTCGATTGACGCTGGCGGATCTGTCGGGTGTGGCGCTCATTGTGCCGCCTTTGGGCACGGCGCAACGTCGAGCTTTGGACGAAGCGTGCGCCCATATCGGCGTTTCTTGGGAAATTGCGGTCGAAGCGCGAGGGTGGCCGCTGGCGATTCACTTGGTAAAACTGGGAACGGGTTTGTCGATTGTGAACGATTTCTGTCGCTTGCCATCGGGGCTGGTAGGAAAACCGTTGGAAGGTTTGCCCAGCCATACGTATTATGCGCTGCGCCTGGCTGATACGCCGCTCGAAGGTGCCGTCGAGCGGGTATGGAAACGATTGGTGAGCGGACGGCGGGCTACGTAGGTGGGTCGATAGGTGAGGGCTGCGTCAGGACGTCTCCGGCTTGCTTCGCGCTTTGCTCGGAATGTACTGGATATTCGGGATGACCGCTCGAAACAATGCCCGAATGACCGGTGCATTCGGGGTAGCGACGAAAATCGAGATTTGATCCCCGGCATTAAACTCGACCACGACTGGCTTCGATATCTTCTCCGGCAAAATGACCGTGGCTTCATGAATTTCGAGCACCGAATGAATGCCCGGCCAATCGATCGGCGCTTCGTATTCGAGTGTCGCTGGCGTCATCACCAATTCAACGGTCGCGGCATCTTCCTGGCTCAGTTGGAGCTCCTCCATGAGCCCACGAAAAACACCCACCCGCGCATCTTCGTCGGCGACGAGCGTTTCCCAAAGCTGCGTGGTATCGCGGACCTGAGCCGTGCGTATGTTCACCTTCGATAAGACTTCGGGTACGCGAGATGGATCGGTTATCCATAATGATTCCGGCGCGATCTTTTCAGCAAGAAAGATCTGGCACAATTCGACCAATGGATAACGCTCGCCCTTGATGGTCGCCTCGACATTCATTTTGACCACGCGCGCGCGGCGCACCACGCAACCACTGATTGAGTCATAGAAGAGTCGCGCTTCTTCTTTTTCGATTTTCTCGAAGAGCTTGTGCAACCCTTTTTTGGAATTGGCCGACAAACCATCGATACCCTTGTTTTCGAGCCACGCGGTCATTTCGTCGAGCGATGCGAATCTTTCACCTGCATACGCGTCGAGGCGAGCAAGATGTGCTGGGTCGGCCAAGCCGCGGGCGTCCGGCAAAGATACATCGGACGATGGATCCTGCTGCGCGTTTTCTTGGCGGGAGCGAAACAGCGTCATTGAGGGATCACCACGTCGACGGGAATTACCACGTGCGCTCCCAGCTCTTCCAACGGCTTGTTTGGCATGATGTACTCGGGCACTCCGGTATTGCCCTGGCCATCCACCGTGTGCCCTTGCCCGCCGTAAAACTCCTTGCAGTAAATCACATGATAAAGAAATGCACGGGCGGCATCGGGGGTGTCGGGCGCATCGATGTAGCGCTCGAGGGTCATGAATCGCGGATCGCTACACCCGCGTTCGTCGACGTCGAGAAAGCGATAGCCCTGTTTGCGCTCGAGTTCGAGGAGGCTCGCGGGGGTCATGCAGACCAGGGCGGAGCGGTGACGAGCTATTTTTGCACCAATTTCGGGATAGGTCTCCTGCACGAGGTCGAGCAAATTGTCCCACGTACCGAGTTTGCATTTGCTCTCGGGGAAAACGACGAGATCGAATTTCAAACCCGCTTCCACCTTCCGCCTTGTATAGGCGACGTCCCAGCCCAGGACCGAAGTGACAATCTCATAACCGGTGAGGCCGATGATGCGGTGACAGACGCGGTGATCGCCCAGGAAGACAAGGCGTCGGCTGGCATCGTCGCTAAGCCGCACTGGATCGCCGGCTCTTCGGCGGCAGAGTCGTCCCTGGATACCTGGGATGGGCTGCGCCGGCTTTCGCCCGGTGGTGAATGCCATCGCGTAGTCGGCGAGCAGCTCTTTGAAATCGCGCGTCGTCATCGTTTACATTTCTCCAATACGCGTTTCGCTGCTCGTCCGCCATTCTTTTCTTCTGGAGAACGTCCGTTCCGTTTGTCGCGTTTAGCGCGCGTGACCCGGGTGGGCCCCTTTGCCACCGTGGTCGCGTCGCCAGCAACTTTTTCGATGGGCCCATTTACGTCAAATGCATCGCTCATTCACGCCCGACGCATCTTCAGAAATGGCAACGAGAGCTGCCCCAGGGACGCTCTCTTGCGTTTCGGTGGACCTCGCGCAGCCAACCCTGCCCGTGCCAAACGCTTTTCCTCTCGGTGCAGGTGCCGTCGAGCGGGTATGGAAACGATTGGTGAGCCGATCGCAGATTGGATAGGTTATCGTCACGTTGTTTCGGCGCGCCTCGCGCCATTCGTGCTACGTAGTGCTTTGGGAGCTTGACGGGACCAGACAAACTTGCTCTCCTGCCGACCTCCAACAGGATTTCCTATGAGCCTCGCATTTCCCCGACTCGCCATCATCAGCCATTCTCGAGTGGACTATGCAAAGCAACTTTGCCGCCCCTTGGTTGGCGTCAAAGGATCCCGCTACCCACACGTTGCCGTCGTGACAGGCCTGTCCGATCGACGCTTCACGGTCGCACCTCGATCTGGGCGCGCCCAAGATGAAGCTATGATTGCCCAAGCGACAGCAACGACCAAAAGCCAGACGTGGTCGTGGACCGTCGCAGAACAATCAGGTTTCCTGTTTTGGAAAAAACCGAGCATGCTTCGAGGCATGGGCGATCCTATGGTTCCGATTCGAGAAATGGAGACGGACGGCGGGGGAATCGATGATCTCGCAACGGAGCTTTTGCTCATTCCTGGCGCCATGGCCGAAGCCCATCAAATGCTTCGTTCGTCGACATTGTTTTGCATTGTTCCAAAACGAGGTTGGCTCCTCGTGTCCCGCGGAGAAGTCGGCAATCCTTTTGCGGCGGAAAACATGCACCAAGGCGCATCGGGTATCGCTTCCCGTGGCGGCCAATCGGCGATTTCCGGAGATGTCGTCTTGATTATGCAAGACGGAAAACTCACCGGCGTCGATGGTCGAGACAATGGCTCCGGGTATATCTCGATGCAGGGCGAAGACGAAGCCAATTGGTGGCCGTAGGGCGATCAAACTGGCATTGTGCCGTACGACCATCGTGGCTCGAGGGTTCTGGAATAACCCCATGGCAAGCGACGTGCAAATGTTGTCCAATTGCGAATTGCCGCGCGCGGCGGCGAACGCCTGCTTGAACTTCGAGGCCGACGCCCATTTCGGGAATGCTCTCAGGCTCCTGGCGGTAGGGCGGTAGATCGAGCGAATGGCCTCGAGCGATTGTTGAGCCATTGGCTTCCAGACGCACGTTCATAGTTGCGGGAGCAACGCCGCTGTTGCCGCATCGGGACGGAAGCTCCGACCTTTCTCGCCGAGCCAGCGTAATGTGTGCGTCTTTGGTTTCGAAAGAAAACGGCTTCGGTCCCGCGGTTGTATTTCGTCATCGCAGCCAACGAGCATGTCTTTGGTGACCCGTCCACGTTGTTGGGTGACGACGATTTCGACGTCGGCCAGGCCATCGCCATTTTGATCGACCACGCGCATCGAATCGAGGTGGTCGTGCCGAATGGTCAAACCCGGACCGTTCTGACAAACCGTGGGGAGCTGGGTGATGAGTTCGATGAACTCCATATCCGCGAACCGTTGGGTCTTCGAGGTAAAATCGATGACGAACACATGCGTCGAATGATGTGCGCGACCGTGGGTGAAGCGACACAGCAAGCGATCGATACCTTCTTGTTGCGGCATAGCGGTGCACGTGTCGGGATGCAGGCCCTCACGATATTCAACATCCTGGAAGGCGCCGTCGGTGACCGTCGCGAGCAGCATACCTCCCTCGTTTGTCGCGGCCGAACCACAGCCATAAATCATCATTGCAATTTCATCGGCTCCAGGCCGCCGAAAGCTACCGCGGAAAACCTCTTCGAGAACGGAGGATGGGTCCATCGATTCGCCGATGGCTGAAGGAGCTTTGGGCATGCAGTTGTCGAATGGCGGACAACAAGCACATCCTGCGTATACCTCGTCTTTATGTGGATAACGAACGACTTGGCCGCAAACACGTCCCAGGTAGGCCAGTTGAGCGTCGAGCCCTGTGGTCGTCGGCGGAAGAGCCGGAAAGCTAGGTAATCTCGGTACTTCCGCCGACGGTGCAGTGCTTGCGGCAACGTGAGCCGTCGTTGGCCTCG
>JBGAOI010000164.1:0-11899 GCA_044221885.1 Polyangium sp. (in: bacteria)
GCTACTGCGCGTCGTGAAATCGTTTTTGCAGAAAAACCCGTCCGAAGAAGAGCGCGAATTTCTGAGGCAAACGCAAAATATCCCGGACCCGACGCAAAATAGAGCGGCTTGATGCCCATGTGATCGCGAGCCAAGACGAGTTTCTGTGTGTCGCGATCCCAAATACCAAACGCAAACATGCCGCGAAATCGGCGCACAACTTGCATTCCCCAACGCGCGTAGGCCTCGAGAATCACTTCCGTATCGCAAGAGCCGCGAAATTGCACCCCAGCCGCTTCGAGCTCCTTGCGCAATTCGGGGAAATTGTAAACTTCGCCGTTGTACACGATCGTGTACCGACCGTCGGGCGTCGTCATCGGTTGGCGACCGTTGGGGGACAAATCAATGATCGCAAGGCGGGTATGCGCCATCCCGCACGTGAGGCCATGGCCAGCGATTTCAATCATCGAAGCATCATCAGGCCCCCGATGTCGCAGCGCTTGAATCGCCGTTTCCAGTCGCTCTCGACCGCCTCTTTCAGGTTTGTCCGTTACGTACCCAAAAATTCCGCACACAGGGTCGTGCTCCTCTGTTTGATCCGCCAAACTCGCTTTATCACAAACCCACCCACAGAGCCCTGTCGAGTTCGTCGCGACGGGGTGCGAACTTCATTCTGCTTTCATGGCACTTGTCCAGAAAAGTTCAAGTTCCATTGCGTGGGCTTCACTTGTTGCCCTGAGTAAATGCTCGGGCCCGTTCTTCAATGACCCGCTGTCGTAGCGCATCATCCCAACCACCACGTTTTGCAGCGACTCGTTCGAGCGCATCGACACATTGGGCATGGGCACCAGCGCGACTCGCAGCGTTGGCCAAGGCCATCCATCGCGCTTCCGTGGGTTCTTCGCGTGCGGCACGTGCGTACAGCGTAATGGCCGACGCGACGTCTCCATGTTGTTCGCGAATATTTGCCGCATGTGTGGCCGCAGCAGCGCATTCCTCCGAGGACAAACAGCTCACGCCCAAGTATTCACGTGTTGCGAGATCCAGTCGATCCGTGGTTGCCATTTTCGATGCGGCTTCCAAACGCACACGCATACACGTCGAACGATCGCGAACATGCACGCACCGTTCCGCCAAGAAAGCTTCGGCTTCTTCGGGTTTGCCTTCTAGAACCAAAAGCCGGGCAAGGATCGTTTTCGACACGGACTCGTCCGGATGCGATACGCCCAAAGCTTCCGCATGTTCACGAATCTCGCGCCCACACTTGGCGCGATCTTCACATATCGTTCCCGCCGAGTCCTTGTTTTTCAAGGCAGCGAGTCGAACTTCCGCTTCGCGAATGCGGGGCGCAAAAACTCGGGAGTCTCGAACGATTGCTTCGAGGTCAAACCGACTTCGCAATTCCGGCTGTTTTGCAGCTTCCGCGTGACGTCCCAGCGAATCGAGGACGGGGGCACCTTGCAAACCATCCGGCACGATGAGCATCAATGCGTCATATTTCAGCGAGAAATGCACGGCCAATCGCACCGCAGGATCCACGAGGGCCGCGTCCTGTTCGATGGCGTAACGCAGTTCGAGCAAACTTTGTCGTGTTGCTCCGCGATCTCCAAGCACTTCTGCGAGCAATAGATGCGCACGGGCATTGATCGGGCCTCGCTCGAGCGATCTTTGCAACCACGGAATGGGCGATTCGGACTTCGTACGGGCCGCGACGAGCCCTCCAACCAGCGGGAAATAGGGCTCGGCCGGGTGCCGCCTCATGGCCGCATGCAGAAGCGATCGGAATTCCGGGGAAACAGTCGATTCGTTGCCGTTTTTCTCTTCGTACGCATGCCGAATGCGATCCCGATCGGTATTGATGTCGGGAAAGCCAAACCAAAATCCCGCAATGGAGAGAGCAATTCCGCCGGCGAACATCACGATCGGCGTTCGCGAACCCAAGCGCAGCGACCGATTTTTTGCGTATTCCACACCCGCTCGAGACCGCAAATTGTCGCCCCACAACGAGCCGATGATGAGCATCAAGGCATAACAAACCGCGGGAATCTCGAGCGACAGATCCACGAGGTTTTGGATCAATACAATGATGATTCCGGTGAACGCAGCCGCGGAAAGACCACTGTGCCGAGCACCCAGGCGCGAAGGACGAAGGGTCCAAGCAAAACCCAAAAGAGCCAAGGCACCGACGGGAACGCCCCATTCCACGAGCCATTGGCCGGGGAAGTTTTCGAGATGCGCGTAAATGACGTGTCCGGCTGACGTCCTGTGCGCCGGAAAAACGCTCTCGAAGGCTCCTCGACCAACACCCAAAAAGAAATGTTCACGCAAGAGAGGTTTGGCCCAAAGAACCATCTCCAGCTTGCTGAGGTTCGTGTCGTAGAGCTCGCGCCACGTGTCCCACGTGCCGCCAAGCACGGCCATCAAGGCGCCCGCGGCAATCGTCCCGGCAAGCAACCATCGCGCAGAAGAACGAGATTCCGAGGGATCGTCGTCGCTGTGGCGCGACGTTTTGAAGCGCAACAAAACCGCCAAGAGAAGAATACCCAAAAGGAGCGTGATAAATCCCCCGCGAGACGCCGAGGTCACGCCAACGCCAATCAAGAACGCAATGCCCGCGCCAATCAACCATCGAGGCATTTCGCGACTGCGCGTGAGTATGAGCGCCATGCCGCAAAGAATGCCGAGGTTCAAGTACCCAGCCATTGTGTTGGTGTTGATGAGCGGCCCGACATGCCACGGAGGTAAATCGATCGACGGCTTGTAGATCCCGTAGACCTCTTTCATCCCCATCAAGCCGTGCGCAATCGTTGCTGTTGCAACGGTTATGGCCGAGACAAACATCAGCCCAATCCCGACCGTGGCGCCGTAACGTGCCGATACCGTAGCCGCCGCGGTGAACAATGCGGCGTACGAGCTCCACTTGAGCGCTTCGACAACGGTTGCTCCAGGATCGAGCGAGATGCTGGCAAACCGTGGTCCTGCTTCGCCAAACGGAAGAAGAGAACGGGCCCAAATGTCTGCGTTTGCAGGCGCGATCTTGGCGAGCCACGCGACAGGCAGCGGGATGGCCTGTAACAACGTGACAAACGCGAGCACCGTCGCAATGATCGCCGGCAAACCCACGGCCGTCGCTCCACGGCGCTTCAAATCGTGAAAAACCGCGACCGCTGCGGCAGCAAATGCCAGCGGAGCCATGACCACCAACGTCTGAACATGCACGGTCCCAATCGCGAGCGCGGATGCAACCACCACCAGCGCCATCACTCCAGCAACCAGTTGCACGCCGAAATCGCCAGCCAAGCGTGATCGCGATTCCGTCGCGCTTTGCGCCTCGATTCGTTCGCGCCTTCGTCGACCCCGCCGTGGCGCACTTCGATCCGGATCTAATTCTTCAGACACGTAGGAATTACGAAGTGTAGTCGCAAACCAACGAAATTGCAGGGGCTGAGCACGAAAAACGTTCCATACCTAAGTAACCCAAACCACCAACGTCATTCGTGTGGCACGTTGGAACGAATGTACTTTCTCCCGAAGATGCGACCTTCGCCAGCCATCGAGGTGTCATCGTCCATATCGAGACATGTCAGGCCATCGCCGAGGCGTCGATAACGTAGTCCACTTTCCGGACAAACCATGATGCCTTCGGAATTTGGAGTTCCAAGCTTTTGTCCGTGGCGACTCATCCACCCCGTACGTCGTGCAGGTACACCCGAAACGAGCGCGTAAGCGGGTACATCGCGCGTCACAACCGCACCCGCGCCTACGAACGCGTATGCGCCGATGACCAGACCACACAAAATGGTCGCGTTGGCGCCGATCGTTGCTCCATGACGAACGCGTGTGACCTCGATCAGCGTTCGACGATCTATTTCCGCGCGAGGATTGGTGACGTTTGTAAAGACAACCGATGGGCCAAGAAAAACGGAATCTTCGATGATGACGCCGTCGTAAATCGAGACATTGTTTTGAACGCGTACATCATGGCCAAGAATTGCGGTTGAAGCGACGAACACGTTTTGCCCGAGAACGCATCGTTTTCCAAGGCGCGCACCCGAGCAAATATGACAAAAATGGTAGATCCTCGTGTTTTCCCCAATATGTGCAGGTTCGTCCACGATTGCCGAAGGATGAACGAAATAGGAGGGATGGCCCCGAGTTTCCAAATCAGTAGGCTTGTTCATCGCTTACTTCCACGAACTTTCGTGCCAAATCCCAAATTGACCGTGGACGAATTTGGGTGACCCCAAATGCTCGACGGCTCGACTCGAAACATTCGCGGCAATCCAATGGACTCCCGTCGTTTCGATTTTACGCAACAGCACCGTTTGGTCCTCGAAACTCGAAGCGTGTTTCGGACTGCGCGGATCCAAGTCGCGATCGAGCACCGCGTCTTCGGGGCGTCCAAAGGACGCGACAAACGCAAAGTACCCATAATCCACGACATCCACCAAGATTCTTTCTCCAGGGGTCAAGGTCTGTCGAGCAAAACTCCCGGCTACAACTTCATCATGACGGGCCGTAAAACCCTCCGCTCGAAACCACCGCCGCACAATGACCAAACTGAAAATGAGAACCGCGATCGCGATGGTGCCCGAGACAAACCGTAGCGTCCGGTGCATGCGGGGCACGAGAGCAGTGCTCAGGCTCCCGACGAGAAGAGCGCAAAGCAAAAGAAGGACGAGCAACGCTCGCTCGGGATGATGCGTCGGTGCCCCATCTTTGATCATCGCAAGCGACAAAAATCCCATCTGAAACAACGCGCCCACCAGCGGTCGACGATAGGGCTGCAATACTTCACGTGTGAACGACTTCAACGCCGAGGTTTGTCCGCAGGCCAGCAAAATCGCCAGCGCGCCAAATATCTCCGGTTCGTGTCGCACCATCGCCACTGGATACGCAAAGAGGCGCGATATCGGAGCATCGTCGCTCTCACCCAACGCGCGCTTGTACGCGGCTACGCGGTTCAAAGAATCGAACGCATCGCCGCGCGAAACATGGTTCCACACGATCCAAAGGCAAGGCCCCGCGACGGCCAAAATCATTGCTGCCCCAAGCAAAAATCGTTCACGTCCGGAACGTTTGTCTTGGCTCACTAGGTCGTACAATGTGTAGGCAGCAAAGGCCGCTGTCAGTGGCCAAACGTCGTAACGCGAAAGCGTTGCTCCAAGAAGGGCCAGGCCGCCCAAGCAACGTGTCCGCGGGTTGCTATCCACGAGCGTGCTCAAGGCAAAGACGCCAAATGCCGCGGTGAGAAGTTCGGGAACGGTGGCCACGCCGAGGCGAACGCTCCAAGGAAAAACCGCTGCGGCCACAGCCCCAAGCAATGCGCCACGACGATCGTTCGTCAGTCGATACGCGGCTACACCTACGATCGCGGCGCTTGCCAGTCCCAACACGAACGCGACGACGCGAGCGACGAACAGGGATCGTCCGGCAACGAGCATCGCGGAGCCCGTGATCCAAAACGGAAACGGAAGCCAGCTCGTGCCCGACGCGTCGAATCGAGGCGTGTGGGCGAAGGTTTGGGCAATCGTGACGCGAGCGAAGTCATCGTCGCTGACCGCACGAAAACCAAGGGCCAATGCGAGAAGACAAACGAGCGTTTTGACGAGAACAATGACGCCGAGGTCGAACGGGCGAAGTTTCAGAGCACCTGGGGTGCTCTTCGCCTCATGCTCTGGATCCGCACGACGCGCAGTCAAGACAGGACAAACTATTTGCCTTGGGAGGAATCTTCGACGCCGTCGCCGAGATCGCGGTCACCGGCGGAGGACAAGTAAGCGAGCGAGAGGCTCGTCAACATGAAGACGGCGGCGCAGATGGCCGTGATGCGCGTCATGAAGTTGCCGGCTCCGCGTCCACCAAAAACTTGCGCTCCACCGCCACCAAGTCCGGACAAACCGCCACCTTTCCCCTGCTGGAGCAGCACGACGAGAATGAGGAAAAAGCAGACGATGACGTGAACGACGTTGAGAAAAGTCAGCAGCATGGACGCTCTTCCTTGGATGGGACGGCTCGGGACACCTCGAAATACATGCCGCCCGGATCCAAAACGACAATGGGCAAGGGGTTCTACCCTTGTTCCGCCGACTCCGCCAGTCGCTCGGCACTGTCGATGATCTTGCCGAAACCCGCGGCATCGAGGGATGCCCCACCAACGAGTGCTCCGTCGATGTTGGGTTGAGCCAACAGGCCTTCGGCGTTGTCGGCTTTTACGCTTCCACCGTAGAGGATTCGTGTGGCTTGGGCGAATTCGTCGCTGATGCTCGCTAGAAGTCCGCGAATCATCGCGTGCACTTCTTCAGCGTCTTCAGGCTTGGCCACTTTGCCCGTACCAATGGCCCAGACGGGTTCATACGCAACCACGCCAAATCCAGGGCGTTTTGCGAGGTCATCCATGAGCGCGCGCACTTGACGTTCGACGACTTCGAGCGTCTTGCCTGCTTCACGCTCTTCGAGTGTCTCGCCGACACACGCGATCGGGCGCAAGTCCGCGCGCATGGCGGCCACGACCTTGCGAGCAATCTGATCGTCTGTCTCGCCAAACAGTTGCCGACGTTCGCTGTGCCCCAAGATGACCCACGTTGCTCCAGAATCAACGAGCATCGGCGCGCTGATCTCGCCCGTGAATGCGCCGGCTGCTTCCGGATGCATGTTTTGAGCTCCAAGCATCGCGGCACTTTTTGCTTCGAAGAGCTCGTGTGCCGTTGCTGCCAAGGCCGTGTAGGGAGGACAAACCACAACGTCGACGTGCGTTGCTTTGCGCGCAGCGTCGGCAATGGCGACCGCGAGCGCACAGGCATCGCGACCGCCAGCGTTCATCTTCCAATTGCCAGCGATGAGGGGTCGACGAAGAGGGTTCACGACGCCGGTTCCTCACTCATGCGCAGGGCTTCGACACCAGGTAATTTGCGGCCTTCGATGAGCTCGAGTGACGCACCACCGCCGGTCGAAATGTGATCGATGCCTTGGGCCACGTCGTCGCCTGCTTTGCGGACTGCGGCAGCACTGTCGCCTCCACCGATGACGGTAAAACCCGACGCGGCGCTCATGATCTTCGCCACTTCGAACGTGCCTCGCGAGAACGGCGCTGACTCGAACAAGCCCATCGGGCCGTTCCAGAAGACCGTCTTCGCGCCTTCGATCTGCTCCGCAAACAGCGCGATCGTTCGTGGTCCAATGTCCAGCGCCATCGTGCCTTCAGGAATTGCGTACGCGTCCGCTTCCGTGCCCGCAGTCGCGTCGAGGGACGTGGCAACGAGGACGTCGACGGGCAAAAGCAATTGCACGCCGCGATCCTTCGCTTTTTGCAAGATTGTCCGGGCCAGAGGGAGTTTGTCTTCCTCAATCTTGCTCGCCGCTGTCTTCTTGCCTTGCGCGGCCAGGAACGTGTTGGCCATCGCGCCGCCGATGCACAATGCGTCGACGACGTTGAGCAACGACTCGACCACGTCGATCTTGTCCGACACCTTCGCGCCGCCGAGCACGGCCACGTAGGGTTTTTCCGGGCGATCGAGCAAACGAGCCAGCGAACGCAACTCTTTGAGCATCAAGAGCCCAGCGGCTCGTGGGCGCACGAGACGCGCGAGGGCGTGCACGGATGCGTGGGCCCGATGTGCGGCGCCGAAAGCATCGTTCACGTACACATCGCAAAGCGCTGCGAGTTCCCGGGCAAACGCGTCATCGTCTTTCTCTTCTTCTTCGTGGAAGCGAAGATTTTCGAGAAGACAAACCTGTCCGGCGCGCAAGTCTTGAATGACCTTCTTCGGGGAATCACCGATGCAATCATCCGGCAAGTGAACTTCGTAGCCCGTAAGCTCGGACAAACGAGCGCCACAAGGTTCGAGGCTCAAGCCGTCATGTTTGCCCGGCTTGGGTCGCCCAAGATGGGAAGCGAGGATGACCTTGGCCCCCGCTTCGACTGCGATCTTGATTGTCGGAATCGATTCACGAATCCGGGCATCGTCCGTGATCACGCCGGTCTTCTTGTCGAGCGGCACGTTGTAGTCGACACGAATGAAGACGCGCTTGTTGGACAAACTGCCGTCTTGCGCGAGGTCCTCGATGGAGCGAATGCCGGTGAGTTTCACAGGTCAAACACCCTTCTGCGTCATGAGCAACGCGAGGTCGATCATGCGATTCGAGAAGCCCCATTCGTTGTCGTACCAAGAGAAGACCTTGACGAAGTTGTCGCCGATCGTTTGCGTCAGCGTTGCATCGAAGATGCTCGAGTGCGGGTTGCCGATGAAATCGCCCGAGACGAGTTGCGAGTCGCAATACTCGAGGATGCCGCGCATGGGGCCTTCGGCCGCGCGCTTCATGGCCGCGTGAATCGCGTCCTTCGTGACGGGTTTTTCCGTTTCGAGCGTGAGGTCGACGAGCGACACATCGACGGTGGGAACGCGAATGGATTGTCCGTCGAACTTGCCCTTGAGCTCGGGAATGACTTCCGCAAGAGCTTTTGCAGCTCCGGTGGACGAAGGGACCATGTTCACGGCGGCGGCACGAGCTCGACGCAAGTCACCTTTGCGATGCGGCAGATCCAAGATGTGCTGATCGTTGGTGTACGAATGAATGGTGGTCATGAGGCCACGGACGATGCCGAAGTGGTCGAGCAACACGCGCGCGACGGGAGCCAAGCAGTTTGTCGTGCACGAACCACAGGACACGATGGAGTGTTTTTCCGGGTTGTACGACGCATCGTTGACGCCCAAAACGAGCGTGAGATCTTGGCCTTTGGCCGGAGCGCTGATGATGACGCGTTTGGCGCCAGCGTTCTGATGCAGAGCCGCCTTGGCGCGATCCGTGAAGAGACCCGTGCATTCGAGAACGATGTCGACGCCGAGGTCTTTCCAAGGAAGTTCGGCGGGATCTTTCTTCGCGAGAACGGAGACTTTCTTGTCGCCGATCTGGATGAACCCGTCTCCATGGCTGACGCTTGCCGCGCGGAACTCGCGATGAATCGAGTCGTAACGCAAGAGGTGCGCGAGCGTGCCTGCGTCGGTCAGATCGTTAATTGCGACGATCTCGAGATCCTTTTCGCCGCGCTCGACCAAAGCACGCACGATGCAGCGACCGATCCGGCCGAACCCGTTGATAGCGATCTTCGTAGCCATCGAAGAGACTCCTCGGAAAAGTGTTGAATGCGGGCCGTTACGTAGTCAGGTGGACCAGCCTGGTCAAGCAGCTATGCAGGGGTTTTGCCGGGCGACATGCGTTGCGCCGTATCGCGCGGATTTGCGCTAGGCAGCAACGTCGTGTGCGAAGGCCGATCCGTCTTCCACGACGACGATGACGCGAGGTGACCGCAGGTGAACGTTCAAGAGTCGTCCGGTGACCGAGGCATCGAGGGGAACGCGTAGAGATCTCGTGTCGTTTGCACTCGTTCGAGCGTGACCGTTGGTGGTGCACCCGTGGGCGATGCATCGATACGCAGCGCATGTCCACCACTGCCCACGGCGTGCGCCGTACCGAACTGATTGCTGGCAACAGCATACAAATGCCCCGATCGCGCCCAGGGTACGTCGCGACAACCTTGGCCGTGTAGCTCGACGATCGCGCCGTCCATACCCACAACCAAGAAGGTTCCGTTGGACAAACGCGTGACGCCTGTTAGCCGTGAGGTCGACTCGACCATGACCACTTGAGGCGGTGCACCTCGTGGAAGCAGCACGGCGGCACCGACGGAACGAGTCGTATGGGCACCAACGAGCACGACGCCAAAATCGTCCACATACGCGGCATCGATCGCGATGTTGCGATCGGGAAGCGCGATCTTTTGCGCCGTACCTCGCGCGGTGAGGGCACAACAAAAATCAGGTTCGCCGTACAGCAACAGTTCCCCTGAAGTTAGACGAGACAAACCTCGTGTGGCCTTCGCATCGACGCCCATGGGCATGGGTACACGCGACCATGTGCCGCGTACGAGACGATAAAGTCCACGTGTTCCTGCCGCGAGGACCGCTCGACCGTCTTCCACCAAGATCGAGGCATGCAACCGTTCCACGCCGATGGGTGGTCCGAGCGTTTCCCAAGAAACGCGAGTGTCCAGCAGGGGATCCGATACGAGTCCCACAGACGTATGGGCATGTGGCTTGTTGGGCGAGACAAACTGCGGGGGAACCGGCGTATTCGACCCGGAATGACTGGGTTCGTCCACGAGCCATTCGCCACTTGCCGTCGGGCGAACAGCTTCTTTCAGAATCAAATCCACATCGATCCAGAACTGATGCACGGACGGATGACGCACGCCTGGATGGTGATGAAGGGCTCGGGCGAGGTGGGCGTCGAGTGCGGCGACGAGATCCGGACGATCGCGTAGCTCGACGGGAAGTGTCGCGGAGGTTTGTCCGAGCGCCGGGGCTGGGCCGAGCATCTTTTGATGAGCGAGTTCGACGGTCGCTGCCTGCGCAAAGGCTTGGGTACCTGAGAGAACTTCGTAGAGGATGGCGGCGAACGGAAATACATCGGTGGACCAACCCAATGGCGCTTGGATGAGTCCTGATTGTTCAGGCGCAAAGTATCCAACGTGCGGTCGAGGTCCTGCTTCGTCATGATGAATGAGCGAAGCGATTTCGTTTCCGTCTTCGGGAACGACGAGGATGATGGTGGCCGGAGGCAACGCTCCGCGAATGATCCCCGATTCGTTCAACGTGGCGAGAGCACGCGCAACGTGACCCAAGATGCGTCGGGCCCGGGCTACGGGAATGCCAAACCCACCATGGGCTGCAATGACGCGTTCTAGGGTTTGCCCAGGAGCACGCTCGTTCAAGAAGGACCTGCTGCTTGGATGTGAAAGGACTGGCGAAAACGTTACCAGTCGAAGAGATTCGCGGCCAAGAACGCGGCAAATTCGTCACGTTCTTGGCGAAGCTGAATGTCGCGGGGAGAAAAAATCACACGCCGAGGAGCTGCACGAGCTTGTCGCGGGTCGTCAAGCCGACGTGTTGGCCTGCTTTTTGGCCACCTTTGAACACCAAAACGGTCGGGACGCTGCGCACGCCATACTTGGCTGTGATTTGCGGATTGGCATCGATATCGAGCTTTCCGACCTTCACCTTGCCCTGAAACTCGTCCGCGATCTTTTCGACGATGGGCGCTAGCGCCTTGCAGGGTCCGCACCAGGTGGCGGTGAAATCCACAAGTACGGGCGTATCGGATTTCAATACGTCGCTGTCGAAGTTCTTTTCCGTGAATTCAAGGACGTTCTTGCCTGCCATGGTGCCTCGCTGTCTGTCGGTTCCAGAGCCAAGTCGCTCCGTTCGACATTCCTTTCCGAATGGGCAACGAAACGTAACTTCGCGATCGCCACTCGACAAGGCCACTCGTGAAGATTGTCCTCGACGCAGTGGGTCGATTGACGGTCCGTCGACGGTCAACGAACCATGCCCCGACGCGACATGGAGACGACTCGACCCAGCGCGACGACTTTGAGGGCCGCGGGATGATTTTCGTATTCGTCTTGTTGCATGTGCGCTTCGGCAATGAGTCGCGCTTTGAATCGCTGAAACATGGGCAATTTCTTGGCGAGACTTTCCGGCAAATACGCCGGCAAAGGTTGTTGCGATCCTCCCGGCAATAACACGCTCCGAATCCATAACTCGCCAAACACCGTGCGTTTTTGATAATGGCGCTGCTCGAGCAACATACGGTCGGTATGCGTGTCCAAATAACTCGGCGGTAACATCCGGTTTCCTTGGGCAAACGCTTCTTTGACCCGCAACGTGAGCCCTTCCGCCACGCCGCTCGAGCTTTGTAACCAGGGCGTTTTCAAAAGCTCGTTCACTGTATCCACAGTTTCTTTGAGCTTCTTGTCACCTGCAATGAGTGGCGTTACGGCCGTGACCGTAGCTTTCAGCGTTTCGAGTTCGTCGAATGGGAACGACATTTCGCCCGTAACGAGCACCAACGGAGATGTGAA
>JBGAOI010000165.1:0-11843 GCA_044221885.1 Polyangium sp. (in: bacteria)
AGCGCCTCGCGAAGCTCGATCTCCGCCGTCATGTCGGTCTCGACGACGACGTAGCCGCTCAGATCGCCGCGCTCGTCGATCACCGACAGGATCTCATGGTCCACCCAGTACACCCGACCGTCCTTCGCGCGGCGCGGGAGGCGCGAGCGGCCAAGGCGGCTTCGGGGGTCAAGGGGGCCAAGGCGGCGTGTCGGGCAATGGCGGAAGCAGTGGCGGCGGCAATGGTGGCGCAGGCGGCGGAAGCTTCACGAAATTGAGCCTTTGCGTGCTCAATGCGGGTGGTCCTGCAGATCCGTGTGCGAATCCAGCGAATTTGGCATTTGATGTCGTTCCTGCCGGTACGCAACGTATGCGAGCGTTCCGCATTGACAACGACAGCAGCGCGGATGCGATCTTTCAATCCATATCGATCCAGGATCCAGATTTTTCCTACGAAACGGTGCGTTATGTCGAAGATCCACCGAATGATCCGAGTCAATGGCTCCGGGTTCCCATCATGCTTCCATCCACACGTCCACCGGGTGAATCCATCTATTTTGAAGTGACGTACACGTCCCAAGGCACTGCCGAAATGCTCGCGCCAGCAGAAGCCGTCGTCACCGCAACCGTCAGCGGTATGCAAGTCCCCGATGTCATCGTGCCAATCACGGGCGAAAGCCTCGGGTGTACGGCGGGAACAGCAGCGTGTGACCAAAATCCGAGCAACGGCTGCGAAACGAATACGAATACATCCATTGGTGATTGCGGAACATGTGGCAATGCGTGTGCACTTCCCAATGCATCGCCGGCTTGTATGAGCGGAACGTGTTCCGTCGCCTCGTGCAACATGGGTTTTGCCAACTGCAACAACATGAACGCCGACGGTTGCGAAGTCGATACGACGACGAACATGATGAATTGCGGCGGATGTGGACAAACCTGCGAATTGGCGAATGCTTCCGAAGCTTGCGCAGCGGGCATGTGTCTCATTACGATGTGCACGGCGCCTTATCAGAATTGCGATGCGACAAACGCCAACGGGTGCGAAACGGATGTGCAATCCGACGTCAATCATTGTGGAGCGTGCAATTCGCCCTGCAATCTTGCCAATTCAAACGAAGCTTGTGTCGCCGGCACATGCTCGATTGCGTCGTGTTTGGGCGCGTATCGCGATTGCAACATGATGCCCGCGGATGGTTGCGAAATCGATACGAATACCAACATCAACAATTGCGGCACCTGCAATTCGGCTTGCAACTTCCCCAATGCCACGAACTCGTGCGTGAGCGGCGCTTGCGTGCTTGGCGCGTGCAACGCGGGGTACGCCAATTGCGACAACATGGCGCCCAACGGCTGCGAAACGAATACAGCGGCAGACGCCTTGAATTGCGGAGCTTGCAACAACAATTGCGCCACGATGATGGTCAACGCCAACGTGAGTTGCTCAGCCGGAACGTGCCAGCTTGGAACGTGTTTGGCGGGGTATTTCAATACGGATGGCAACGCGCAGAATGGGTGCGAGTGTCAATACACCGGCCCGGATCTTCCGGATGATTCGTTCGCCGATACCAATTGCGATGGAATCGACGGTGACGCAAGCGCAGCTATTTTCGTAGCCGTTACGGGAAGCGACGCCAATCCCGGTACCAGGCAACAACCTGTGTTTACGCTGGCCTCGGCGTTGTCGAAGGCCGCTCAGCAGGGTAAAACCCAAGTCTACGTTTCGGCTGGGATTTACGACGCGCGCGTTACGCTCGTCAACGGGATCTCGATTTACGGCGGATACAATGCGCAAAACAATTGGACACGAAGCTCGGCCAACATCGTGACGATTCAATCGAGCGCCGTCAGCGGCGGCCGCGTCACCGCCCTCGAAGGCAATGGTATTACAAGCCCGACGACGCTCGACCGTTTGACCATCAAAACGCTCGACACCGCCATGGCCGGCATCTCGAATTACGCGATGTATTGCAACAATTGCGGCGGCGTGACCCTGCGCAACAACACGCTCATCGCGGGCGCTGCGGGCAATGGCACAACGGGAGCCAATGGTGTGGCCGGAGGAACGGGTCAAACGGGATCGAACGGCAGTGCGGGCGCCTGCGATTCTGCGGGAACACGCACGGGCGGAAATGGCGGCGGCTCGGCCTGTGCACGGAACGGAGGCACTGGAGGCAATGGTGGCGCTGCGGGAACAAACAATGGCGGCGCAGGCGCAACAGGCACCGGTGGGACCGCTGGCGGCATGGGGGGCAATGGTGGCGATCCGGGCTTGCCTGGAGCGGTTGGCGGTAATGGTCAAGCGGGACCAAATGGTGGCAACGGCGCGGCCGGCAGCGGCGGATCGATAGCGAGCAATTTCTGGGTCGGTAACACTGGCGGCACGGGAATGATTGGTACGCACGGAAATGGCGGTGGCGGCGGTGGGGGCGGCGGCGGCCAAGGCGGCAACTTTGTCATTCCTGGCGGAGGCAATGGGGGCGGCGGTGGAGGCGCTGGCGGATGCGCGGGAACGGGTGGCACGGGCGGCACGGCCGGAGGCGGTTCTTTTGGGCTTTTCATCGTGAATACCGGCGCAACCATGACGCTCACCAACAACACGATCACGAGCGGAAAAGGTGGCAATGGCGGCGCTGCGGGTGTCGGCGGAACGGGAGGCAATGGCGGCGGTGGCGGATCCGGTGCCATGACCTGTGTCAATGAAGTCGGCGCGGGTGGCAATGGCGGCGCTGGCGGAAAAGGCGGCAATGGCGGTCACGGAGGCGGAGGCGCCGGAGGTCCGTCGTATTCAGTTTATCGTGTTGGAAGCATTAACGTTTCGACGGCCGGAAACATCTTGACCTTCGGAATGGGCGGCTCTGGCGGCTCGTCCATGGGCAACGGCGGCATCGCCGGCGGCTCCGGACAAGTCTTCTGACGTTATGCCGCCAAGTCGGCAACCAACGCTTCGGCCGTGAGTTTGTCCGCGGCCAATCCCCCAAAATATTGCATCAACCCCACCTGCTCGTACCGCGGCACAATGCGCGGTGACAAGAGCCCAATTTCGCGCAAATTCGGCACGAGCCGCTTGAACATCACCGTTCGAAATTCACGCATCCCGACCGATCGATAGACGACATTCCGCCATTGCGCTCGGGTCATCAAGCCTGCGAACCATTCGTCGTACACCTCGTACGCGGTAAAACGATTCCGCATGAGCAGCGCGACCTCGAAGGCCCAGTCCTCACGCTCTTGCCGCTCGCGCTCCGTCAGATGCTTCGTGAAATGCTCACGCAATGCGCAAACCCCATAATGCACGTGGCGCGCTTCGTCGCGAATGACGTTCGCCAGAAGCTCCTTCAACAAGGGCTCTTTCGTCATCTTGTACAGGGTACCAAACGCACCCAGCGCCAAACCTTCAACCATGATCTGCATGCCGAGAAACTTCATGTCCCACCGCGCATCGGTCATGAGCGAATCGATGATCACGAAAAGATTATCGTTCACCTGATACATTTTGTTCATTTTCGTATCGAGGTACCGATTGAAGACTTCCACGTGGCGACCTTCATCCATCACCTGCGTAGCGCCATAAAGCTTGCCATCGAAAAACTGTACGGCTTCGGTGACTTGCGCTGCGGCAAAAAGGGCGCCTTGTTCCCCATGCAAGAACTGGCTGAGCATCCACGTTCCAATGGAATAAGCCAGTCGCCGTTGCTCATTTTCGCTCAGATTGATGCCGATATCTTCCAAGTCGTCCATGGCAATGAATTCGCGCGGCATGATTTCACGCTCGGGGTTCATCGGGTCGACGTCGATATGCCAAGGAAGAGAATCCCCGTCCCATTGACCAGTTTTCGCTCGGCGATAAAGTTCGGCCATTTCCGGCTGATCGCTCGGATACGTCCAGTCGAAATGCGCTTTGTGCGAAGCCTGCATCGGCGTCGGTTTGCCTTGTCGACCTCGACGCAACAACAGCCCGCGAATGCCGGCTGGACCCAAGGCTGCAAGGACCTTGGGATCCTTGACGGCCGTGAGCACTTCGACGGCCTCGAAATAGGCGTCCACCTGCGCTTGCATTCTTGCTGGCAAAAACTTCGTCAAACGGCTCGTATCCAACATCGTCGCTCTCCTCGAAACGTGTTTTTCCCGCTTGTACCCCTACAACGTCGCCAAGTAATTTCTCATGAGGGCATCGTGATATCGCCCCAGAAACGAATGAATCAACGGAGCAGCTCGTTCCACCATTTTCGCCGCTACGTCCGCCGGCAATTTCGATAATCGCTCCGCAAGCAATTTCGTTTCTTTGGCCAACAGGTCGCTCATCGCTTCGGCATAAATGGCCACATCTCGAGCTCCAAAGCCGATGTCCTCGGTAAAACCAATCGTCCGGAATTCTGCGAATGTTTCCACGATCCATACGTCGTCTCGCGCAATCACCCGCACCATTCGCCCATCCGCCCCACGCTCTTCCGTCGAACCGACAATCCCAGCCTCGATCAGAAAGCCTCGTCCTGCTCGTTCAAAAGCGCCTTGATTGCGCGGAGCGGCAGGAATCGTTCATGTTGCAATCGTCGCACGAGCAAAATGCGTTCGACGTGTTCCTCTCCATAATAAGCCATATTTCGGCCAGTTTTGTGGCCCTCTGGCACGAGCCCTTGCTGAATGTAGAAGTGAATCACCTGCCGCAAGAGCCCCGTCCGCTCGCACAAGTCTTTCATGCGATACGGAAACGCAGCGCGATCCACCGACACTGTGCTCGACACAGCTTCGACGTGTCCAAGCGACATCATGGCACCTCCACCACACACGCTGATGACGGACGCGACACGCATGCCAAGACAAACCCGCCTCGTTTCTCATCCGCGGACAAACAGTTCGGTTCATCGCTGACAACTTCGCCTTCGACGAGCCGCACCCGGCACGCGGCGCAGCCGCCCATGCTGCACGAAAACGGCATCGGAAACCCCGCATCGAGGCCCGCTTCGAGCAACGTTTGACCCGCCTTGACGAGGACGTTGCGCTCCGACGAACCTTGGCGCACGAGCATTCGTTGGGGCACCAAAGGTACGTCCTGCTTCACCCGACGCCCCGGTGAAGAATACCGCTCTTCGCGAATCGACGACGCGGCAACACCTCGCATCTCGAGCGCTTCGCGCACCGCATGCATCATCGGTTCGGGCCCACAGACGAAGTATTCGTCGGCAGCGGGCAACGAATCGAGTTCCGCGGCAGCGTGTTCGCGATCGAGAAGACCGGTACGTCCAGGAAAACCAGCGGGCGCGTTTGTCAACACGTGATGCACGACGAACCGGTCGCTGTGGTTCCGAAGCAACGCGTCGAGTTCGTCATGAAAAATAATATCCGAACGTGAACGATTTCCGTACACGAGAGACACGCGCGACGAGGGCTCACGCGCGAGCACCGTCGTGGCGAGGCTCATGAGCGGCGTAATGCCACTTCCCCCAGCAAAAAGCACCAGATGGCGCTGGTTTGTCGCACTAAACTTCGTCGTGAACGACCCGGATGGTCCCAAGACTTCGAGCGTCATGCCTTCCGTCGCATGATCGTTGAGATGGTTCGACGCTGCGCCTCCAGGGATGCGTTTGATCGTGATCCGTGCTTCGGCAACGGCGCCATCCGCGTCGGGGGTGGTCGAGATCGAGTACGCACGCCGAAGCACCTCGCCGCTCGGAAGCGTGACGAGCACGGTGAAGAATTGTCCGGGGATGAACGAGATGCGTTGCCCTGTAGGATCCACCAAGAAGAGCGAAACAGCGTCAGGGGTTTCGCGGATGACGCGACAAACCTTCAGCTTGCGTGTGACCAGCACATCACGCGCTGGAGTTGCCAACACGTGTCGCGCCAGCGGTTCACGACGCAAGAACGGAGGTGGCGTATGTCCCGACCAACCACCGACGATCATCCGTACATCGTCCGCGATGACCTCCAAACGCGATGTGATGAACCTCGGCAAGACGCCAAGAACGGTTGAACTCTGTGTCGACGAAACGGACAAACTTCGCTCTGTACTCATCGTGCCAACCGTTCTAGGCGAAGCACTGTAAAGTGTCAAGTAGCACTTTACACTTTACGCTCAAAGCCAAGCGAAACGAATCATAGATTACAACTGTCTACACATTACAGGTCTCTGCGAACGAGTTTCCTCATTGGTCGAAGTCGACGACGCAGTCAGTTTTTCTATGCAAACCAATCCATTGCCGATGAAGAACAAGGTTGATTTGCAACGAGAGGTTTTCAAATCCAACCCATTCGAATAAGGAGAAAAATGGCGTCAGGGGCGGAGGGTGACCGAATTCTGCGCGCGTCAGCACATGCCGTAGAAATTCGCATGAGCCTGTCATTGCCCACAACCACGCGTTGTCGAGCTGCCCGTTCGCACGATTTCCTGATTTCCTTGACGACAAGGGTATGTATCATCGGATTTATGGTAGCTCTTCGCGAATCTGACGCTCATGTATACCCTACTCGACTTCGGCACGGGCTTTTGACGGCTCTATCCGCTATTACGATCGGCATTTGGGGCTGCTCCGCCGATGATACGACAACGGCAACGGGAAGCGGCGCTGGCGGAAGAATCACGACGGGCGTCGGTGGAGCCACAACATCGAGCGGGGATGGTGGTATTGGCGGCGGCGGCGCGACGGGCGGCAATTCGTCGTCATCGGGTTCGTTATCGAGCTCGTCGTCATCGAGTACAACGTCGTCGAGTTCGAGCGGTGGTTCCAGCGTCAAAGTCAAATTGATTGCAATTGGTGATACAGGCGAAGGCAACACGGGCCAACACGCGGTAGCGGATCAAATGGCGGCGAAATGCACGCTGGTGGGTGGTTGTGATGCAGTCTTGGTAAACGGGGATAATTTCTACGACAATGGGGTCAAAGACGTCAACGATCCGCTTTGGAAGACGGCGTTCGAGGAACCCTATGATCGTCCGGCGCTCAATGGAGTTCCGTTTTACGTGGTCCTTGGCAACCACGATCATGGTCCGACGTCCACCGGGAACAAACAGGCTCAGATCGATTATTCATCATTGCCGCTCGGCAGCGGCCCAGGTATGCGTTCGAGCGAAAAATGGCATATGCCTGCGGCTTGGTATGACGTGGTTATCGGCAATGTGCATCTGTTTGCGACCGATACGGTCGATTTCTTGAATGCTACCCAAAGAAATGACGTGAGCGGCAAGGTCGCGGCGTCAAAAGCGACGTGGAAAATCGTCTTCGGACACCACCCGCGTTACACATCGGGCGAGCATTTCTTCGATAACCAATTGCTTGGCATTGCGGGATTGTTTGCGTTCCAGAAAGCGGTCTATTGCGGCGCAGACATCTTCATGACGGGCCATGACCACGACCTCGAGTTCATCGACAAGGGACGCGACTCGGCCTGCCCGAATACACATTTCATCATTAGCGGCGCCGGCTCGAAAACGCGCGAGAGTTTCGAGCTCACGCCGACGGATTCCAAGCAAATCTTCTATACGGAGGTCATCGAAGGGTTTGCATACCTCGAATTCGAGGGGAACAAGCTGACGTTCGAGTTTATTGATCGGAATGGCAAGGTGCTGTTCACGAAGATCATGACGAAGTGAATCCTCGGCAAACCAATCAATCACCAGCGACGAGCAAATTCACTTCGAGCACGAGCGGAAACCCGAAATGGGTTCGTGGCGTGCCTTTATCGGCATCCCAAGATTGGTCCACTCGAAATTCTGGTCCGACGCAAAATTGCGGAACGATATAGCTCGAATCGTCGGAAGCACCGACGGGCATGAGGGCCAGGTGCGCGCCCCAGCCCAAAAGGTCTCGCTCTAGCGGCTTTTCGTCACGATTGCGATACACGAAATACATCCCACTGCGAAGATTGAATCGACGATTTGGCGTGTAAATATGGTCGGCACCAATTCCTGTCGTAAAGATTTTTCCCCCCGTATCGACGTCCGCACCTCCGCCGATAAAAGCCAGCCCTTGCACGAAGTGACGTGAGCGTCCTGAATAATCCACGGGCATTCCGAATCCGAGTGAAAAAGTGGATTCAATTGCTACGTTGTTTTTGGAATCGAGCACAGGGCCGACACTGAGACGGGCCGATGTTGCACCACAAGCCATGAGTTGCAAAAAGGAAGCAACGACAATCAATCGTTTTCCCGTGCGACATATTTTTGACCAGGCATTTTCTGACTCGTATTGGCCGCTCGGTTGAAACATCGAGAAAAACTCTACGCACACACGGCTCGATCCGTCAACGACCATCGTGTTATCAGGTGCGCATTTTCCAACATCATCCCTTGCACTTGTCCCGCCAAAGGCGCTACCCTTGATCAAATGGTCGTTTTGACTTGGCTCTTGAACACGCTGCGTGTTGCTGCGGATTTTTCAAGTCACCTTTTGTTACTTCTCGAACTTGCAGCGCTCGTGGGCATCGTCTTTTTGGGCGCGGGTCGATCGCTCGGATTGCCGCGTTTGTTTTGGCACGAACACGCGGGAAAACAGGGCATCATTGGTTTTACTTCGATGCTCTTGGTGAATGGGCTTTTTTACATTAGTTCATTGCTCGTTCAGCGCCCGGACCTGGGTCGACGCCCCGACGTCGTCGTCGCGGAAATGCCGGTGCGCGATTATCTTTTGCATTGTCTCGTAGCCTTCGTCGTCGCGCTGATTTTGCCGATTACGTTGTTTTTTCGAGGTGCGGCAGGCATTCGCCCGAAGCAGCGTTGGCCCATGTTGGCAGGAGCGATCGCAGGCTTGGCGCTGACGTGGGCATTCGTGAACCTTGGCGATTGGATGGCCAATACGTTGTCGAAAGGCATTTGCGACGTATTGCCGCAAAGTCTCGTGAATTCGCTCGAAATGGATGCCCCTTGCACAAAAATCGTCCATTTGCATGTCCTCGCGACGTCGTTTTCCGCCGTTTTGTTTGGCGTATATTTCTCTGCGGCGTTTTTCGATCGCGTTTTTATTCCTCCCGCAGCCGGTATTTGCATTACGCTTGGTCTCATTGCCGCGACACTCGGATCATTTTCGTTTTGGCTCGGTGGCACCCACGTCATCGTTTTGATTGCCATACTCGTTTTGATCGTGCGTCTTGCGGGAAGCAGCATGTATCGACGTCGTGTGACGAATCTCGATGCATATTACGGAGACGACAAACGCGTCAGTCTCGCGCGATATCAGCCTTTGCCCGCGCCACAAGCGGGACTTCTCGCGAATGATTCAATTCCGTGGCGTTCGGCATTGCCATTTCATCAAGGGAAACGCCCGTTGGTCCTCGTGTGTGCCAGCGGCGGGGGCCTTCGAGCTGCCGCATGGACAACCGGCATTCTTTGTGCACTCGAAGAAAAATTGCCGGGATTCCCTTATTACATTCGGCTGATTTCTGGCGCATCGGGAGGCATGTTCGGAGCTGGAGCGTATGTCGCAACGTTAAAGCCTCCGCCGGCGATTTTGCCGCCACGGGGCGATAACTTGCATACGATATCGTGTCGAGCTCTTTTTGACAGTGTCGCTCGAGACTGTTTGTCGCTGATTACGCAAAGACTCGTGTTTCGTGACCTCATTTCGTCTTTGATCACCATTCCTCGATGGACTGACCGAGGCGCGGCCTTGGAAGAAGCGTTTCAGCAAAACATACCCAGCGCATTTGGAAAAACGTTTGGCGATCTCAACCCGGGCGAAGCGGCAGGATGGCGCCCATCGCTCGTTTATTGCCCCATGCTGGCCGAAGACGGAAGACGTCTGATCATTTCCAATTTGGATTTGGATTTTTTGTTGGTGCAAGAAGGTCCGCGCATTGGCCACGATCAGGATGTACTTTATTCGCGTGGTGGGTATGAACTGGCCCAGTTGTTTCCCGGAGAATTATCAACCTTCCCATTACGCGTGGCCACGCGCTTGAGCGCTTCGTTTCCGTACATGTCGCCGGCGGCCATTTTGCCCACGTCACCTCGTCGACGCGTCGTCGACGCGGGCTATTGGGACAATTATGGTACGAGCGTTGCGTGCGCGTGGCTCGAAGCGTGCGTGAGCGGAGATCCTCGTGTGGGGGACATGAAACGCTGGATGCGCGAACATGTCTCGGGCGTTCTTTTGATTCAAATTCGCGACATCGTTGAAAAACGCAGTGCCGAAGGCACCGACTTTCGCCTCGAAGAACGTCGGCCTCCCTCGGAAATGGAGCGAGGACTCGAGGGAATCATTTCCCCGGCGGTGGGCGCATTGTCGGCCCGTGAATCGGCGATGCTCTTTCGCAATGACGAACTCGTCGAATTGGTTGCGCGACGGTGCAGTGACGAATTTGGTCCAGAGTTTTTCTCGACAGCCACGTTCTGTTTCCGAGGCAATGTGTCGCTCAGTTGGTCGTTGACCGAAATGGAAAAAGGCAAATTGCGCCGGGCAGCGGAACGCGCTGTGGAAGCACAGGCACCACGTCTCGAAGCGTTTTGGCGCAAACATGGCGGAATGACGGAACGCGCCGAGAATGACGTCGAACAGGTGGCTTGACGCGGAACGAGGAAACGAGATTGACGCCCGTGCGAAAATCTGCCAGGAGGACGATATGCCGACATTCATCGAGAAACCGACGCGCATTGAAGCAGCGGGAAACAAGCCAAAGCTCATTGACGAATACATCGGACGTGTCAATTCGCGTACAGAAGGCGTGAGCGTTGCGCACATGAGGAGCCCCGGAGGTTGGGTGGAGCCTGGACAACGCCCAGATTTTGACGAATACACCGTGGTTCTGCGTGGCGTTTTACGTGTCGAACACGAACACGGAACCACCGAGGTGGCTGCGGGACAAGCCATCATTACGCACAAGGGTGAATGGATTCGTTATTCGACGCCGGGAGACGAAGGTGCCGAATACATCGCGATTTGTTTGCCGGCATTTTCGCCAGCCACGGTCCATCGCGATGAATGATTGAGCCGGTGAAGTCTACTTTCAGCCGGTTTTGTCGCGGGGCGTGAAATCGAGCGATGCGGAATTGATGCAATATCGAAGCCCCGTGGGCGTTGGTCCGTCAGGAAAAACATGCCCCAAGTGACTCTCGCACTTGGCACACTGCACTTCGATTCGCACCATCCAATGGCTGCGATCCTCGATTTCCTTTATGGTTTCTTTTGAAACCGGCGCATAATAGCTGGGCCAACCCGTCCCCGAGTCGAATTTCGTTTTGGAATCGAACAACGGTGCGGAACAACAAACACACGTGTAAATCCCGTCGGCCTTGTGATTCCAATATTTACCCGTAAACGCACGCTCGGTCCCGCCGCATCGAGTGACCGTGTATTGTTCGGGAGAAAGTTGGCCGCGATATTCGTCATCCGTTTTGCAACTGTTGCTCATGATTTTCCTCGGGCGACATCTTAACGCGTCACGTAGCGGAACGCGAGACCTCGCACAGAAGATTTTTCGCACGGCATCCATCACTTGGCGCTTGACGACTTGTCACATCGGCGATACCAGGCGCCGATCAGCGACGTGCTTGGTTTGGAATCGTGAACTGGACCGACTCCAACAAGCGTCAGAAGTCATGAGATTCGCAATGAAAGTAGCAAAAAATCACTGGGGTCTGCTCGTTGCACCGTTCGTTCTCGGCGCATGCGGCTTGGTCAAAGTCAACATCAACGGGGAAACGAAAACGCTCGCCGAACTCACTTCGTCCGAAGAAACCAAGACGGCCGAAAACAAAGAGGCCGAAAGCAAGACTGCGGAGAAGAGTTCTTCGGGCGGCGGTTCGACAAGCTCGAAGTCGTCGGGCAGTTCGGGAAGCAGCAATTCGTCGAGCAAGCCCAAAAATACTGGCAAATCGACGGAGGAATCCCAGGATGAACTCCGCCAAAGTACGCGGGCATTGCTCCTCGAAA
>JBGAOI010000166.1:0-11757 GCA_044221885.1 Polyangium sp. (in: bacteria)
TTAATGCTTCTCCGGCAAGGCATCGACGGCGGCCCAGGTGGCGCCGCAGGAAACAATGGCCCGGGTGGATCCGGCGGCTCTGGAGGACCAGGCGGAAGTTCCTATTCGTGGACCGAAACAGAATCGTACACCGATAGCCAGGGACAATCCCAAACCCGGACGACACATCATTCCAATTCTGGAGGTTCGTCCGGACGACCCGGCAATTCAGGTATGCCCGGTACGGCATTTTTGGTTGCAGGAAACATGGGTCCGAGCGGTTCGTTCGTGATTCATGTGACGAACAACGGACAAACCGATGCATATCCGGAACGATATGACTTGCGATTGCTGAATTTTGAACACAAAAGCGACAATGACGACGGCATTTACGAACCCGAGGAATTGATTCACATCACGAAAGTCGAAGTGATGAACGTGGGCGGAATGCCCACGCCGGCCACGCGAAAAATTCAGCTTTCATTACGCGAACAAGGGTGGGTTTATCCCGAACAACAACATCTCGAAATGCCGTTTTCGCTGGGTCCGGGGCAACGTCATACCTTTACGACGGACAAACTTACGGCCAAACTCGGAGCGTTTCACCCGTCCAAACCTTCCGATCCGTTGGCGCAAGAAGAAGTCGTACGCCATCGCGCGTATGTGCCGGATGTGCGGCGCGAATTCACGAATTACGAAAATCACCGCAGTTTCGAATTGGGTCGGTTTCTCATTCGTTTTCCCATCGAATCGTCGCCCATCGAAGCGCTGTTTTCGCTCGGTCCCGGGCAAGCGTCACGCCTGCGATTCACCATCAAGAATGCCTCGACAAAACCTTATGGTGGTCGCACGGAACTGGGGCGCCGTTTGACGTTTCGTCTATTTTTTCACGAAAGCGAACTCGGCGACGAACACGTTTTGTTTTTTGATGACACGGGCGACCAAATTCCACTTTCGCGCGGTTTTTCTCGAGAGATTCCGGAACTCTTGCCGGGACAATCCATTACGGTCGAAGGCATTTTGGCTATTTCGGAAAAGGCACCTTTTTATCGTGCCGGTCGTATGTGGTTATCGCTCGAACTTGGGTCCATCGCGGATCCATCGCATCCAAAACCCATTCAATACCGAGCGTTTAATGTGCGCGTTTCGCGGCCATTCGATCGGCAAGCGCTTGGGGATGTGCTTCTCGTCGTCAACAATCGCACGGATGCCGCGGATGTCGAAGCGTGGCAAGGGGTTTTCACAGCCTTCGGTTTGCGCTTTTCAGTCTACGATTTATCGCTCGAAGGTGGATTCGATTTGGGTCCAGGAGGAAAATTGACGACGGACGATTTGCGTGGTCGGACAGTCGTCTTTTTGAACGAATTCATGGATACGTCCCGAGGTGAGCGGAAAACGATTCATTACGTGGCCAAAGAACAATTGCTCGAACTTTGCGCGGCCGGTGCGCGCGTGCATATCGTGGGCGAATCGTTCAACCTCGAAAGGTTTCTCGTGCCCACCTCGGGAGAAGCAGCATCGAAGGTACTGGCTACCGTTTCGTCGACGTATTTGGTCAAGGCCAAAGACAAACCCAACACGAGTTTGTCCGTTGGTGACACGCCGATTCAATTGCAGATGACAAAATGGTCCGTTTTTGGTCTGGGCAAACCCAGTGAAGAGGCTATCGTCAAACGGGCCACGAAAATCCATGATGCACTCGACAAACGGTATCCCGGACGGCGTCACGTGCTCGTGTGGGAGCTCGCGCCTGAACTCGTCAAAGATTACTTTGTGGCGTCTCGATGGAACATGGGCACGATTGCAATTCATCGATCGCTCGATGGTGTCCCGGCAGCGATCTCGACGGCCGCATTCAAGGGTCCGGCGGAAAATCACCGCGCGCGCATATTGCAACGCGAGAACTTGTTGCAGTTCGTTTTGGCGTTACCATTCTCGGAAAAACTGAGGCGCCTGGAAGCATTGACGCAATCCATGGCGGCACGAAATGACGATGACGACAGTTTGGCCGGGTCGGTGGTGGGGATTGTTCTGCACGCGATTGTCATTGATTTGGTGGAAGAACAACTCGAACTTTTGCGCCGTCCGTGGTGCGAAGGAGCGACGCCGAAAACGCTGCGGGCGAAACTCGGGCATTTGCGGGAACTGACGGAACAATTGTATGCGGCGCGATCGGGTTTGCCCGAATCGGAAGCTCGCGCGGCAATGGTGCACATATTGTCGTGTATGCGGTTTTTCGCATCGAGTCAGGTGAAAGCGTGGGAATGGGTGCCGCCGCTTTATTTTGAACGACGCGCGCCGGTTTTGCGCAGCGTGACGTTTGACTTGAGCCAGCAATGCATCACGCGACTTTTCGGTGGAGCCAATACCAAATCGCCCGAAGCAAGGGAACGGATTTCGATTTTCGAGAAGGAACTGGAGGCCGCGCACAAATCGTTTGTCGACCGGTACAAACGAGCCAAGAAAAACCGGGAATGGTTCGGGGGACGAGGTGGCTACGCGCGGGAATTGCTGCTGACACCTTTGGCGCATACGCATTTTCGGCGCAATACGCATTTGTTGAAAGACGCCAAGACGAGCATTTTATCGCAGGCGCAATACGCCGAAGTGGTTGCGAAAGATCAGCAATCGGCATCGAAGCGGCGCATATTGATGAAACGCGCGGCTACCGAGAAGGATGCGTTGCTGGTGGAGACGCGATGTGCGGAGCTTGTGGAGAAAACGCGGCGAGATAAAGCGAAGAAACCTCACTCCGGCACGTAGTCCGTAATGCTGGTGCCCGTTTCCGCTTGAAACCCATACACCCAATATCCTCCACCGGGTGGACGATTGAGTGTATGCATGAGGCCAAATTTATGCGGCCCAGTCACCTTCGCCGTATAGTTGAATCGCTGGCGATACCAATTGTTCGGGTAAGGATCGAACATGTGCACTTGCGTTCCGCCACCACTCGCCGGTTCAGAAATCTTGAAGCCAAATGGCGGCGGAAGTTGTCCAAATGGCGAATCAAAGTTGCCATTGCGGAAGAAGAAACTGAGCACGTACGGCACGCCCTCTTTCAGCTCGACCGAAAGTCCATGAAAAAATACCCCCGTCGTGTCCGTTACATGCGTGCATTCAAACGCATCTCCAGACGCACCGTTTGGCAACACTTGAGGATCAAGTCCACATACAACCGCATTCGAATCGTTTTGAAGCGTCGTGCCGAGATTTGATTTGGCAATGATCTCATGCACCACCGGCATCCCCGACGATGACGATGCTGATGACGATGCTGATGACGATGCTGATGACGATGCTGATGACGATGCTGATGACGATGCTGATGACGATGCTGATGACGATGACGTTGCCCCGGATGAATTCGATGACGACGAAGAGGACGACGTGGTCATACCATTCGAACTGGTTGAAGAACTCGTAGAAGATTCAACGGTGTTGTTTGGTTCGGGCGTGGTGGAAAGCTCCAAACATCCGGCAATGAGTGCGGTGGTTGTCGCAATGGGGACGATGCGGTGGCGAAAAATTCGTGAGACCATGGAATACCTCTTCTTCAGGGATGACGCTATCGAGACAGCATACATCGAAACCGCCAAGAATGACAAGCGGTTGTCTCCATTGGACTTGCTTGCGATCTTCGTTGCCGATAGGATGCTTCGCGTGAACGACCTCGAACGCGCGGAACGACGCAAAAAGTGGAGCGATCGCGTACCCACGTGTGTCGTATTCATCGGATTGCCCGCCGCGGGAAAGTCGACGTTTTTCAAGACGAGGTTTGTCGATACGCACATTCGTATCAATCGCGACATGCTCCGTACGGCGGCTCGTGAACGATTGCTCATTCAGGCGTGTCTCGAAGGAGGCACGAGCTTCGTTTTGGACAAGACCAACGTGACGCGCGCGGAACGAGCGGCGCACATTGAAGCCGCATTGGAAGCCGGATTCTTGGTGCAAGGATATTTTTTCGAAAGCCGCAAAGACGCGTGTATCGAACGAAATGCCAAACGCGCGGACCATGAACGCGTGCCCGATGTCGCGATCCTGGGAATGCGGAATCGTCTGGAGCTTCCTTCCCGCGCGGAAGGTTTCGACGAACTCTATTTCGTAAAAATCGCCGAAGGGTCATGGTTGGTGGAGGAATACAACGAATGAAATTCGATGATCTCGAGGCGCGTATGCGCGTGTTCGAAACGGCGCACGATCACCAGGTTCTTCCCGGCATCTTCATGGTGGCCCGGCTCGATGGACGCGGTTTTACGAAACTCATCCGGGAACGCAAAACGTTCGAAGCGCCTTTTGATGTGCGCGTTCGCGATATGATGATCGAAACGACGAAACACCTGATGGATTGTGGTTTTCCCGTCGTGTATGGATATACGCAAAGCGACGAAATTTCCCTTTTGTTTCGACGCGATATCGATGTTTTCGGACGCAAGTTGCGCAAATACGAATCGATTCTCGCCGGCGAAGCAAGCGCTCGGTTTGCCCGATTGCTGGATGATCACGCGGCCTTTGATAGCCGCATTTCGCAATTGCCACGAGAAGCGGACGTGATCGATTATTTTCGCTGGCGCCATGAAGACGCCCATCGAAATGCGTTACACGGACATTGTTATTGGTTGCTCCGCTCCAAAGGGCAAACCGACCGCGAAGCAACACGGAAGCTCGAAGGAAAATCGATTGCCGAACGAAACGAATTCTTGTTTCAGAATGGGATTCAATTCAACGACTTACCTTCGTGGCAAAAACGCGGCGTCGGATTTTATTATCGCGACGTCGAACACGTCGGCACAGATGCCCGAGACGGCCGATCGGTCGTGACGACACGGCGTCGATTGCATGTGGCAAGCGAATTGCCGCTCGGCGTTGCGTATACGGCATTCTTAGAGCAGCGCCTGGCCGAAGCCATGCCTGCGAAATCGTCGCACGATGAAAATGCAGATTCGGCCTAGATCGAGCATCGCGAAGCAATCTCTTGACCCGTTTGGGTGAAGCCGCACTCCCGCGCGAACGGGAAGAGACGCGACCTCGGAAGCGCTGAACTTTCTGCGCCATCACCGCATCACCCTATTGCATCGTCGTTCCAAACCCATTAAAGCGGGAGCCATGGCCAGCGCAACATCATCGGAGTCATCCCCCGCGTCGCCCCAGTCCGACCAACCCATGACCGGCGAAGAAAAGAAAGTCATCTTTGCTTCGTCGCTCGGTACCGTATTTGAATGGTACGACTTTTACCTCTACGGCTCCCTTGCGCCCATCATCGCCAAAAAGTTCTTTTCGGGACTCGACCCGACCGCAGCGTACATTTTCGCGCTGCTGGCTTTTGCCGCGGGCTTCTTGGTGCGGCCGTTCGGAGCCTTGGTCTTTGGGCGACTCGGGGATATGGTCGGCCGCAAATATACGTTTCTCGTAACCATTCTCATCATGGGCGCTTCGACCTTCATTGTCGGCTGCTTACCCACGTACGAATCCATCGGCATGGTCGCTCCCGTGCTGCTCATCCTCCTCCGTATGTTGCAAGGTTTGGCCTTGGGAGGTGAATACGGTGGTGCGGCGACGTACGTGGCCGAACATGCTCCACATGGCAAACGCGGTTTGTACACGAGCTGGATTCAAACCACGGCTACGTTGGGGTTATTTTTGTCATTGCTCATCATTCTGGGCATCCGTGAAGCCACGGGTCCAGCGTTTGAAGAATGGGGCTGGCGTATTCCATTTCTGGTGTCGATCGTTCTTCTTGGTATTTCTGTGTGGATTCGCCTGGCGATGAATGAATCCCCCGCCTTTCGGCGCATGAAGAGCGAAGGCAAAACGTCCAAAGCGCCATTAACCGAATCCTTCGGGCAATGGGCGAACTTGAAAATCGTACTCATCGCTCTCGTTGGGCTTACCGCAGGTCAAGCCGTGGTGTGGTACACTGGCCAATTTTACGCGCTCTTCTTTTTGACCTCGATCGCCAAAGTCGACGCGAAAACAGCGAACATTCTGATTGCGCTTTCGCTCATGATCGGCACGCCTTTTTTCGTTGTTTTCGGATGGTTATCGGATCGCATCGGTCGAAAACCCATCATTCTGTCGGGCTGCCTGCTTGCTGCCTTATCATACTTCACGCTTTTTCCGATGTTGATGAAAGCGGCCAATCCTGCGCTCGCGGAGGCTCAGCAGAAAACCAAGGTCGTTGTCGCTTCCTACAGCGGAACGTGCTCCTTCCAAGGTAGCCCGATCGCTCGTGAGATTCATTTCACTTCATCCTGCGATATCGCGAAACGAACACTGGCCCAAGCTTTCGTTCCGTATACCAACGTATCGTCGAGTGGTGACGAGACGACCGTGACGATTGGGGACAAGATAATTTCCGCGCCGACAGCCAAACTGAACGAGGCGGGTGACGCGTTTGACAAGGCGAGCGCGGCGGCGATTGCCGCCTTCAAGAAAGATGTGCTCGCTGCCGCCAAAGACGCGGGCCTCACGACGGCGGCTGACGAAAGCAAGATGAATAAGCCGATTGTGTTGGCCATTTTTGTGTTGTTGGTCCTCTTCGTCACGATGGTGTACGGTCCGATTGCGGCAATGCTCGTCGAGCTTTTCCCGACGCGGATCCGTTACACGTCCATGAGCTTGCCATATCATGTCGGCAATGGTTGGTTTGGCGGGCTCCTTCCAACGACCGCTTTTGCGATGATCGCGGCTAGCGGAGACATTTATTATGGTTTGTGGTACCCGGTTGTCGTAGCTTTGGGCACGTTCGTCATTGGACTTGTGTTCGTTCGCGAGACGAAGGACGTGGACATTCACGCGTAAACCGGGTTGGAAGACAAGGCCGTGTCGCGGTGAAAAAGAGCGAACACGCAAGAAAATTGCCTCTTCAGGTATGAGAAACGATCTGCTATAGCTTCGATATGCCCAGCAAACCGACGAATTCCAGCAACCAACTCATGACATCGCCCCTTACTTGGGCTGCCCTTCTTGGGCTCGTGACGGCATGTGGCGCGTGTTCCACAGGAGGCACGTGCAACACGGATGAACTGCCGCCGACGGATCCATGTTTTCAAAGACCCTGCTGCGATGTGGTGTACCTGGATGGCGACGGAGGTGTCGTCGACGCAGCCGGTCCGGGAACAACGACACGTCTCTGCGGCGCTTGCAATGGATGAAGCTGCGATTCGGTGGCTTGACGCTTTCGCGCATCGAAAACGTTCCAAGGCTCCAAACCTCGATACGCTCGACCAATGCCCCGAAGAAGCTCTCGCCGTCGCGCGAATCATTTGGCATCGCCGCGTCGTGAATGAAACGCGTTCCGTCGCGATTGCTCAGGCGTTGCAGCAAATGGTAAATCGCGTGGAAACACTGGGCCCCCAATTGCTCGATGCTTTCAAACGCCTCGAAGAAGACGAAGCCACACATGTCGCCTTGGCCTCGGCTGTTTTGAACCAAATTGGCCAATCGAATATAACCATTCCCACAGACGCGACGACCATCGTTTTTCTCGAAGAACCTGCCATCACCTCGTTGATGCGGCTGGTCTTGACGGGCTTGTGTATTTGTGAATCCGTGAGCGCTTCGCGATTTGCCTGTGTTCGAGAACATACGGACCTCGAAGTATTTCGCGCCTGTATCGAATTGTTCTACCGAGACGAACTTACCCACGCGGAACTTGGGTTTGTCATTGCGCCTCATGTGGCCAATGTTTTACACGGCGAACTTGGCAAAGAACGCGCCGTAGCGTTCATCCACGACGAACTTCGCTCGACATTCGGGGAAATGGATCGCGTGGTTGGACTCAATCTGGAACGTAGTGGTGGAGTTCCTCCGGAAAGACCTCAACCGACGCCGAATCCTGGCGTTATCGAACCAGCGCTGGATGCACGGGCATTTTACCAATCGATTCACGACGATATTGTCCCTCGTCTCGAAGTGCTGGGTTTTCCCGCGAACGAAGCGTGGAACACACGCACGTAAACGCGACACTGGGTTTCACCCAGACCCGACCAGGGGCTATCCGCCCCTGGACCCGGACCAGCGAGCGCTGGACCAATATTGTTTCGTGTGCTTCGCACCCGAAACAATATGGTCAAGTCGGATTGTGCCTGCTGAAACCTGTTTGGTTTGACCACGTAGTGGACAAACCAATACCAGGGTCAAGGGCCTGGGCCCTTGCGCGGGTCGAGGGCGAGGAGCCCTCGTGGGGTTTGGGGCGACGCCCCAACGAGAACCAGGCCCCAATCAATCCGGGCGTTCGATGGGCAATGCGTCGGCTTCCCAGCCGAGGAAGCCGCTTTCGAGGAACGTGATGGGTACGCCGCTCTTGGCGAGTGTTTCGGCAAGCAGCTTTGTCTTGTCGCCCGAGCGGCAATACAAAACGGGCTCGCCTGGAAGCATGTGCAATTCGGCCAAACGTGACTCGATTTCTTCGAGCGGCATGTGGATCGCGCCTGGGATGTGCGCTCGACCATACGCGGGCGCTTCGCGCGTATCGACTGGAACCACGCCGCCTCGACGCAGCAATTGCGCCAGCTCGACGGCTTTGATGGCACCTTCGGCGCGCGGAAGAAACGGATCGAGCATGTCGCGCATGCGCGCCTTCCGGACGGCGCCTTGTTCCGCCGCGACGGGACGTCCGCGGAAAAACACCATGAGCGTGGGGACAGCTTGAATGCGCAACGCTTGGGCCAGGCGTTTGCTTTGATCGATGTTTACCTTGACGAACTTCGCTTTGCCTTCGAGTTCGTGGGACAAGGCTTCGACTTCTGGGGCAACCGTTTTGCACGGGGCGCACCAGTCGGCGTAAAAATCAATGAGCACGGGCAGCTCGCTTCGAAGAACCTCGTGCTCGAAATCTTGCTCGGAGATGACGGGTACCGGCATGGCCCGTCACTCATAGCGATGATGTGGCCCGTTGGCAAGGATCACCCTTTGCGTTGTAACCGTTCGAGGATGGCGCGAGGTGACATGGTCGCGCGATAGACGTAGAGTTCTCCGGCGGCGTCTTCGTCCAGGACTTCTTCGCTGACGCGCAATTGTTTGCCAATCGCCAAAAGGATGCGTGCGGGAAAACCTTTTCGCACGGCTTCGATGCGTCTCCAAACGGCGTCGTGACTCCAAAATCCAAACGCTTCGAGAAAAACTTCTTCGCCCGTGTCTTTGTTGACGAATACGAGGTCAGGGACGCAAACGACTTCACCAGGCATGGCGAAAATGTGGTTGTTTTCCCGGACGCTCCATTCTGATTCGAGCTTTTCGAAGGCGGATCGAAATACATCCAAATCTGGGCCCGACATTGGCAAGTCGGCGTAATGCGAAACCAAATGGTCTTTGGGGGTCAGTTCCAAAACAAAAGGCTTTTTGTCTTTGCCCCATAAAAGATCCGCGTGCAGGTGCCATTTGCGCATACCGATGATCCGCGGAAGAAACATGGCTAGTCGCAATCCGTATTTTTGCACGGCATCGAACAAACTAAAGGGTCCGTCGAGCGTAATGGCGTATCCTTTGTCGGGCGTTCGTTCCACCACGTACATCAAACCATGAAATCGAGCGGCTCGGAAAAGACGCCGATAGGCATCGGGACTGTCTCCTGACACGTGAACGACGACGCGGATCGCTCGCAAAAGGGCGGCCTGCGCCAAACCCAAATTGTAACGTTCAATGAGTGACTCGGGTGTCAAGGGCTGAAAATCGACGAGACGCTGATTTTCGCGTAAATCGGCATAAAGTGCCAAATCGACGGCTTCTGGGGTTACGCCGAGTTTTTGGGCCATTTGTAAAAGAACGGTGGATCGGTCGAATTCGCCGCGTACATCCAGCGAGCGGTGGGCTTCGGCGGCGGCCAGAAATACGTCACGTCGGAGGTTTTCCGGATCAATTCCTTCGGGAACGCTCCAGGTGCAGCGGTCATCCAAGAGTTTGCGTAATCCTGCGGCAACGACGCGCAACGTGACGGGCACGGGTACACTTTCGAGTGCCGATTCGATATCGTCGCGCGCATCTCCCGTAGAATGTGTCAATACGTCCACGAAGTCGGCCGCGATGGGTTTGACTTCATCGATGACCTTGCCGTGCAAGTATTGCAAGTGCAAGATGCCATTTCGTTTACGTACACGCAGGAGTTCGGTTGTGAGCACGTGGATTCCTCGACAAACTCATCCCTTGTAGGCCGAATGTTCTCGTCGCCGATCGCTCACGCGTTGTTCGGACGTGTTTTCCGCGACAAGCTCGTACAATCGGGCGTGTTTTTCTGGGGTTTTTCGTAAAATACGCCCCAAACGTTGCACATGTTCTTTGACCGAAGAATTTCCACTGAGCACGATGGCGACATTGGCTTCGGGAACGTTGACTCCTTCATTGAGGACTTTCGAGGTCACGACGGCCGTGAATTCGCCCGCATTAAACGACGCTAAAATGGCGCTGCGTTCCTTCACGCGGGTTTGGTGCGTAATGGAGGGCAATAGAAAACGTCTCGAAATTGAATAAACGGTGGCGTTGTCTTCGGTGAAAATAATCGTGCGATCGTGACGATGGTTGTGCAAAAGCCTGGCGAGCACATCGAGTTTGCCGGGGGCCGCTAACGCAAGCGCGCGTTGTTTGCGATAGGCGAGAAATGCGCTACGTCCATCATCACTTCGGGAACTCAAATAGAGAAATCGACTCCAGCCGTCAGGCGCGGACATACGAATGTTGTTGCTGCGAATGAAATCCACATATTCAGCGCGCGCCGCATCGTACGCTTCGCGTTCTTCCGGAGATAACGGGACGGCGATTCGTTCTGTTTCATACGCCGCCAAGTATTCGCCTGACAATTCTGTAATGTCTTTGCGGTAAACGAGAGGTCCGATCACGTCGTCGTAACCCCGACCGTCATTACGTTCGGGCGTGGCGGTAAGTCCAAGCCGAAATGGGGCGAGGCTCATGTGGGCGGCCAATTGATAGGCGGGACTGGGCAGATGGTGGCATTCGTCGAAAACGACCAAGCCAAACTTGTTTCCCAAGCGATCCATGTGCAAATGCGCCGAATCGTAGGTCGTTACGGTGATGTCGAGCGGTTCGTAATAACCACCGCCGACGATACCAATGGGTTTTTTGAAGGCCGCCGCCAAAATATCATACCATTGATTCAATAAATCCAATGTTGGCACGACGACGAGTGTACTTCGTTGGCGACCTGCAATGGCCATCGTCGCGACATAGGTTTTTCCAGCGCCGGTGGGTAAAACCACCACACCGCGATGTCGGGCCGCTCCCCAGGCGTCGAGGGCTTCGCGTTGGTACGGAAATGGTTCGTGACGGGCGGTGGGGACAAGTTCGAGGACTTCGTAGGCGCGAGCTTCGTCGGTCGTGGGAATTTTTCGCGCGCGTAGCCACAAAATCGTCTCGGCGTACGCCGATGCGGGCAGGCGAAAACAATTTTCTCGTCCATCCCAGGAACAAACGGGCGGCAGAAGTGTCGCGTCCGATTCGGCCAATCCGCTGACGCGTATGGTCCCACCATGGAACGACAAGTGAACGTTGGGCAGTGCGGACGTCATGACAACCGTGAGCGGTCGTGGTCTGTCATGAACGACGTTCGGCTGCAAGCATCAAGATCGGCGTTTTTGGTTCTTTTTGGGCGGGTCGGTTGTGGTTTGTCCTTCCGGCCATTCGAGTTCGAGGGTTTCGCCAAACCGCGTGGACGAATACCGCCCAAAGACGTCGCGAAAACGAGAACCAATTCGACCAAGCAATTCGACCGATGGTGGGGTCGAATGAAACAATTCGAATTTCGCTCGGGCTTCGACCGGATCGAAT
>JBGAOI010000167.1:0-11704 GCA_044221885.1 Polyangium sp. (in: bacteria)
ACGAACTCCACACGCGTTTGTCTTGGGATGACGTTGGCCTTCTTGGCCGCCTGCGGCGGATCTCAAGGCGGCGCACAAACTGCTTCAGGCTCGGGCGGCGAGATCTCCTGCCCTGCCCCGATTGGCACCATCGCTCGCGAAGACTGTGCCGACGTATCTGCCGACTTTGGCGCGCTCAACGTTGAAGGCGCACTCAAAACGGCATCTTCGAGCAAAGGCGCCGACGAACGCATCGAAGCCATCCACGCTGCGGGAGACCTCGCAACGAGGTTGAAAGAGCGTCGCGTCGAAGTTTGCACGCAATACAACGCCTGCAAAATGCCGCTCGCCGAGCACAACGCTGAAGACGAACGGCTCGCGGGTCTGATGTCGTCGCTCATCAAAGTCTGGGACGAACGCAAATTCAACGACAGCGATGGTCCTGCGCGAATGCATCAGCAAGTCAAGGCGTTGGCCACGAAGTTCGATGGGCAATCCGGCGACGTTGGAACATCCGTTTCGGATTCCAAACCGACGACCACTCGGGTTTCTGGAGACAAACTCAGCCAAGTTTCCGGTGCCGGTGTGTCGTTCGCCCCGGCGGCTGGCGCCATCACGGCCACTGCCACCAGCGATGGATCCCGCGATGTTTTACGTGCTGGCATAAGCGATCTCCACGCGTCAGGTGGAGGTCGATATGTCCTTCGCGTGATCGGTAATTACGCGCCCGCAGCAGCTCCGCTCATCAAGGCGGGTGATGACTTGACCGTGCGCTTCAAGTACCGAGCTGCGCAACCAGGTGATGTGTACGTTGCTCTGCGGTCGCTCGAAGATCCTGAAGCGACAGAAGCAACATCAACGCTCACGATCGCGAAAGCAGGAGCCGGTGATCAACAAGCCACGTTGACGGCGGCGCCTGGCTCGAGCGGCTTCTTCGTGGCGATCGGAAGTCGCAACATCGCGATCGACCTCGACGACGTGGAGGTTCTTCGTGGTGGTTCCGTCATCGCCTCGGCCCTCGCCGAGTCCGCGAAAGAGGCCCAAGTCGAAACGACCTGCTCGATTGCCAATACCAAGGCGATCACTGGAAAAGGTTCGTTTGTTTGTCAATCTGGAACCACCGATGCCATCGTGATCGGACGACCACGTAGTCATTTGTTCATCACTGTTCGGAATGCCGGTGGCGAAGAGCGCGGCTTGCTCCGTACGATGTCACTCGAAGGCGGGCGTTCGATCGACGCGAAGATCAGTGACGGATCGACGTTCGTGATCGGCCTCGTCGGTCCTGGTTCCGCCACGATCCAAGCCATCGAAGTCAAGAAGTTGTGATGCGCGGCGACTGCCAGTACCTCTTGAGCCTCACGTCAGCCCGCTTTATAAGCACCACCATCGTCGTTCAACAGATTGTCTAGACAATCGATCTCGGAGATTCATGAGTCAGCACAGCGTGAGTAGTCGATGTGAATGCCAAGCGAATCTGACGGCGACGCTCGACGACAATCGCAAAGTCGTTGCAGGGTCCGCATCACGTGGTGGAGCGCGCGAAGTCGCTCCCGCACACGCCATGAGCGCGACAGCAGAACACTTTGACGTGGGTTGGGCGTGTCCCTTCTGCGGCCGCAATACGCTGCGCTCCTTCCACATTGGCGCCATTCGGTCTGCTTGAGCGTTCAACGCAACGCGTTTCGTGACGCCCGCAAACGATCGACCAATCGCATCGTAACTTCTGCTCGCGACACTTCACCCGCTCGCTGACGCAACCAACGCGCGTGTAGCCATGCACGTTCCGCATCGCTATTTCGCCCAATGTTCGTCAAGAGCGCACCAAGCAACGTGAAGCTTCGCGCTCGCCACTCATCCAGCGAACACGCGCGTTGCAACAACACCACCGCTGTCCGCGTATCGCCACGTTGTCGTTGTCGCCTCGAACGCCGAATCAACACCTCGATGGGATCGTCCTCGTCGTTGCCGTGATGCTTTGTGTTCGTATCAATTCGGTGCTGCGACTGCGTCCGTCTTCGACTCATGCCGTTGCGGTGCAGCACACGTCGTACCAACGTCGCTTCGAGCCCAGGCTCCGCCCACGGGCGTGGAGTCGCCTGCGTTGAAATTCATTTTAAGATCAATGGCTTATGTGACGCATTGAAGGATGAACTATAAGCGATTGAGGTAGTCCGCAAAAGTTCATGCAGAACCTGAAGTCATGATCGCCATGTCGCGTGAAGAAAGCGCTCCACAACGTCGGCTGTCAGTCCACACGTTCCGGCGGTTCACCAATCGATGCGAACGGATCATTTTTGAAATCCGTGCCGTCGAGATCGACATGCAGTGATCCTGGCCCAGTTTGTCGTGCCAATCCAAGCGCCGCGGTTGCTCGTTGCAGGACATCCGTTGCACTGTCGGCGGACGGCGGTGTCCAAACAGCAACGCCCACGTTCAATTGGATCTCGAAGCCAGCTTCGCGCGCTGCTTCAACAGCTTGATGTGCTGCCCGTTCGAGCACGCGTTGGACTGCAGTTCGATCGATACACGGCAACAGCAAAGCGAAGTCATCGTTGTTCCAACGCGCAACGATGTCGTATTGCCGCCGTGCCGCTCGTAGACGTTCGCCAAGCACACGCAGGAGCGAATCACCTTTGGCTCGTCCGTGCTTCGCGTTGAGCCCCGCCATGTTGTCGATGTCGACGCGCGCGACCGCATACGAGTCCCACACGCGTTGCGCACGCCGATGCTCGCGCTCGCATTCATCTTCGAAGCGACGCAGGTTGCCCAAGCCCGTGAGGGCATCAACGAGCGACGCTTCTTCGAGCTTCTGCGTCATCTCGGCAATCTTCTGCTCGAGCACACGTTCTCGCGTCAGATCTCGAACGATGTCAACGCGGCCCACCGTCGATCCTTGATCCACGATGGGCGCCGAGATCCACACGATCCGCTGCGCGTTGGCCGACTCGATGTCGATCGGATCGGACTCGATCACGGCCTGCATCACTGCATGCTCGTTCAGCCTCGTGTGCAGTGCACCGAGTTCACGTATCGGGGACAGAAGTCGTTCGAGCAAGACTCGACGCGTTTGTCCGATGAGCGATTCCGTGTCGATGCCGAACATACGCTGCACATGGGCACTTGCATGCCGGCACATCAGGTGCTCGTCGAACACCAAGACGGCTTCGTCGATGAACGGAAGAACGGCACTCAACGCGGCTTCGGAAGCGGGAATCGAGGGACCCTGCATGACCTTCGACAAGTATCACTCCCTGCCTGATTCGCCCGCGCTTTTTTCTGGATCTCAGGGAGTAACCGACAACGTTCGTCGAGCAAAAAAACGCAACATGTCGTCTTCGCGTGTCTTCGGCCACCGTCGGTGATTCGCGGTACCGACGATCGCGGTGCACTTTTTATCGAGTGCGCAATTCGGCTCTTCCCCTGATCCACTGTCCAAACGCACAGACGTCGTTTCTGCTCCTGTGCCGTCCCTCGCGCGGAGCCATCGCTCAACCGATGCACACGGTGTGATGCGATCACAGGCTCGATACAAGACAAACCCCGGTGGTGGCGGACCTGCACACGACCAAGCGGCGCGAGGTTGGTCACTGCCAAACGTTGCAAATGCCGTCACACGGTCCGCGCGCATCATCGTGTAGGTCGTCGCCATCAAGCCGCCGTTCCCTACCCCAACGGCATAAACGCGTCGGCGATCGATGATGTTTCGTGCGGTGAGCACTGACACGAAGTGATCGGTCGTCATCACATCCACATTGTCTTCAGCGATGTAGTTGACGTCGAACATTGCCCCTTCGCGGTTGCCTTGGATGCCTCGACCTTGGGGGGCCAGAATGACAAACCCGGCATGTGCGGCATCGCCCGTGAGATTGAAACGAGCCGCTTGTTTCCGAAGCGTCGTCTCCTTGTCGACACTCGAAGGCGTTTTTCCCGCGTCATGAAAGAAGATAACGAGCGGAACGGGCGCACGCGTTTCGATGCCCTTCGGCGCGATTACGCAGGCGTATCGCGGAGCGCCCCACGCATCTTTCCACTCCAAAATCTCTGCGCCCGGACAAACTGGTCGTCCGAACGTACGCTTCACATCGCGATCGGCTTGTCCATCGGGCGTGACGCAACTGCCTTCCGTTGGAGGTCGCGACACGGGCGTTGCAGGCGGAACATTTGTTGCGCCTGCGTCAACGACGCCTCCATCTTTCGCCTTGTTGGGGTTGGTTTTGCGCCCTGCGTCGGTCGCGGCATCCGCAATCGATGCATCTCGTTCGAACGCCCCCAGCAGATCTCCTGCATCGACACTCGCACTCGGCAGCGAATTGCATCCACTGAAGGAAGCGAAGATGAGTGGCGTCAGCATCCCAAGGACAGCGACTCCAACGTAGACGACACGGCGGCCGAGGTGCACGGCGCGCAGTCTAGTCAGATCTTGTTTCTGTCCATCGATGCATTCGTCATCGAGGCCCCTTGCGTGCAGCAAAGCCGGCCCTACGTTCCCGCGACTCGCATGGACCTTTTCGACGGCATTCTTGGGGCGGCGTTTCTTGCGCTCGTCTCTTTCCAATCTTGGCTCACTTACCGCGTCTTCCGAAGCTCCGTCTTCGAGCGCAAACAAAAAGTGCTTCAAGCACAGCTCATCTGGCTCGTTCCAGTCATCGGCGCAGGCTTGGTCTTCACGGTTCTCCAGGAAGAGGAACGGGCGATGAGGGGCAAGACGCCTCCTTCAGCTGTGTCCTGATAACCTGTTCTATTTCGACCATATTGAGCACTGAGGCCATTCGGCTGTAACGTGGCGGCGATGTCGATCACTCCCGGCACCTTGCGCGCTGAACTCGAAGCGCGTCGAGCTTCCTCCAAGAAATTCGATCTTAGCGAGGCGCTCTCCGTCATTGTGCCGCTCTGCTCTGAGATTCAGCAGACGCACAGCGAAGGAAAACTGCTTTTCGTTCACCCCTCCGCCATTCTGTTCACCGGCTCGGCTTCGAGTTTGCTCGAGGACAAGGCGGAGGTTCTTCCGACCCTACCGGCAGATATTGCAGCAGTCGCACCGGAGGCCCGATCTGGAAATCCTGGTGATGCACGGGCAAGTGTCTTTAGCGTCGGCGCGATTCTCTATGAAATGCTGACGGGTTCGAGTGTTGGTCCGGGCATGAAGCGTCCGTCCGAAGCGGTGCCCGGTTTGCCCCCGCAGTTCGAAATGATCTTGGGCAAAGCTCTGGTCGCAACCGCGGATTCTCGTCCTGCGGATCTCGGAGCCTTGGCTCAAGCCCTTCAAGATATGGCGTCTGCGCCGCGGCCCAAACAAGACAGCATCGCTGTCGACATCGACTTTGGAAGTTTGCCCCCGCCGCCAGATCCAACTGCACCTGCTGTCGCGATGCCCGCGGCTCCTCGGGCTCCACTACCGAGTGGTCCGTTTCCGGTTGCCGTCGTTCAAGCGCCGAAGGTTCGTACGGACAATCCCACGTCGCGACTGGCCGAGCTCAAAGCGCGACTCGAAGCGGATACGAGCCCCCGCTACGTCGTGATCAAAGATGGCATGGATCACGGTCCGTTTAGTGCCGTCGAGCTTCTGCAACAGATCGCGACCAACACGTTCATCGGGGAAAACATCCTGCGCGACACGGCGGTCAACGATGAAAAATTCATCAAGGACTGGGAGCAGTTCGCGCCGTTTGCTGAACAGGCCAAACTCAACCGCGACATCAAGCAAGAGAAGAAAGCGCTCGAAGAAGTCGTCGTCAAAGAACGCCAAGGTACGCAATACAAAGCGCTCATTGGTGTCGCTGTCGTCGGCGTCTTGATCGCTGGGTTTGCCGGATGGCTCGTGAGCAAACGTGGCGCACGCAAAGACAACACGACCGTGCAAGGTGACAAGGTTGTCGCTGTCGATGTGTCCGGTGGTCTTGGCGCTGGAAAGTCCGGGCCCAATGCAGGCGGTGGCTCGTTGGGCGGAGGAAGCGGCGGCCGTCCCATCCTTGCTGGCGGCATGAGTTGCGAAGGCGCTCAAGCCAAGTACGTCGAGGACTACAGCAAGGATGCTCCACCGGATCTCACCGCGGGCTCATACGGCGCCGTGCTCAACCGAGGCTCCTACTTGAACAGTTGCGGCGTGCCTCCATCCACCGAGGTCAACATCTGTGCAGCGGTGCAAAACGGCCGCGCTGTTGGCGTGACCGTGACGACCAGGCCGTCCAATCCCGGCATCAATTCATGTGTTGCCGGGGCCGTGCGTGGTTTGTCCTTCCCATCCCACCCTCGCCTCGACGTCTCACGCACGACGTTCGCTGCGAACTAGCGGGTGAGGCCCCCTTGGCCGAGCCCTTCATCGAGATCAACAACGTCACCAAAACGTTTGGCCGGCAGCCGGTTCTTCGCGGCGTAACTCTGTCCGTTCCTCGAGGTTGTCTTTACGGACTCATCGGACCCGGTGCGTCTGGGAAAAGCGTGCTTCTCAAACTCATCACCGGACTGCTTCGACCCGAATCGGGCAAGATCCTCGTCGATGGTCAAGACGTACACGCGTTGAGCGATCTGGAACTGCAGAAGTTTCGTCTCCGCTTTGGCATGTTGTTCCAGAACAACGCTCTCTTCGATTACCTGACCGTCGGCGAAAACATCGCTTTTCCTCTGCGCCGGCTCTTCGATTTGCCCGATGACGAGATCGCCGAACGTGTCGCCGAACGCCTGGAAGTCGTGTCTCTTCCTGGGTTTGAAGATCGCTTACCGGCGGGTTTGTCCGGGGGACAGAAGAAGCGCGTCGGCGTTGCTCGAGCCACCATCGCGCGGGCCGAGATCGTTTTGTATGACGAACCGGCTGCGGGCCTTGATCCCGTCACGTCGCAACGCATCTTTGAACTCTTGCGCCACGAACAACGTGCTGCAGGAGCGACCGTGATCATGGTGTCGAGCGATCTCGATCGGCTACTGACTGTGACCGATCGCGTCGGCATGCTTTACCGAGGTCGACTCGTCTTTGATGGAACGACCGAAGAGGCCATTTTGCGCGGCATCGTCGAGTTCCGAACTCGAGGCTCGTCGCGACAAACGGATCGGTGGATGCACGAACGATTCGTACTGGAGGAAGTCGACACGACGGGTAAAGACGGGCAGCAACGGAGCGCCACTTGTAGCGGCAAGTCGCAAGGGGCCTTCGGGGACCCGCCAGGGTTTGTCCAGGAGCTTTACGGTGCGCGCACGCATATTTGCCGGTGCGCGATCGACCTGCATGGCGACGAGTGAATTGTCTTTCAGGTGCCGCAGAAGCGGCAGTGCATCGAAGGGAGATTCGCCGATGTGCACGAGGTGGACGCCGGTGTTCATCCGCATTTGGTCTTGGATCTTTCGCGCATTCGAGTCGCGCTCTCGCGCCATCACGACATACACGTCGCGATTGCGACCTCGTTGCAGCATCGAACCAGCGACGTCCCATCCACCCGTATGCGCTGTTGCTATGATGACGCCGCGTCCGTCGGCAATGCAGTCGTAATAATAGTCCGACCTGAACGTGCGCGGATTGACGACGTATCCGCGATCCGCCCCGGCAAGCATCGCTTCCGTGAGGCAATGCGCGTAGTTGCTAAAAACGGCTGCGACTTCGAGGGCTTCTTGTGCCGCTGGGCGAGGTCCAAGAATGTGTTCGAGGTTTGCCTGCACGCGGCGTCGCGTGAGAGGTAGTGCCAAGCCAAACGCGATTCCGAAGAGTGGTGGACTGTATTTTACGAACGCTTCCGGACCGTGTTTGATTCCCGCAAGCATGACTTCACGCCAAAAGGCCGAATCGAATTGCAGTTTTTCCTTGAGGGTCGAAAACATGGTTGGCATGGACATCGATAACGTTGAAGGATCGTTTGTCGCCGAAGCACTCAGGGCAGAATACCTTGAATTGTAAAGAGGGTACCCGTTCCCGCGGGCAACGGTCCTGCGGCCATTCCAGTCACTCGAGCTGGGCTCGTTGTGGGACGATGCAACCAAGGAATGAGGAATCCTGCCGCTGATCCCATGATCGCACCGGTCATTACGTCGGAAAAGTAATGTTTATCCGCCGCAATTCGCAAATATCCCGTTGCTGCTGCAAGTGTCAGTCCCGTGCCCCAAATCCAAGGCGCCGAACGATACCCTTTCAAACTCGCGACGGTTCCGGCAGATACTGCCGAGACAAACCCAAGCATCGTATGGCCTGAATAGAACGAGAGATTGTTGTCTCCGGGCGATTTCGTATTCATTTTCTCGCCCGGAGCAAGATCGTGCACAAATGGTCTTTCTCGACCAACCACGAACTTGACCAATTGATTCAGGTTTGCCGCGACAACAATCGATTCGACAATGACCGTTGCGTCTTCGCCCCATTCTCGAAAACTGCCGCCGCGCGCGTACACGGATGCGGCATCGAGCCCCAACGCGGCCATGGGAGCCAGGGCAAACCCAGTCACATAACTGGCAACGTCCGCGTTTTTCGTATTGTCCCAACGTAACGCACCTTTTACCGCAAGATCGCCCGACGGTGGCGTGCACCATTGGCATGACGACGGGGCGATTTTGCTCTTGAGGATTTCGGTTGTTAGCCAAATAGCCGCACCTGCCCCGGAAATGGTCAAGTCGACGGGGAAATTGACTTGCATTCGAGGTTCCGGGGGAGGATCTGCGGCCGACGCCGTGCTCGGCACCAGAGCTGAAGCCAGACAGAACGATACAGTCAACGAACGAACCGACATGTGACGAGGGTACACGAGTGTGCGAATTTTGGAAAGAATTTGCCACGATGGGTGACCTCGCTTCATGGATACTTTTCGAGCGCCGAAAAACGTGCAAACGTGACGACAAGCAATGACCCTTCCCGCATCACTTGCAGCTTTCGACCCAACGGATCTTTCGTTCGTAGCGAATCCCTACCCCATTTACGCCACCCTACGTGACCACGGGCCCATTCATTATCACCCCACGCTGAACCTTTGGCTCGTCACGCGTTATACCGACGTTGTGACCCTTTTGCGTGATCGTCGTTTCGGGCGCACGTATCTGCACGTCGCCACGAATGCTGAAATGGGGCGTCCGGACGAACCAATCGAACATGCACCCTTCTGGCACGTGATTCGCAATGGAATGCTCGACCGTGAACCTCCCGATCATACACGTTTGCGCAATCTCGTTTCGAAAGCGTTTACGCCGCGGACCATTGAAAAACTTCGACCACATATTCGCGAGATCATCGACAAACTCGTCGATCAAGCCTCGGACCTTGGCGAATTCGATTTTCTAGCGACGCTGGCCGAGCCTCTGCCCGTGACCGTCATTGCCGAATTGTTGGGCATTCCGAATGCCGATAGGCATCTTCTGCGACCTTGGTCGGCGGACATTTGCGGCATGTACGAATTACATCCCTCGGAAACGTCGGCAAGACGCGCCGTTCGAGCATGCATTGAATTCGGTGATTACCTGCGCGAGCTCGCGCGCGAGCGGCGCGCACACCCGCACGATGATTTGATCAGCGCGCTCGCAAATGTCGTCGATTCCGGAGATCGGTTGTCCGAGGACGAACTGATTGGCACCTGCGTTTTGCTGCTCAATGCTGGCCATGAAGCGAGCGTTAATGCGGCTGGTAACGGCCTTTGGGCACTTTTTCGATATCCCGCAGAACTCGCCCGACTCAAAGAAGACCCAACCCTCGTTTCGACCGCTATCGACGAAATGCTTCGCTTCGATACGCCCTTGCAACTCTTCGAACGCTGGGTGCTGGAAGATGTCGAAATCTCCGGTGTTCGCGTACCCAAAGGCGCCGAGATCGGATTGCTTTTTGGATCAGCCAATCGCGACCCTTCCGCATTTCATGACCCCGACCGCTTCGATATTACCCGTACACCCAATCCACACGTGAGTTTCGGGGCGGGCATTCACTTCTGTCTCGGGGCCGCGTTGGCCCGCATGGAAGCTCAAATTCTGTTCGAGACGACCTTGCGCCGATTGCCCAGATTGCAACTCGTCACCGAACCTCGTTGGAAGTCCGGCTACATCATTCGTGGCCTCGAAACATTGTACGTCCGGGCGTAACGTTCGTCCTGTCCTATGTCGCCAACAGAACCCAAGTTTGGCAGGGTCGAAATGCCGTTCGTCCACAGACCAGGTAAAACCCGAGCCATCTTTCGGGTTTTGCGGTTCGACGATCCTGCGATAAGGGTGGGGTTTGGGGGGAAAACCATGAAGTTGTTGCTCGTCGATGATCAAAACGTGGTGAGAGAATCGCTCGCCAAGGTACTTCGTGACGAACCAGACGTCACGTCGGTCGTCGAAGCCGAAAGTGCCAAGGATGCGCTGACGCAGAAAAACAAGCAGGCATTCGACATCGTCGTCATCGAACTGTCGCTCGCCGATCGTTGTGGCATCGAACTGATTCGCCAAATCAAGACGCAAGGTCATTCGCGTGTTCTCGTACTTTCGACGTTTCGCGATGAATTTCGCGTGGGAGAAGCCATGCGCGCCGGTGCTGACGGTTATCTTTCCAAACGCTGCCGGATGAAGGAACTTGCCGAAGCGATCCGTACAGTTGCAAAAGGACGAACCGCCGTTTCTTCGGACGTGAGCGCCGCCATGGTGCGCGCATTGCAACGGCGCGACGGTACGGATATGGTGGCGTCACTCAGCGAACGCGAGCGGCAAGTGCTCCGGCTTTTGGCAATGGGAAGTTCAGCCAAAGAAGTCGCGGCACACTTGGCGATCAGCGTCAAGACTGTGGAAACACATCGCGCCCGATTGTGCGCCAAAGTGGCCACCCACAGTGTCGCCGATCTGACGCGTTTGGCGCTCCGTGCTGGACTGATCGACGTGTAATCGTTCCGTGGTAAACCATTTCATCCCGAACGTGCGCGAGCAGCCGGAGGAATCTCGTAATCGCGAAAGTCGGACGGATTTCCTCGTTTTCCGTCCATGGCTGCCCGTGCGACATTGAACATTTCTCGCGCCGTCACATAATGATAACGTACGCCCGTTCGTCTTGACCAATCCGAAACATCTTCGTGAAATGTCCGCTGCGGCGCTCCTAGAAGGCTCGATGCTTCTCGAAAAGATGCCCCATGTGTCGAGAGTTTCACGAAGACCCATTCAGGGCGGCCGCGAATCGATATACCTTGTGCAAGCCACGATTCGAATCGTCGGATCGTGGCGGGATCGCGCGCCGTAAGGGCCCCAGAATCGATACGCAAGGGCAAACCACGACCTTCGCGGCGACAAACTGCCAAGGGCCCCTGCATACACAACAGCCGATTTCGTCTCGACTCCCCCACCCGTGCAGGTTTTCCCCATTCGTGGGCGCGCCGCCGCCGCACGTCTCCATCCGGGTAATACACGCAATTCACAAGACGCGGCTGCGTAGAATCCGGCGCCGAAGGAAACGTAAAATCGGCATAACACCCGAGCGAATAAAGCAAATCCAATTCATCGTCCACACCGCAATGAGCTCCGTCCGCTCGCGCATTTGCCAAACACCAGTTGCCATGGATGAATGCCCAGCGTGGCTGACCCTGCACATGCGAAACAACGGCATGAGCCTCCAAATTTCGGATTGTTTGACGAAATGTGGACTCGAGCGACGCCCGTGTGTCGCCTTCGTGATGCAAATGCACTTCAATGTCCGCCAAACCCATTTCCACCAATTGCGCCAACGGTTCGACCAGATCAAAAGCGTATTGATCTCCAGGATAAAAAAACGTGTGTCGAGGTCGAAACCCGCAACTATCAC
>JBGAOI010000168.1:0-11657 GCA_044221885.1 Polyangium sp. (in: bacteria)
GGACAGTCTGCAAATCGTGCAACGTGCCTGGATCGGTCGGAACGTGCACCAACGTTCCGGCCAATCAAGAAGACGGGGCCGCGTGCTCCGTCACGAACGCGTGTAATGGCAACGGCATGTGCAAAGCAAAAGCCGGACAAACCTGCACCATGGCCTCGAATTGCTTGAGCAATTTCTGTGTCGACGGCGTGTGCTGCAACAACGCGTGTACCGCCACCTGCCAAAGCTGCAACGTGATGGGTTCGGTCGGAGCATGTTCGTTGCTGCCAGTCGGCAGCGAGGATCCGTTCGCAACGACCACATGCACCGGCGTCAATTCCTGCAATGGCGCGGGTACGTGCTTGCTCAGCACCGGGCAGCCGTGCACCACGAACGCCGAGTGTGCCAGCAACATTTGCACGGGCATGCCGATGGCGTGCCAATGATTTACGGCGACAACCGCGCGCTTTCCGGAACAATCGCCGAAAGCCCTTCCTGAACGATTCCAAACGACTGCTTCCGCACCATTCGATAACGTGGATTTGCGTCCCACACGGCCCACGTGTGAACCGCTGCACCTGCGGCCGGAATCCAAATCGCGCCGCCCATTTTTGTCGCTCGCGGCAATGTGTCCACAATCGTTGTTTCGACCTCCCCCGCCCCACCGAATGCGGCCACAACGACCGCAATCTCCGGCGTTTGTCGAATCTGTAATTCGGTCGCAGCGTTCTTCGCTCCATCCACGAAATCGTCCACCACCATCCGCTGCGAAGGGTCTGTCACATTGAGCAATGTCCAGGGAATGCGCAATTCGATGGTTCCTTCCTCGATCGAATACCACACGCTCGTGTTTGTCGTGGCGATTTCCGTACCCATTCGAAGCCGCCCTACCTCTTGATAAAGCACGGGCGCAATTTCTTTTCCGGCATACCAAAACGCGTCGTTTGTTACGGTACGCATGAGGTCAAAGTTACCGTCGTCGTTTTTCGTCGTGTGATACATTTGCCAAGGTTCACGAAAGCCGTGCCAAACGCCAACCAAGTCATACGGTCGATCGACATTCAAGGTTACATTGCTCGCGGAATCTAGGCGCAGGACGAATTCGATGCGTCGCTCGGTCCTGAGTTTGCACATGGGATCGAAACAGCTATCGCCACGATCTGGATCGATTGTATCGATTCCCAATACATAATCGACCTTGTCCCAATCGACGGCGCCATTGCCGTCGGGGTCGAGCGATTCCACGCGCAAGAGCACGTGCAAATACCCTTCGTCGCTATCGATCGTGAGCGCTCGCAATGTACGCATCGGATCATACGTATCGAGAACCGCAACACTTTGCGCATCTTGTTGCGCATTCGGAGGGCCTGGAAAGTCTCGGCCCAGGCCATCGATTTCGTGATGGTTTTCCTCGGTACCGGGTCGCATCGCCAAAAACCCAAAATTCTGTTCGGGGCTCATCGCGTTGTACCAAAGTGGCCGCCGATCTGCCGGCAATTCGAGCCTTTCGACGACCCAAGCGCGTTTCCACCATTCATCGATCACTTCAAAAACGAAGGCGCCATTGATTCCCGCATTCGTAATCGTGCGTAGAGATCGCAAAACTCCGTTACCTTGCTCGCGTTCGTCCAGTCCCCCGTGCGTCAAACCCGACGCTGCAAAATGAGCCGACCCTTGACTCGATGGCAATCCTATCTCGGCAATGAGCAATGTTCGCCCAGCGTATTCTTTGCGCAACTCTTGCAAGTACCCAGCGTACGAATTTGGACCGATGTCATCGGCGACTTGATATGCAGGTTCGTGCAGGATGAACTCCGGATAATACGGATATGCATGGTACGAGAAAAACAGTCCCGCCTCGAAAGCTTCCGCAACTTTGATTTTGCGTAAGTCGAGCGACTCCATGTCATCGAATCCGAACTCGACGACGTGATCGATAGGATCCAACGTTGGCCAATTCGAAAATGCAATCGGATGCGTCTCACCGTAATGATGCGCCTCGTATTTGGCCGCGAGATCGAGGTATTTGGTCACGAATACCTCCGATGGAGTGGCCTCGGCGATCGACATGACTTCGCCCGTATACGCGGCGGTACACGGAACGCCACCGCAATGCGCTGCATAATAGAGATCGTGCGTGCTCTGCATCGTGAGCGGTTCCATTTCACGTCCAATGAGCCACCCCAAGAGCCATGGCGAAACATCGGCCGAATACGTGCCAAACGCCCGGCCATAATTGAGCGGACGTTCTGGGCTTCCCGGTAGAATGTCGCGATTGCCATGAACGACATCGACTGCCTTGAGCAGTTCGTCCGAAAAAAACTCTTCAATCCACTGGGCGAAGTAATTCGGAGGGCCGGAAGCATCTGGCTCTTCTGCAGGTTCGGGCAGCCACGCGCCTTGAAGCAAAAACAACGGTTTGTCGGGATGCTCGAGGTTATGGCGGCGCAATTCTTCATAAAAGAGAGGTGATTGCACCGTATATACACGGATCGAGTTCGCACCGAGGTCCGACGATGCGCGAATGAATTCGGCAATTTGTTCTCTCGTGGCGGCGAATTCCCCCGCACTGGTTCCTGGAATTCCATGGCCATAATTGACGCCAATGGGCCAGAATGGACGAAATGGTTCTCCCTTGTGACTCATCAAAAATCCGTCGCTTCCGGCCCGAAACCGATAGATTCCAAGATCGACGCTCGGACCCCCACCCATTCCGCCCACGCCGCCGTCATCTGGATTGGAATAACCCGCGACCCAAGGTTTGTCGGTATCAGAACAGCCGAAGACGACGACGGCGGATGCGGCCAACATCCTCATCCATACGTTGCCAATTGATTTCATTGCCATCGTGCCCCCCAAAGCATGACGCGGCGTTTGCCGGAGCCACGATAGCACCCAGAATGTGGATTACTCTCCGATTGCTGATTTCAGCACCATTCCTACGCACACCGTCCGCAACACGTCATCATGTGCGCGAGACGTTCCGATGGACGCAAATACCTCGTCACCGTGTTGGACGGGTATTACCGTTCCAGCGGCATTTCTACTTGATTTCGTAAACCAGTTGAGGCAACACTGCGCCGTGCACGAAACGAATATTTCGGGAAAAGTTCTTTTGACGGGTGCCAGTGGTTTCATTGGTGGGCGATTGCGCGATGTTTTGCTCGACGCCGGCGTCGACGTCATTGCCATACGTCGCCCCGGTTCACCTCCTGCCAAAAAAGGCCGCTCCGTGGAAGCTGCATACAGCGACACGCGAACCCTCGAGAACATTGTTCGCACGGAAAAACCCGATTACGTATTGCACGTTGCGGGCGCGACCAAGGACGTGTCGTACGAGGACTTTCGGCAAGCCAATGTCATGCCCACGAAAAACCTGCTCGATGCGCTGCGACAGGAGCATCCCGAGGTCAAACGGTTCGTACATATCAGTTCGCTCGCGAGTTACGGACCGTGTACGCCGTCGAATCCGCATATCGAATCGAGCGAACGGCGTCCCATTGAGTTCTATGGCCAAAGCAAACTCGAAGCCGAAAAGATCGTTGAAAATATCGGTACGGCGTTACCTTGGACAATCGTACGTCCTTCGGGGGTTTACGGCCCTGGAGATGCGGATTACCTGAATTTGTTTCGGGAAATCGAACGTGGGCGCAATGTTTATTTCGGCAATCGCAAACGCTGGTTTTCGGCCATTTACGTCGATGACCTCGTCGCAGCCATTTTGCTCGCCACGACGCACGAAAAAGCAGTGTCTCAGGGCTACTTCGTTTGTGATGGCCAACCCGTGACTTGGGAAGCCTTTCAAGAAGCCATGGTCAAAGCCAGCGGCAAACGCGTGCGCACCTTGGACTTACCCGAATTCTTCGTGAGTATCGCCGCAATGGGCGGAGAATTCGCCACGATGATCGACAAACAACCGCGCCTCTTCAATCGCCAAAAAGCTAAAATGGGAGCCGCGGAAGCTTGGCTCTGCAAAAGCGACCACCTGCGGCAATCACTGGGATGGAAATCCAACGTCCCGGTCGACGATGGCCTTCGACGCACATTCGATTGGTATCGAAGAGAAAAATGGATCTAAGAGGGGCGCACCCAGTTAGCGTCGCGTCGCTTCTTTTTCGATCGGCAACAAGATCGTAAACGTGGTTTTTCCGGGCTGACTCTCGACCGCAATGTCGCCTCCGTGGTCCGTCACGATGCGATGGGTAATCGCCAATCCGAGTCCGGTTCCTTTTTCTTTTGTCGTGAAAAACGGCTGGAAAATCTTGACCTCGTCCGCCACGAGTCCCGGCCCATCATCCTGCACACGAACGCGCGCCAGATCATCCAAACGCGCCACATCAATCTGAATATGCCCGTTGGCTCGAACCGCTTCGATCGCATTACGCACGAGGTTGAGCACCACCTGGCGCATACGCGCATCGTCGGCACGAGTTTCCAGCGAAGCTTCGCCCGTCACGCTCAGCTCGATGTTCGTCGCATCAGCTTCGACACGACATAACGCCACCACATCGTCGCAAATTTGGCGTAAGTCAGTCATCGAACGCTGCGGTTTTTCCGGACGCGCAAACTGTAAGAACTCCTCTAGCAACGCCGCCACGCGACGAATTTCCCCCGACGCGATCCCTGAGGCCTCGCGCGCTGACTCCAGATCCGGCGAAGGTTTGCCCAACAAACGGCTGAGCAGTTGAAGATGCAACATCGCCGCATTCAGCGGGTTCTTGATCTCGTGCGCAACGCCAGCAGAGAACGTCGCGATCGACGCCAAATGTTCGGTTCGACGAACCCGCGCCTCCATGTTGCGTGAGTCTGTGACATCCACGCCCGAAGCCACGATGAATCGCACTTGTCCTCGTTCGTCGAACAGCACCGAGTTCGTCCAGGTCACCCGACGACGTCCATTATCCTTTGAGCGCCAATGATTTTCGTTTGTGTTCCGACTTATTTGTCCTGACAACAGGGCGTCGAAAACAGCGACCGATGCCGCGCATTCGTCGGGCTCGACAAACATCTCCAGCGCGTTTTGCCCGCGCACTTCCGCTTCGGCATACCCTGTCGCCTTCTCGCATGCCGCGTTGAAGTGCACGATGTTCTTGTCGCGATCGAGCACGACAACGAGCGAATCAATCGTCGCGAGCACGGTGGAGACAAAGTCGCGTTCAGCTTGCAAAGCCAGATGTGCAGCACGTAATTCGGCAAGTGTTCGCCGCAGCAGCTCGGTTTCCGCGCGTTCTTTCTTGCGGCCTACGGCACGCTCGACCGCAAAATGAAGCGCGTCGGGATGCACTGGTTCCGTGACGAAGTCATCGGCGACCGCACGCACAGCTTCGAGCGCAGGCGCGATTCCTGTCGACGTCGTGAGCACAACGATGGACATCTCGGGCGCGACACTCCGAATCTCTCGCAAGAGCGCGGTGTCGCTCATCCCGGGCATGTGCAGGTCCGTGATCACCACGTTCGGAAGGATTTCTTTCACCTTCGTGAGGGCATCACGGGCAGTGCTAGCGAACTCGACATCGTAGCCAGCACGATGCATCGACGTAGCCAAGACGGTGCGCGCGTCCGTGTCGTCGTAAACGACGAGTGCACGTCCCTTCTGTGGAAATTGCTCGGTCATGGAATGATCATTTCGCGACTGTCGTAGGTCGACGGGCCGCGCGAGTGTACCGGCTTCGACTCGTTACACAAGCGCACGCGACGCACGAGCAGGCATGCATGACGTTCGATTCCGCGTACCATGCGCCGCATGCGTTGTTGTTTGGGGTTCTCCCTGGGTGCTGAGGGCGACGGAGCATTTGCGGTCGATGCGTCGGCGGTGACGTTCGGTCCTGGTGCCATCAACGAAGTTGGCCATGAGATCCGCGCGCTCGGTGCTCGGCGGGTTGCGCTCTTCACCGATGCTCGTTTGGCCAGTTTGTCTTTCTTGAATGACGCTCGCCACGCGTTGGTCCAAGCAGGTTGCGACGTAGGCGTCTACGATCGCGTTCTCGTCGAACCCACGGATGCATCGTTTCGCGAAGCCGCGGAGTTTGCCCGCGATGGCAAGTTCGACGGCTACGTTTCCGTCGGTGGTGGTTCGGTCATGGACACATGCAAAGCCGCACTGCTTTTTGCGACCTATCCAGCCGAAATCAACGACTACGTGACGCCTCCCCTCGGTCGAGGTCTGCCCGTCCCTGGTCCGCTTCCCGTGCATATTGCCTGCCCCACGACCACAGGAACGGGAAGCGAATGTACTGGCATCGCCATCTTCGACGACACGCAACACAAGGCGAAGACGGGTATTGCCTCGCGGTTATTACGTCCGTCGCGGGCGATTGTCGATCCAAACGCCACACATACCTTGCCAACATCCGTGGTCGCTGCGAGCGGATTTGACGTGATCAGCCACGCGCTCGAATCCTACACGGCACGTCCTTTTGGCTCGCGTGCGCGCCCGACAAACCCTGCGGCGCGACCGATGAGTCAAGGCGCGAATCCATGGAGCGACATTGGTTGCGTGAAGGCGCTCGAGCTTGCGGGCAAGTATTTCCTACGCGCGGTGAAAGACGCCGCAGATCACGAAGCGCGCGAAGCGATGGCTTGGGCCGCGACGCTCGCTGGAATCGCCTTTGGCAATGCCGGAGTGCACATGCCTCATGCGATGTCGTACGCCGTCGCCGGCCTTCGACACGCGTTTCACATGCCCGACTATCCCCAAGACAAACCCCTGGTTCCGCACGGCGTTGCCGTCATCGTCAATGCCCCTGCCGTGTTCCGAGCGTTTGGCTCAACAAACCCGGACCGGCACCTCGAATGTGCCAAACTTCTCGGTGCCGAGATTCGTGGCGCATGGCGTGACGACGCTGGTGATCTTTTGGCCGACCAGGTTTGTCGGATGATGCAAGCTGCCGGTATGCCCAACGGAATCGGCGCTGTGGGTTATGCGTCCGACGACATTGATGCCTTAACGACGGGAACGATGGCGCAAACTCGGCTCATTGCCAATGCCCCCAAACCCATCGACGACAAACTCGTCGTTTCCCTCTTTCGATCGGCCATTTCATATTGGTGAAGGACCATGACCGAATCGACGAAAGTTACTTCCAAAACGCGCGAACGTCGCGAATATCCCCATTTCGAGGTGATTCCTACCCGGTGGATGGATAACGACATTTATGGGCACGTCAACAATGTCGTATATTATTCGTATTTCGATAGCGTCATCAATCGATACCTCATTCGCGACGGAGGTCTCGATATCGTGGCCGGCGAAGTCATTGGGGTCGTAGCGGAATCGCATTGTCGTTATTTGCGAGGTTTTGCATTTCCAGATGAAATCGACGCCGGTCTTGCGGTCGGAAAACTGGGCCGTTCGAGCGTCCGTTACGAAATTGGACTTTTTGCCCGCGATCAACAAGAAGCGTCGGCTGAAGGTTATTTCGTACATGTATTCGTCGATCGCTTGTCGCGTCGTCCCGTACCCATTCCCGAACGATTGCGGGGCGCACTCGAAAAGCTCTTGATCCACACCGCGACGTGAAGACAGCGCGGCACGGTTTGATGAGCGTGCACGAGCCAGCGTACGCGCACATGAACGTGGTCAAAACGGCATTTACCACGCTCCGAGAATCGGCCGCACGGATGATCATTGGCGCAACGATGCCTTCGTGATATCTTCGCGTAATGCGTCCCTTGAAACACCTTTACTTCAATACCCTCGTTCTTGGTTCCATCTGTGCAGCCGCCGCGCTTTTGCCTGCGGAAGCCAAAGCATGCAGCCCTCCAGCACCGGCATTGACATCCACGATTCCCGCGGACGGCGCATACTATCCAGCCAATGGAATCATTCTCTTCAACGGATTCAGTATCTCACTGGATCAAGTCACCGTGACCATTGACGGAAATCCCGCAATGCTCGTCGATGCATCAGGCGCATTTCCCACCCAAGTCGCCACGTTGGCTGCGCGCGTGTCGCCGAAGCCCATGCCCGACCAAAAAGTAACAATCAGTGGAACATTCTGTGCCGGATGTGCAACCCAGTCATTTAGTTTTACGGCCCGTCCCGATGACGTCGTTGCTCCAGAAGGCGTGACGACGGCCCATTACGGAGTACACGATTACGCCGATTTCAAGAGCAGCGGCGGAGATTGTCATTTCGACAGCGATCTTGCGCTTTGGGTCCATGCGCAAACGATTCCGGCTTCCGAAGAAGAGGCGCCGGCCATCTTGCAAATCGACGCGTTCGCAGATAGTGCCTTGACAAACCAGCTTGCGAGCACGAGTTCCGTCATTACATCGGGCGACACAGCTTGGGGATACCGCGTCACGACGGCAACCCTTCAAGGTACGGCACCAACGGCAGTGTGTTTTCGTTTGTCCACGAAAGATTTGTCCGGAAATGACGGACCAGCTCCTACGGTCATATGCAACGCGTGTTATTCACGAACCGAACCCCAAGGGATGGCCACGGGATTTCCCCCGGACGAACCCATGTGGGGCGAACCGGACGTCATCAAAAATAGCCCTTGCGATTTCAGTGTCGGCGTGGGTGGAGGTGATACCGAAGGCGGTTCATGCGGATGTCGAACCGCCGGTCAATCACAAAACTCAGCCGCTTGGATCATCGCCGCCTGCTCGATGGTTGGTCTCGCCCGCTCACGCAAACGTCGACGAACAGCGGGCACGTGACGCATTCGTGACACGGCGAGCGCCTCGTACGAACTTCGCAGAATGACTCTACCCAAGCCCCAACGCATGAGATAGTCTCCGCTTCCATGCGTGCGGTCAGTCTCAATGTCACCGTGGGTTTGCGTGCGGAAGAACCCCGGGATATTTACAAATTTGCGACGATGGCAAGCATCGCTTGCGGTGGTCCGGGAATCGACGACCGAACGATCAAGCGCGCGATTGCGCACGCCAAAGAATCGTGGGCGAAGATCGTTGCACTCGTGTCCTATCCGGCGCACGGCGGAGCAATTCGGCCGGATCCAGATCCTGAAGACGTTCGCAACACCGTACGTGATCAATGTGTCGCACTCTTGCGTGTGGCTGAGTGGCAAGGCGCACGCATTTTTGCCGTAAAAGCAACCGACCCACTGCTCGAAGTCGCCACGTCGAATCGCTCGATTGCCGACGCGATCCTCGATGGAGCATTCGAGGGTTTGGCAATGGACGTTCCTTTCATCGGCCCGTTCGAAGGGCCGATGCTCGACTACGTGCGCACGGGTGGGCTCGATTATTTGCGTGAAGCCTACGCAGATCGTGGATATCGACCCGACGGAACACTCCTTCCGAAGGACGATCCGGGGTTTGTCATTCATGATCCCATGATCGCAGGCGACAATGGACTTCGGCTTGCGCGAACGAGTCGATTCGATGCGATAGGCGTTCACGGTGACGAAGCACGTTCCGTCGACGTTGCTGGTCGAGTCCGCACGATGCTGGAAAATCAAGGTCTACTTTCGCGATGACTCGCGCGGCGCACGTTCCACTCGCCGCATTACGAAAACGTTTGACCAGCAACGTCGTCCGTCACCAGGTTTGCCCGTCCGCCCCACCAACGAGGTGATAACGAGGAGCGAATCGATCGTGAAATGCCCCAAATGCAAAGCATCCATGGAGATCGTCGTCTTCGAAGGCATCGAGGTGGATCGATGCACGGGCTGCAAAGGACTTTTTTTCGATAGTCGTGAAAACGAACGACTCAAGTCCATGCGAGGTTCAGAAGCCATTGACACGGGCGATCCCGTCATAGGTCGAAAAAACAATACGATGCGCCATGTCTGTTGTCCGCGGGATGGCACGCCGATGGTGCGTATGGTGGACCCAGAACAATCGCACCTTTGGTATGAAGCATGTTCCGCGTGCGGCGGCGTGTATTTCGATGCTGGCGAATTTCGCGATTACAAAGACCGCACCTTTTTTGACGTCATTCGTGATGTTTTCGCCCGCCCCCGAAGCTGAGCTCACGCATTTGTAACGCGAAGAAGCTCCGGATTGCAGAATTGCAATATCACCATCGCGAGGATCCGCCCAAATTCTTGATTTTTAATCGCCGCACACTTGGCTCACGGGTTGCATAGTCATCTTGTCGAACGCCTGTTCCGGTTTCCCCCCCCACCGTCGAGCAGGCGTTCTGTTTTTTGTCTTGCGCTCGAGCAACAAACCTCTTGCTCTACCCACATTGGCTTGGAAACTTTGTTCGGGAGAATAGCGCATGCACTACACGACGATCCTTACTTTGGGAATGAGCCTTGGCCTTGCTTTCGGGGCCGTGGCCACAGGTTGTTCGGCGACATCTGGCGAATTGCCATTCGGCAACAGCGGAGGAAACAACGCGGGTGGTGCGGGCGGCGCCGGTGGGAGTGCAGGACAAACCTCGACCGGCGGACAAGCTGGCATGCCCGCAACGAGCGGTGGCGGGGGCGAAGGTGGTTTCTTTTTTCCGATGGACGGCGGTGGCGGCAGTCCCCCCGAAATGGCTGGCGAAGTTTTCGGTCACAGCTCGAATACCCTTTACAAACTCGAACCGATTTCCAAGCAAGTCACTGTCGTTGGACCCTTCCAAGGTTGTTCGAGCGTCATTGACTTGGCGATTGACAAAGATTCCAAAATCATCGCCACGACATTCGGTGGATTGTATTGGATTGACAAGACAACCGCAAAGTGCACGGAAATTGCCACCGGTGGCTATCCGAACTCGCTCTCGTTCGTTCCGGCAGGAACGCTCGATCCCAACGAGGAAGCGCTCGTTGGCTACCAAGGTTCTACGTACATTCGAATCAGCACGACGACGGGCCAGATCACGCAAATTGGGTCGATCGGAAGTGGCTACAATTCGAGCGGTGACATCGTTTCCGTCAAAGGAGGCGGAACGTATTTGACCGTCAATGGAAATGGGTGCGGCGATTGCCTGATCCAAGTCGATCCGAAAACCGGAGCGCTCGTCAAGAATTGGGGACCGACAGGGTTTGGCGCGGTGTTCGGAATCGCGTTCTGGGCTGGAAGCGTATATGGTTTTACCGACGGCGGCGACCTTTTCGAGATGACCTTCAACAACGGCCAGCTCGTCGTTTCTGCCCCCATTCCCATTCCAGGCGCACCACAAAATCTGTCGTTCTGGGGCGCGGGTTCAACCACGATTGCTCCGCCGGAACCTCCGCCGAAATAGTTTTACCTGCCGCACCTAATCGCCGGTATCACGCTCCCGCTTGAGCCACCCCTTGCGCCAATAAAACACAAAGAGCCCGCAAACGCTCAGCGCCATGAAAGCAATGGACGCGGGATACCCATACTTCCATTTGAGTTCCGGCATGTTGTACGGAGAAGCGTCCGTATCGAAGTTCATCCCGTACACACCGGCAATAAACGTCAGGGGCAAGAAAATCGTCGAAATGATGGTGAGCACCTTCATGATTTCGTTCATGCGATTCGACACGCCCGAGAGATACACATCCATCAGCCCCGAAGCGATCTCGCGAAACGTCTCCACCATATCCATCACTTGGACGGCATGATCATACGTGTCCCGCAAGTAGAGTCGCGTATTTGCTTGAATATGGGGAGATTCGTCGCGCATGAGCGAATTGGCAAGTTCTCTTTGCGGCCAAATGGCACGCCGCAATTGCAGGAGATCGCGTTTGATATCATGAATGTACCGCGCGGTACGCCGGCGTCCGGCCAACGCATCGAGTTCGATT
>JBGAOI010000169.1:0-11656 GCA_044221885.1 Polyangium sp. (in: bacteria)
CGCAGCCGTCGGCGAAGTCTCTTGGGCTGAAAGCCCAAGAGATTGTGAAGCCGCCGGCGAAGCCCCCCCATCGTGACTGGCTCTTCGCGAAGGGCGCTTGTTAGCGCCCGGAGCGAACGTTCAAATCAAGGCGTGCGGTCTCATTCCGATCGCGCACATCACCGTCTCAGGGGTTGCTCACTGTCCGCGACGTTGAAACGCGGGCGTATCCCAGTCGGCGTCGAGCGGCGGGACGAACGTCGAACGTTCGCGCGGCGTGGACCCGGAGGACAACGACGCCGGAGCTGCTTGAGGCGGCGGCGTACGGCGCACCGTGTACGCAGGTTCTTCGCGTTGTGGCTCGCGTGGCGGCGTTCGTTGCGTCGGTTGCGCGGGCATCGAACGAGGGCCCGGGCTCGTGAGCGCGCTCGCGAGCGGGCTGGCCATCGCCGGAGCCGTCGAAACTGCCGTTGCATGATGCGCACGATTGCCCGTCGTCAACGTTGCTTGTGCGAGTTGCGTTGCATCTTGTGCCGCAAGCTCGAAGCCCGTCGCGATGACCGTGACCTTGATCATGTCGCCCATCGTCTCGTCGATCGTCGCCCCGAAGATGATGTTCGCGTCTTCGTGCGCTTGCTCTTGCACGAGCGTTGCGGCTTCTTCGATTTCCTTCATGCGCATGTCGGGGCCACCAACGATGTTGATGAGCACGCCCATTGCGCCTTCGACCGAGATGTTGTCGAGAAGCGGCGAGGTGATCGCCATTTCTGCAGCGAGACGCGCGCGGCCTTGACCTTTGGCGCAACCCGTTCCCATGAGCGCGCGGCCCATGTTCTGCATGACGGTTTTCACGTCGGCAAAGTCGACGTTCACGATGCCGTTTTGCGTGATGAGGTCGCTGATGCCTTTGATGGCTTGGTAGAGAACTTCATCGGCTTTGCGGAACGCATCGACGAACGAAAGTTCTTCATCACCGAGCGTGAGAAGCTTTTGGTTCGGGATCGTAATAAGTGTGTCGACGTGTTCAGCGAGCATTGCGAGGCCCGCTTCGGCACGGCGTGAACGTTGTTTGCCCTCGAAGAAAAACGGCTTCGTCACGACACCAACGGTCAAACAGCCTTCTTCTCGAGCGAGTTGCGCAATGACGGGCGCCGCGCCCGTGCCCGTTCCACCACCCATACCGGCCGTGACAAACACCATGTCCGCGCCTTGAATGAGCTCCTTGAGACGCTGCACATCTTCGAGAGCGGCTTTGCGTCCTTTTTCAGGGTCCGCGCCGGCACCGAGGCCACGCGTCACGTTCGAGCCGATGTGCACCTTCATCGGTGCAATGCTCGCACTCAGGGCCTGCGCATCCGTGTTCACGACCATGAACTCGACCCCTTCAAGGCCGAAGTTGATCATCGTGTTGACTGCGTTGCCGCCTGACCCGCCGCAGCCGATGACTTTGATGCGAGCGTCGTAGCCCGCGTGCTCATCGGCAAACTCAATCGAAAAACTCATGAAACGCCTCCCGAGATGTTTGGTTGGCCATCGGGCCAAGGGAGCCTCACCCGCTCCCAGGGTGACTCCGTGGGGCGCCTCTTCCCCGCGAAATCGCTTCCACTGTTCAACTTGTTTGTCCTACGAAACCTTTTCTCAACGTCCCGTGTTTGGGTTGGGGCAAAGCCCCAAGGTCCAAACTAGAAGGCTGCACGCAGCCAATTCCAAAACCGTCCACTTCCGCGTCGTTCGACGCTCGACTCTTCCACCACTTCGCGCCGATCGATACGTGACGGCGCTGGCGCACGCGAAGGCGTGGGCCGTTGTGAAACTTCGACAGACTGCACATCGCGTGCGTTACGAAGCGCGTTGGCGCCGTATTGCACGAGACCTACGCCTGTTGCGTATTGCGGACCCGCAACGAGTTGCGTGATGCCGCGCATGCCGACCGGTACGCCAAGACGAACCGGCATGCCGAGAATCTCCTCGGCAAATTCACTCATGCCCTCCATCAACACACCGCCACCCGTGAGCACCGCTCCGGCTGCGAGTTGATCGAGCAAACCTGCGTCTTCGAGACGCTTGCGCACGACAGCAAAAATTTCTTCGATGCGTGGTTCGATGATGTCCGAGAGCACGCGACGCGGAACTTTCCGTGGCATGTGCCCGCCGACTCCCGGTACTTCGACCTCTTCGTCCTCCGCAACCATGCGTCCAAGTGCGCAACCAAAGTTGCGTTTGAGTCGTTCTGCTTCGGCCATGGGAGTGCGCAAACCTGCGGCCAAATCTGCAGTGACGTTGTTGCCACCCGCAGGGATGACACTGACGTGCGCAATGCCTCCGTCAGCGTACACCAGCAGATCTGTTGTTCCACCACCCATGTCGATCACAACGACGCCAATTTCTTTCTCGTCTTCCGAAAGCACAGCTTCAGCACTTGCCAGCGGTTCGAGCACGACATCGGCGACGGTCAAGTTGCATCGTTCTGCACAACGAACGACGTTCTGAACACACGACGTAGCTGCCGTAATGAGGTTGACTCGTGTTCCGAGACGAACCCCGCTCATGCCGACGGGATCGCGAATGCCATCCTGATTGTCGACTGTGAACTCGCGCGGCAAAGCGTGAAGGATTTGTCGATCGGCGTCGATCGGAATGGCACGTGCTCCTTCAAGAACTCGATCCACATCCGCCGGCGTGACTTCACCACCCGCGATCGCCACGACCCCATCGGATCCTTGGCAGCGAATGTGATTGCCCGCGACACCCGCATAAACCGTGCGGATTTCGACACCAGCCATCGTCTGCGCAGCTTCGATCGCGTCGGCAATCGATCGCGATGTCCAATCGATGTTCGAAACGATGCCTTTGCGCAGGCCACGACACGGGACGTTGCCCACGCCGAGAATGGTGATTCCGTCAGCATCGACCTCGCCAACGACGGCAATGACCTTCGTCGTTCCGATGTCGAGGCCTACGACAATTTCGCTTGTCTCCATCCTGCTCTTCATTCCCGTGCACCCGAAGTGTTCGACCAGGGTTCTCGCCCTACGTGGAGGTTTTGCGACGCTGCCATGACTGACAACGAAGGGCCAAATTTCGAGCGTGTTCCTTTTGTGTTCATCGCATCCTCACGACGACACGCTCCGGATGCGCCTCGTTGTCCAAAAAAATCACCGATGGTTGTGCCTTGCGCCGCGACAACTCCGAAAGCACGCGCGACGCCTGTTCAATCTTCTCGCGGAAGCGCGTGTGCCCAAGATGCAAGGCAATTGCATCCTTGCCGATTGTCATGACAATCGTTCCGTCTTTCTCGAGATGCACTTCCTGAATCGGATACCGCTTGCTGATTCCCGCGCGGTCCATGTCTTCGACAACATCGAGCGCGCGTCGATAAGCGTTCACGACACCTGTACGGTCAAGTGAAACCTTCTCCGCTTCGATGCCCGTAATCACTGGGAGGTCAAACGGATCGCCTTCGCTCACGCGCTTGAACGGATCGCCGTCGCGCGTGACCAAATAAAGTTCTCCGCCAATCGTCGCGGCCGCCCACGCTTCACGTTCGACCACGCTGATGTTCACTGTCGAAGGAAGCTTGCGCGTGACGACGGCTTTCTCGACCCATGGTTCGTTCGCGATTGTGGCCCCAGCGTTTTCCAAATCGACCTCGAAGATGTTGCGACCGATCGTCACACCACCTCGCGTCGCGATGTCTTCCGCGGACAAACGGCGGTTTCCATCGACCAACACCGTGCGAATTCCAAACCGCGGGCTTGTCGTGATGTACCGACGTGCGCCCCACGCAACGGCAATCGATGCCGACAACACGACGCACACGCCAAGCACGAGCGCCATCGCGCGCGAAAGTTTGTACACGGCTCGCGGCGCCGCCGGAGGTTTGACCGTGGTCGTTGCCGGCGGCGGAATGGGCGAATCGTGATCCAAGTCCGGCGAAGGATCCGGCGGAGCGGCCACGACTGGCACCTTCGGCGCACGCAAGCGACGGTTTGAACGCAAAACATCACTCATGTCGTGCCCTCCCGTGGAGGAGGTTGGTCTTCCGGTAACCCATCCAAAAACGTGCGCAAACGACCGAGCATCTTGTTGACGTCACCCGCACCGAGCGCGATCACGACATCACCGCGACGAACCACGCGCGCAATCGCTTCGTGCAAGACCATCTTGTCCGCCACATGCGTGACGTTGTGATGGCCGTGTTGACGAATCGATCGCACGAGTTTGTCTGACGAAACTTCGGGAATTGGAGCTTCGCCGGCCGCGTAAATGTCCGTGAGAAACAAGATGTCGGCGTTGTTGAACGCGCGCGTGAAGTCGTCGAAGAGGTCGCGCGTGCGCGTGTAACGATGCGGCTGAAACGCGACGATGATGCGCCGACCTTCTTCAGGAAACGCTCGTCGGGCAGCTTCGATCGTAGCGCGAACTTCGGCCGGATGATGGCCGTAATCGTCGATGAGCGTGACGTCCCGCGGCGTACCCACCACGGTAAAACGTCGGGCCACTCCGCCAAACGTGGCCAGGGCTTGCTTGATGATGTCGAGCGGAACTTCGAGTTCGTCCGCAACTGCGATCGTCGCCAAACAGTTGAGCACGTTGTGCGCGCCGGGCATGCGCACGGTAAAACCGCCAAGCGCTTGGCCACGTCGATAGGCATTGAAGCTCGTTTCGAGACCTCGGAACTGCACACCACGTGCGCTGTAGTCCGCATGCGGCGACAAACCATACGTCACCGTGCGCCGCGTAATGCTCGGCAAGATGTCCTGCACCGTCGGATGGTCCATGCACAAAACCGTGAGACCGTAAAACGGTACGCCCGAGGCAAACTCGATGAACGATTCCTTGAGTTTGTCCAAGCTGCCGTAATGATCGAGGTGCTCCGGATCGATGTTCGTCACGACCGCAACCGTCGGCGTCAAACGCAGGAACGAACCGTCGCTTTCGTCCGCTTCGGCCACGAGCAAATCCCCAGCACCGAGCCGCGCATTCGAACCCAACGCGGCCATCTTTCCGCCCACGACGACCGTCGGATCGAGTCCCGCATGGCGCAATACGGTGGCCACGAGTGATGTCGTCGTGGTTTTTCCGTGCGAACCAGCGATCGCCACGCCGTACTTGAGGCGCATGAGCTCCGCGAGCATCTCGGCACGAGGAATGATCGGCGTGCCTAGACTCGTCGCTTCGACGAGCTCGGGATTGTCTTTCGCAACCGCGCTCGAATACACGACGACGTCGACGCCACGTACGTTTTCCGCACGATGACCGATGTCGATACGCACGCCGAGTGACGCGAGACGCCGCGTGTTGTCGCCTTCCTTGATATCCGAGCCGGAAACATCGAACTCGAGCGACCGAAGAATCTCGGCCAAACCGCTCATGCCGATGCCGCCGACACCAACGAAGTGAACATGGCGAACGCGCCCTCGAAACATCACACAGCTCCTTCTCGAGCCTTCGAGAGGCTGCGTTTTTCTCGGACGTGAGCCAGTTCCAACAAATCCGTCGCGATGCGCATCGCTGCATCCGAAGCGCCAATGCCTGCCGCTGCGCCGGCCATCGCGACGCGTCGTTCTGCGGACAACGCCAAACGTTCGACTTCACTGGCAACGCGTTCGATCGATGCGTCGTCTTGGCGCAGCGCGATGGCTGCTCCACGACGTTCGAGCGACTTTGCGTTGTGGAATTGATGATCGTCCGCGGCAAACGGGTAGGGGATCAGCAAAGAGGGCCGACCAATCGCGCAGAGCTCCGCGAGCGTCGATGCACCTGCACGGGCGACGATGATGTCCGCATGCACGAGCGCCTGCGCCATGTCGTCGATGAAGGGGACGACCGAAGTCGTGTTCGACAAACCAAGTCCATCGTAAAGCGCGCGGGTTTCGACTTCACGTTCACGGCCAGTTTGATGAACGATCGACAAGTACGGCACGCGGTCCCTGATGCGCGCGAACGCTTTCGGAAGCGTTTCGTTCAGTGCCTTGGCTCCTTGGCTGCCTCCAAGGACCAAAATGGCGAGTTTGTCTTCGCGTGGTTCGTACGCGGCCGGAGTAAATGCGCGACGCAGCGGCACACCGAGACGACGCACGATGCTTGGCCGGAAGTACCGATCGACTTCGGGAAACGCCGTGTACGCGCGTACGGCGAACGGCGACAAAAGCCGATTCGACAAACCCATCACGCTGTTTGGTTCCAGGATGCCCACGGCCACACCGAGGGTTCGTGCGGCAAGACAAACGGGGCCGGATGCGTACCCACCCACGGACAGGACCGCGGATGGATTGAACTTACGTACCAAGTCGCGGGCTTCGGGAATGGCCGCGGCGGCGTTTTTCACGCCCTTGGCAAACCCAGACAAACCGCCTCCACGAAGCGGCAAAATGTCGAGCAACTCGAGCTGTTTTCCCTGCTCGGGCACCACGCGTGCTTCGAGCCCGCGAGCTGTTCCGACGTACACGACACGACATGACGGATCGGACGATGTGATCGCATCGCCCACTGCGAGCATCGGGAAAACGTGGCCTCCCGTGCCGCCACCCGCCAAGAAGATCGTGGTCACTGGGACGCTCCTTCGTCTGCGGCAGTGGCGATCACGGCCGACGCACTGGGCGCGCCGTCGCTGGTTTTCGCGCGAGCTTTGACTTCCGGAGCGACTTCGTTTGTCCGTGGACGACTCACGCTGAGCATGATGCCAACGCCGGCGGCGTTCACGAGCAGCGACGAACCGCCGTAACTCATGAAGGGCAGGGTCAAACCTTTCGTCGGCAAGATGGCCATCGCGACGGCCAAGTTGACGAGTACTTGGACCCCAAACAATGTCGCGATGCCAAACGACAAGAAGCTTCCGTAATCATCAGCCGCTTCGAGGGCGATCTTCACGCCGCGTGAAACGATGAGCAGGTAGGCACCACAAAGGCCCAAAATCCCCAGGAATCCAAGCTCTTCGCCGATGATCGCGCTGATGAAGTCCGTGTGCGCTTCGGGCAAGTAGAGCACTTGCAAACCCTTGCCGAGCCCAAGCCCCGTCCAGCTGCCCGAACCGAAACTCATGACGGACTGGAACGGCTGGTACGCCAAGTCCTGTCGGTGGTTGTCCATGTCGATGAAGGCGAGGTAGCGCTTGTAGCGATAGTCGCTGAAGAGAACGAGCGCGACAGCACCCATGCCAAGCAGCGCGGTAAACGCAGCGATGTAGGGAAGGCGTGCGCCCGCGACAAACAGGAGCGTAAACGTCAGGAACAAAAGAACGACGGCGCTACCGAAGTCCGGCTGCTTCAAACAAAGCAAGATCAGGACCCCGACGACGAGCAAATGCGGCAAAAAGCCGACTGAAAAACTCTTGATCTTGTCGGCCTTTTTCGAGAGCGAATAGGCCAGCCACATGACGATGCCGAGCTTCGCCATTTCCGCGGGCTGAACGTGAATCGGACCGAGCGCAATCCAGCGAAACGCGTTGCCTGCGCGGTGCCCCAAACCGATGATGGTCAAACCCAAAAGCCCCGTGACGAGCACGAGAATCGGGTACGTGAACGGCCGCAATTTCCGATAATCGAAGCGGCTGACGAGCCACATCGTGAGCAGGGCCGTGACCGCGTAGACCGCCTGACGCTTCAAAAAGAACTGCGCATCGTGATGACGCACAGTCGCTTCGATGGCGCTCGCGCTGTACACCATGACCACGCCAAACCCGACCAGGGCGATGATCACCGCGGCAAGCACCGAATCCACCGGCCCGGAAGGGCTCGACTTGAGCAAATTCCCGAATGGTTGACTCGAAGGTGTTGCGTCCGGACGAACCTCTTCCTTGGTATTTTTACCGATGGGATGGTTCGAGGGCGCGACGTGGCGGTTTCTCGGCGGGGGCGCGCTCGAGTGCTTTCGGTCCCCCGAGGGGCGAATCGCGTCGATAAGGGCGCTGCCGTTCACGATGAAATCTCCTGCATTTCAGGCATCTCTCGTACCGCACGGACAAACGAATCCCCGCGGTCCTTGTAATCCCGGAACATGTCGAAACTCGAACATGCAGGACTGAGCAAAACCGCATCCCCGGCTTGGGCCAAAGAACGTGCAATTTGCACGGCTTCCAGCATCGAATTCGCCCTGTGCGTCGGGACAGACCCTGTGGCCGCGCTGGCAATTCGGTCTGCTGCTTCACCAATCACGACGAGCGCTCGACCGCGGTCCCGGAGCGCCGCGATGAGCGGTCCGTAATCACCAAGTTTGTCTCGACCGCCCGCAATGAGAACAGCTTTCGGCTCTTCCAAGCCGCGCAACGCAGCGACCGACGCGCCAACGTTTGTCCCTTTGGAATCGTCGTAATACCGAACGCCAGCCACTTCGCCGACGAGCACCGTGCGATGCCCGAGTCCCTCGAACCTGCCGAGCGCGCGGGTGATGCCTTCTTCCGTGGCGCCCATGGCCGTTGCTGCGGCGATGGCAGCACAAGCGTTCGCGATGTTGTGCGTGCCCTTGATGCGCAAAAGCGCCAGCGGATAACGCGCTCCCGTCACCCGATCGACAATCGCGTCGCCATCGCGCGCCACCATCGCGGAAGCGTCGGATTCGCTGAAGGTGACTTGTCGTGCTGGACCACGATCGGCTTGCTTTTTGACGATGTCATCACCGAGCGGAATGACGGCCGTGTCTTCCGCGGTCATGCGCTCGAATGGATTGCCTTTGGCGTGCGCGTACGCGGCGAAGTCTGGATACCGATCGAGGTGGTCGTCGGTGATGTTCAGAAGAACGTGCACGCGCGCGCGCAGGGTGGGGACGCGTTCGGCTTGGAAACTCGAGATTTCCAGCACGAGCGACATAAAGTCTGTCCCAACAACCTCGGCCAAAGGCACACCAAAATTGCCGCCGATAAACGATGTTTGTCCAGACGCTTCGAGCATCGCGTGGACGAGCGCCGTCGTGGTGCTCTTGCCGTTCGTCCCGCCAATCAAGGCGATGGGCGCGGAGACGAAACGTGAAGCGAGTTCCATTTCGCCAATCACTTCACCGCCGGAACGTTCGAACGCTTCCAGGGCTGGAAATGAAGGCACACCGGGCGAAATGACGCACAAATCGATGCCGTCGAAGAGGTTGTCCGGATGTCCACCCGCGAGGACACGAACACCTTCGGCTTCCAGGGCCAACGCTTCTTTGGACAAACGCTCGCGCGAAGCCGCATCGTTCAGCGTGACGCGTGCGCCTTTGTCGAGGCACAAACGAGCGGCCGCGATGCCACTTCGGCCCAGACCAACCACGACAACACTTCGATCTGCGAGCAGCACGAGCGTCACCTGAGCTTCATGGACGCCAGACTGAACAGCGCCAAAAGGATGGAGATGATCCAGAAGCGCACGATGATCTTCGGCTCGGGCCACCCCTTTTTTTCGTAGTGGTGGTGAATCGGAGCCATCAAGAAGATGCGCTTTTTGAAGAGTTTGAACGACGTGACTTGCACGATGACGCTGACCGTCTCGATGAAGAACACGCCACCCAAGAGAATGCTGAGCAGCTCGTTTTTCGTGAACACGGCGAGCATGCCCAATCCACCGCCCAGCGCGAGCGATCCGACGTCGCCCATGAACACTTGTGCGGGGTAGGTGTTGTACCAGAGAAACCCTATCCCCGCGCCAATCACCGAGCCGCAATACACGGCGAGTTCACCCGCAGAGGCGATTTTGGGTATGTCCAGGTACGTGGCGAGAGAAAAACTCGCGATGGTTGCACCGGCCACGTACGACCAAATCAAGTACGTCCCGGCGTTGATCATGACGGGACCAATGGCCAAACCGTCGAGACCGTCGGTGAGGTTCACGGCGTTGGACCAGGCGACCACGACAAACACCGCGAAGGGGATGTAAAACCACAGCGGCAAGATGATCGAATGCTTCGAAAAGGCTGCAAAAGGCAGCGCTAAGTGCGTGCGAATGTCGGCCCAATCGGCAGGAAGCTTGGAGGTGAAAAGAAATGTGTAGGCGATGGCCGAACCACCGATGAGCACTTGCCCAAGAAGCTTGTACCGCCCGGGCAAACCACCCGTGTTCTTGCGTTTGATTTTGAGGTAGTCGTCCAAGTAACCGATGACGCCGTAACCAGCGGTGACGGCTGTCGTGGCCAAGACAAACGGATTGCGCAAATCGGCCCAGAGCGCGGTGGGAAGCAAAAGCGACAGCAGGATCAACGCGCCACCCATCGTGGGTGTGCCGGCCTTGATTTTGTGCGTCTCGGGGCCTTCCGAACGGACAACTTGACCAATTTGCTTGCGCTTCAGTTCCCGGATGAACCACGGGGCCAAGACAAACGCGAGCAACATGGCGGTGATCGTCGCCATGATGGTTCGGAACGGGATGTACCGAAGAACGTTGAGAAAACTCAGCGAGCGGTAGTGAAACTTCAGCGGATAAAACAACTCGTAAATCAAGCGGTAGCCTCCGCTGCCGTTTCTCGTTCGCCAAAAACGAGCGACAGTTCGCGAACGATTCGTTCCGTGCCCACGCCGCGTGAGCCTTTCACCAAAATCAGATCACCAGGACGAACTGCCGCGATGACCGCAGGTGCCGCATCGGCGCTCGCCAGGAAAAACTTGCTTGGTACACCAACGTTTGCCGCACCGTCGGCAATGCGTTGCGCGTCTCCACCAATCGCGAACACACACGCCGCGCCACTTGTCCCGGCTACACGACCGACTTGATCATGTCCGTTGGCGGATTCGATGCCGAGTTCGTACATCGCGCCGAGGACCAAGACGAGCCTGCGGTTCGTGGTGCGGGCCAACTCGGCAGCTGTACGAATTGACGCGGATGCTGAAGCGGGATTGGCGTTGTAGCTGTCGTCGATGACGACGATGTCGTGGCCCAAGGTGCGGGGAAGCAAGCGTCCAGCACCTCCGCCGACTTCGGCGTCGGCAAACGCGGCTTCGACAATCGGGCTCGTCATGTGTTCGCCGCAAATGGCTTCGGCCACCGCAACAGCAGCAGCGCAGGCGTATGCGCCAGCTTCGCCGATCAACGGGGTGACGAACTCGAGCGAGGAACCATCTTGGCGCTGGAGTTTGACGCGGGAGAGGGACAAGCCTTCGGGATGGCGCGAAACAATGCGCAAATCCACCTCTTCGCGTGTTCCATACGAAACTCGTTGCTTCGCGGACGAACCTTGGCGTACGTTCATGACGCGTTCGTCGTCGCCGTTGGCAATTGCCACGCCGTCCGATGCGAGCGCTCGAAACAACGCACCTTTTTCGTGCGCGACACCTTCAATCGAACCGACGCCTTCGACGTGAGCGGCTGATACGAGCGTCACGACTGCGACGTCCGGCTGAGCAATGTTCGCGAGCTGGGCGATTTCGCCAGGCTGATTCATGCCCATTTCCAGCACGGCGAAGTGGTGCTGTTTGTCGAGCTCGAACGCCATCATGGGCACGCCGACGAGGTTGTTCAGGTTGCCTTTCGTCGCGTGGACCATGCCGGGGTAAATCGTTTGCAACATGGCGGCCACGGCCACACGGGTCGTGGTTTTCCCTGCCGAACCCGTGATGCCAACGATGCACCGCGTTCCACCAAGTGTCCGCCATCGTTCGACGTGCGCTTTCGCCAACGCGCCGAGCGCAGCAAGCGTGGACGCAACGCGGATCAGCGTGAGGCCTTCGGGGGCGGTGACATCGCGTTCGACGATGGTCACGCGAGCTCCGTTTTGT
>JBGAOI010000016.1:0-9733 GCA_044221885.1 Polyangium sp. (in: bacteria)
ATCGCGCGATGCCGAGCCCCTGACATAACTCCGCTCGCGTGTGAACGTTCGCATTTTCGTGCATCAAACCTTCCGCTCGCTCGAGCAAACGTAAGGCAATCGCGGGCTCGTTCATTTCCGACGCAACCCGCCCACCAAGAATCAGCCATTCGAGACTTTCGTCCCCGCCGCCGCCTTTGATGAAATAAGCCGCCGCTAATTCACATAACATGACAATTCGAGTCTGCGCAGCCCTATCCGCCGTGCCGCCATAATCCCGGAAGGCGCTCCGATTTAGTTTATACGCAATTTTCGCCAACGCTTTCCCTGCAATGAGCGCATCTTCCTTGGAAAAACTCTCCGCCGCGCCATCTCGCCAAGCATCCACCAATAGCTTCGTACCCGCTTCGATTTGGTCGTCTAGAATGCGCGCCAATGCGTCTCGCACAATGGGACTCGCAATCGCCGCGTTCGCCGGCGGCAATTCGATTTCCTTGACTGGCTCGTCCATAACCCGCGCAGGCGCAGGCGCTTTTTCCTCGAGCGGTTCGTCCACCCATCGGACTTCGCCCATTCGACGCGAAAATGCTTCCATAGCGCGTTGCCGAATTTCAGGATCGTGCACCAAATCCAGCAATGGCAAGCGCGTCGATCCATCCACGAGCCCCACGCGCACGAGCGCTCTCTTGATCGGATCCGAAAGCTCATTTCTGGTCGCCTCGCCAAGAACCTTGGCCATTGTATCCGCCGAATAAATCAATTCGAATCGCGCCGCAAATGCATCCCCAAATGCCATCGCTCGCGCACTTTCCGTCGAAACGCCAAATGCAATCCGCTCCAGCATCAACTCGGCAAAATCCAAAAGCTCAATCGGGGTCAGCAAGAGCCGCGCCGCTTCTTGCAAGGTATCTACAATGGGCTGCGTATCCGCAATGGGCGGCCGATCGAGCAACACGTCCATCACACAATGCAAAACGCGTACTTTGAAAGGTCCAAGCCATCCAAACGATTGCCAATTCGAAGTATCCTCGAAATCGAAGACAGACGTTCCCCGCATCCATTTATTTGCGAATTCCACAATGGTCGCAGGCGCGGCCGACGATAGCGGTTGTCCCCGCAAACGCACAACCACCGGGCGGGGCAATCGCAAACGCCCGTCTTCTACATGCTGACGCTCGGCCCAATGCAATTCGATGAAATGCAAACGATCGTCAAAACGATGCAATCCCTGCACAAGCAACGACCACAGACGATCCTTGTGCCTCCGTGGCAAATACCACGGCATCACCCACGCGCCCAGCATTTCCGGCGGAGCAACCGAAAGGTTTGGCACAAAGTCTGCTGGAAAAAGCCGCATTCGTCACGCCTGTCGACTTGAATGTTTGCGGGCGAGGAAATGCAGCCGCGGCGACAACATATAACGATCGGGGCTGAGCCACCAATCGGGTACGAGCGCCGCGTATTTCAAAGCTCGATCGCGAAATTCGAGTTCGATACCGGCACGCACCAAGTCCTCGTCCGTCAAAAAACCATTGGAATCCGCTTCGAACGCCCGAGCAATCTTTTCGAGTTCGTCCTCACGTAACCCCGGATGTTGCTGCTTCATCAGGGGACCCAGCACGTCAATCAGTCCCTCGAGGTCGTCGACTTTCACATCGAACGATGCGTAATCGAGCGCTGCCAGCCAGCACAGGAATCCCCACGCATTGTCGGTACACCGAGCGAGTGTCTTGGTCAACGTGTGAAAATCCGCTTCTTGAAGTGCTTTCTGGCGGCGTGGTCCCGCTATCGACATGCGCTTCTCTGCGACTTCGCATAACTCTTCGGCGATCATGCCCGGAACCGCAATGTTTTCCGAATACAGCTTATTCAAATCCGTCGAGACGAACTCGGTGCGCATCGTGGCCACAACGAGACACTTTCTGAGCGTAAAAAGATATCGCGCCAAATCTGTCACCCGACGGACGTCTTCCTCGATTTCTGCGTATCCTGCTTGATCGAGATTGTCGACAAAAACAATCAATTTGACTTTTTCGCTCGATTGGGCACAATCTTCCACGAGCGCGTGAATCAATTCTTTCAAAAATGGAGCATCGATGGTACGTTCGCTGGTCTCCTCGAGTTCTCGAGAATGCCCGGCAGCACGCGTGAGGCCAAATTCGAACTGCAATGCGTCCGCCAATTTATATTGATACGACGAGCCAAATTTCAAGGACGTCGACCATTGCTTGACTTCTTTGACCTTTACCTTGGTGAGACCAGACAAACGCCGAAGATATTCCGCACCTGAACGCAGTCCCAAGTCATTCACGTTGGTGAGCAATTCCTTCGTCAGCGCACGGCACAATTCACGCAACACTGCTTCTTCACCGTGAACGACCTCGGCACAATCGACCTCGACGCGCAGTACGTGAAGTGCATGAACCACGTGGTCGATTGCTTTGCGCATCAGAATCGACTTCCCGACACCCCGATGACCACGCACAAGAACGCGCCCCTCACCTGGACCGTCCTCTTCCAAAAAACTCTTCAAGGTTTCGACGATGTCATCGAGCAACACATGCCGATTCGCAAAGAGCTTGAGCTCCTTGTATTCGTCAGGTCGAAAGCTGGCTGATCGGGTGGGTGTGTGCGCCATGAGTGCTCGAACGCTTATCGCACACGCGTCTCGTCCGAGCAACGGTTATCAACGCGTATCAGCGCGACGAACACGGCTTGACACGGCAAACGCGCCGGCAAACCTAACCGCTCGGGCAAACCACAACGCCTCCGACAAACGCGGAAACATCGTTGGTACACCAAGAATTCATGCCCACTACGGCTGCTGCGCCGCTGGCTGATGCGGTCCCCGCGTCGGCGGCGTCCATCCTTTGGACAACGCACTCGGCTTTTTCGGATCGGGCTGCGGCGGCGGTTTCCACAATTTCGGATCCTGGTCCGCTGCCGCGTCGGGCGCCGCATCCGCACAACATCGAAACGACACGAAATAATACGTAAATGATGGCTCGTGACTCACCGTCATCGGTCGACATGCATTGCGCACATGTCCCCAAGCTCCACCTTTGAGCCCCGCCCATTTGGATTTTTTATAGTTTTTCTCGGCATTCACCCATTCATCCAAATTTCCGGTTTGATCGTATACGCCGAAATCGCTTTTGCAACCTGGCCGTTCGCCACTCAAAACACTTTGGTCGAGGCGAAATAACTCGGGCTCCTGAATGGTTTTGTCTTTCGAATAAATCTTGTCGAGCGTCGGTTGAAGCCACGGATTGTCGATGTTGCAAACTTGTGAATCCCGTTTGTATCCATAAGGAAATGGCTTCTTTTCCGGACCTTCACAAGCCGCAACCCATTCACTTTCCCAGCACAAGCGTTTTCCCTGCTCTTGACAAGCCCCGAGAGCATCGTACCAATCGACCATCACCGGCGGATGCCCGCCCGCTCGATTCGGGTATTCGTATTTGTCGATGCAATACCGTTGTCGCCGCATACCCGTTACACACTTCTGCGGCTCTTTGGCGAATTCATTGCAAATCACGATACGATTCGCCGTGTTGTAGGATTTGTTGATACAATTTAATTCGACCTCAGGACAATACGTCGTATCGACATACACCATGTCTTCGGGACATGCCGACGCAGGTTTGTCTTTCTGAACTAGCCGCGTCGATGCGTCGGGATCCACCGACATGACGGACGCGTCAGGAACATCGGCGTCAGCACCAGCATCGACAGGCGCCGCAAGAGCAGAGGTTGACACCTTGGGCACGACTTCAGAAGTGCGCGGAGGTGTTTCGGTCTGTCCTCCACAAGCAGCCAGCGTGAGCAAACCAACAAGCACAGGAGCTGAGCCGCGGGCGATCGCGCAAAAAATTCGTTCGTTGAGCATCGAGAAAGTTACGTGTTGGTCGTTCATTTTCGATCGCATGCGGATGACAGTTGGTGATACCTTGCCGGCCTTCGCATGAAAATCCACGAGTATCAAGCAAAGCAAATCTTCGCTCGTTACGGCATTCCCGTACCGAAGGGTGAGCCGGCTTTTACCGTCGACGAGGCGGAAGCGGGTGCAAAAAAGCTCATCGAGGCAACAGGAAGCCCGGTTGTCGTCGTGAAAGCGCAGATCCACGCAGGTGGTCGAGGCAAAGGTGGCGGAGTCAAGGTAGCCAAGGGTGGTGCAGCAGAAGCTCGGCAGCTTGCCGAGAAAATCCTCGGCATGCAACTGGTGACTGTACAAACGGGTCCGGCAGGACAAAAAGTCCGCCGTTTGTACATCGAACAAGGTGTCGAAATCGACCGCGAACTGTACTTGGCGCTGCTCCTCGACCGCGATCGTCGACGCATCGCGATCATGGGTTCGCGTGAAGGCGGCATGGACATCGAGAAAGTCGCGCACGACACGCCGGAGAAGATCCACACGTTGCACGTCGATCCGGTGCTCGGACTGGCGCCGTTTCAAGCGCGAAAGCTTGGGTATGACTTGGGCCTTGGCGCCAAGGAAACGATGAAACAGTTCGTGTCGCTCGTCGACAAACTCTACAAATGTTTCATCGCCGAAGATTGTTCGCTGATCGAAATCAATCCGCTGATCGTCACGAAAAAGGGCGACATCATCGCGCTCGACGGCAAGATGACGATGGACGACAACGCCGAGGTTCGTCATCCCGAATGGGAAAAACTCCGCGACGAGGACGAAGAAGATCCGACGGAGCTCGAAGCAAAGCGCGTGGGTATTTCGTACGTATCGCTCGATGGTGACATTGGCTGTTTGGTCAATGGCGCGGGATTGGCGATGGGCACGATGGACATCATTCTGCATTACGGGGGCAAACCCGCGAACTTCCTCGACGTGGGTGGTGGAGCTTCGCAAGAGCAGGTGAAAAAGGCGTTTCAGATGATCTTGAACAGCGACAAGGTCAAAGGCATTTTCGTCAATATCTTTGGCGGAATCATGCGTTGCGACATTGTGGCATCGGGTATCGTCGCGGCCACGAAAGAGCTGGGTTTGACCGTGCCGCTCGTGGTTCGTCTCGAAGGAACGAATGTGGACGCGGGTCGCAAGATTCTCGATGAGAGTGGCTTGACGATTCAAAGTGCAATGTCGATGGCGGACGGCGCGCAAAAGATCGTCGCCGCGGTAAAATCCAACGCGGCTGCCTGATGGTGCCTAGACAAACAAGGATTCGATAACGATGAGCATCCTGGTCAACAAAGATACGCGCGTCGTCATTCAAGGCATCACCGGCGAATACGGTTCGCAACATGCCAAAGCGTGCATTGCTTACGGAACGAAAGTCGTCGCGGGTGTGACGCCTGGTCGTTCGGGCCAAAAGTTCGAAGACAAAGTGCCGATGTTCGATACGGTGGAGCAAGCCGTACGGAATGAAGGCGCCGATGTTTCTTGCATTTTCGTGCCGCCGGTGGGCGCCGCCGACGCCATTGCGGAAGCAATCGATGCCGGTTGTCGCCTCGTCATTTGCATCACGGAAGGCATTCCGGTGCTGGACATGGTCAAAGTGCGCCGGTACCTCGAAGGCAAACCGACGCGTTTGATTGGGCCAAACTGCCCAGGCATCATTACGCCCGGGGAATGCAAGATTGGCATCATGCCGGGGCATATTCACAAGCCGGGCCATATTGGCGTGCTTTCCAAGTCGGGCACGTTGACGTATGAAGCTGTCGGGCAATTGTCGGCGCTCGGCATTGGGCAATCGTCCTGTGTCGGCATTGGTGGCGATCCCGTTGCCGGCATGGACTTCATCGACGTGCTGGAACAATTCAACAATGATCCTGACACGCACGGCGTGATCATGATTGGCGAAATTGGCGGCGGTGCCGAACAAAAGGCAGCGGCGTGGATCAAAGCCAACATGAAGAAGCCCGTGGCTGCATTGATTGCCGGTCGCGCAGCGCCTCCAGGCAAGCGTATGGGTCACGCAGGCGCGATCATTTCTGGCGGTAAAGGCACCGCGGCAGAAAAGATCGCGGCGCTCGAAGAAGCCGGTGTGGCCGTGGCGGAAACTCCCGCCGAAATGGGCTCGACGCTGGCTCGCCTCTTGATGAAATGATGAAGTGACGTAGCGACTCCGTCGTTACGCCATTCCCCTCCCAATACGACTCCGCCACTTCAATTCCTGGTCTCAGACGTTTTTCTCGGACATTCGCGCCAGGGAATCACACCCCGCTGATTCGTCGCGCGACGAGCCGCGCTTCGTGTTTGCCGGCTTCGTTCCAGCCTTCGCCGTGCGAAACAATCACGAATTCATGGCATAATTCGGGCAATTCACCATCCTCGAGCAGAAACTTGGCGCTTGGTTTTTCATGACGCACCAAATTCGTCCGGGTCGGATGTTCGATGAACAAAAGCCCCGAAGACCCAAGAATTTGCTGATATTGAGCGAACAATGCCCGATCGAGATAATGCATTTGAAGAATGACTTCCCAAGGCCCATCGGGCAAAGGCTCATTTTCCAGATCCATCACGAGCGTCGTCAACTTCACGCCGGCTTCTTTGGCGCGTTGTTCGGCCAATTCAATGGCGACCGGGGAAATATCGACAAGCGTTACGTCAAAACCTCGGCGAGCGAACCACAAGGCATTACGTCCCCCACCTCCGGCCACATCGAGGACGCGGCCAGACGTGGGCACGATATGTTCATCCGCGTTTTCGAACCACGCCTCGAGCCACGGCGAAACGTCCGCAGAAGGCGCTTCTTGCGAATACCGAGCATCCCATTTGGTACGATCCGCCTTGGCCATGACGTTTAGCCCCCCGTGCGAAACCTGTCCGTCGCCAAAATCAATTCGTGCACGATGCCCGGTTCGAATGCGGAATGCCCGGAATCAGGCACGATCCGCAAATCCGCCTCGGGGAAAGCTCGATGCAAATCCCACGCAGCTTTTAATGGACACACGACGTCGTATCGCCCATGAACGATGACCGTGGGAATGTGTCGAATTTTTCCAACTTCATCCAAGAGTTGCGAGTCTTTCTCGAAAAACCCGCCGTGTATGAAATAGTGGCATTCGATGCGCGCAAACGCCAAGCTGAAATCGTCGCCCGCACAACGCGCAATTTGAGCTTCATTTTGCAACAAATACGTGGTTTTACCTTCCCAAATGCTCCACGCACGGGCCGCTTCCTGACGAACTTTTTCGTCGTCCCCCGTGAGCCGCTTGTAATACGCTTTGACGAAATCGCCACGTTCCTCTTCCGGAATGGGGGCAATGTATTCTTCCCACGCGTCGGGATACAAGAAGCTGGTGCCGCCTTGGTAAAACCAATCCGTTTCCCATTTTTGCAAGAGAAATATGCCGCGTAAAACCAGTTCCGTTACGCGATCCGGATGCTTTTCTGCATACGCAAGCGCCAACGTCGAACCCCACGAGCCCCCAAACACCTGCCACTTGGCAATGCCCAAGTGGTCCCGCAAAGCTTCCATGTCCGCCACGAGATGCCACGTCGTGTTGTCCTCGAGCGACGCGTGCGGCGTGCTTTGCCCCGCCCCTCGTTGGTCGAATAGAACAATACGATAATGCGCAGGATCGAAAAAACGACGCTGCTTCGGGTCCGTTCCCCCGCCCGGCCCACCGTGCACGAACACCACCGGTTTACCCTTGGGATTGCCCGATTCCTCGAAATAGATTTCGTGAATCTCGCTAACTCGAAGGCGCCCTGTTCGATACGGGTCGATGGGCGGATACAATGTGCGCTGCGCCGCGGCTTCCGACATGGTGCGACACTTTGCCAGATCACGGACAGCCTGTCCATCCTGTATTTCTACCGAGCCGCCTCAGCGTCTTTGCAACACCGAAACCCTTCTTCGTAACCGTAATCGTCTTCTTTGTGAAAACCCACCGTCGGACGACATCGACCCCGCACGGGACCCCACCAGCCGCCCTTTAATCCGCTGCGATTCGGATACTTTTGTTTCGGCCTCTCAACCCATTCGTTGATGTTCCCATTCAAATCATACACGCCAAACGGCGAGACACACCGCGGCATTGAACCCGTCGGCAATCGCTGATCCAACCGCTCGAGCTCTGCTTTGCATTCCGGCTTCTGCATGCACCGCTCGTATTTTTTCAGCGATTTTTCACGCTTGCGGTATTCCTTGTCGATATTACACGCCGTCGCATCGCGCGTATACCCGTACGTGTACGGAAGCATCGCCTCGCCTTCACACGCGAAATTGAATTCCGCCTCCATACACAATCGTTTGCCCTTTTCTTCGCATAACTTTTTCGCATCCGCCCAAGAAACGAGCAATGAAGGCAATTCACCTTTCTTGTTCGGCCATTCATAACGATCCATGCAAAATCGCATCGGCGTACGTTCTTTGGACAAACATACCGAAGGCTCTTCGTACTTCAAACAACGCTCGCTGACCGTCGTCGCTTTTTTCCCTTCCCCGCTGTCGACTGCCTTTTTCTGCTTCTTCTGGTCGTTGTTGAATTCCGTATGGTGCTCAATGCAATTCTGTTGCACGTTTGGACAATAATTGCCGGCAACGAGAAGCATATCGTCCGGGCATCCAGCACTCGTACCCGGTAAAACATCCCCGTCAACCGCAGCATCCATAGCGGCATCAACGTCCGCGTCTGCGTCCGCACCTATCGTCGCGTCGTATGCAGCATCCAAAGCCGCATCAAAAGCCGCATCAAGGGCCGCATTTTGTTGCGCCGTCGCATCCACGCCTGCGTCTGTCGGGACAACCCCTTGCCCATTGGAACAGGCCGGAGCCACAACCGAGCCGGAAAGAAGTACGCAAAAGGCAAACCCTACCCCCAAACGACCGGAAAATGAACCCATCGCTCGTCTCTCGAATTCTTTTGGAACACCTGAAGGTGCGAATCGCCATGAACGACCCGCACCAGAATCCCTGCTTCAGCGCCCTGGCGCCGGAATGATTTTCACCGTCAAACGCTTCCCATCACGTTCGACTTCCACCGTCGTCTCTTTGCCCGGTTCAAGGTCTCCCAGGGCAAACACATAATCGTGCACGTTTGTCACGTCGTGCGTTCCAAGTTTCACAATGACGTCGCCTGCCGCGAGTCCCGCTCGCAATGCAGGCGAATCTGGACGCGCTCCCGTGAGCTTCACGCCTTTGCCTTGCCACGCATAATCGGGAATCGTCCCCAACGAGACCTTGAACCCCCGACCCGTATTGCTCCCACCACCGTGCGGATTCGCCGCCGGAGGATCAACAAACGTAAGACGCTCCGGGCGCTCGGCGATCGCGTGCGTCAATCGCGCTGCAAGCGTCGCCGCCAGATCAATCCCACTCGCATCGATCTTCTCCGCCGTGTCACTCGGCAGGTGATAGTCGTCATGCACGCCAGTGAACAAAAAGGCCACGGGCACGCGCGCCGCGGTAAACGACGCGTGGTCGCTTGCGCCAAACCCTTCGGCACCAAGCTTCAAGTTCAGCGACAAACCATCGTTCGCTTTCTGCAAAAGATCGGGCCACGCCGCGGCAGTTCCCGTGCCGTCGACGACGAGCGTTCGATCGCGCATGCGACCGACCATGTCCGCGTTGATCATCGCGACAACCGATCCGATGGGCACGGACGGATGTTCCACCCAGTGTCGCGAACCCAGCGTTCCAAGTTCTTCCGCGCCAAACGCCATGAACAAAACGTTACGCGCGGGTTTGTCCTGGAGCTTGGACAAACGTCGCGCTACATCCAGCAACAACGCCGTACCTGAAGCGTTATCGTCTGCGCCGTGATGAATCGCGCGCGTTCCGGGTGCACG
>JBGAOI010000016.1:9743-34411 GCA_044221885.1 Polyangium sp. (in: bacteria)
CGCGACGAAGGTCCGCCCATACCCAAGTGATCATAGTGAGCGCCAATGACCACGTATTCTTGTGCGGTTTTTGAATCGGCCTTCGCGGGCAAACGCGCGATGACGTTCCATGCATCTGCCACGGTCGGCTCGATGTGCGTCGTCATCTTCACGTTGACGATCGGCATGTCGAGTGGTTTTCCCGCTGCTTTTTCAGCCGTTTTCGCAACATCGTCCCACTTGATGTCCGGGAACAAAAGTTTCGCCACGCTGCGCTTGATGACAACACCAGGCAGCCCCATGCCTCGCGCATCCGCAGGCGCCGCAGGCAATTCTTCACCCGCCGCAACGATGATCAACGCCGCGGCTTTGTGTTCTCGCGCCGTGCGCAACTTGTAACGAGCGCTCTTGAAGTCTCGCAACGCCGACGCTTGCTTGTCGTCCGTAGGCTTTGGTGGGCCGTCCAAAACGATCGCCACTTTGCCTGCAACATCCTTACCCGCGTAGTCGTCCCACGCGACCGCGGGCGCCGTAACACCGTACCCGACAAACACAGCCGCACCTTGCACATCAGCGCTCTCGGCACCATCGGCCGTGATCACGCCACCTTCCGGCCACACGATCGGCTTCTGTTTGGCCCGTGAAACCTCGAGTTTCGGAGCGTCGATCTTGGCTCCAACTCGCGCCGTGAACTTGTTCTTGAACGTCCTGGCTGCGCCTTCGCCATCACCGAAAGGCTCGAGACCGAGTTCTTTGAAACGCTGCTCGACAAGGTCCGAAGCAAGCTGTGCCCCAACATCACCCGTGCCCCGACCCGAAAATTCATTCGACGCAAGGCGCTTCACGTCATCGGAAACTCGCGCCAAATCGCTGGTTTCGATGGGATTGACAGGCTTGACGAGAGGCGCGTCCGGAAGCTCAGGCGGCAGCGGCGGCGGCGGCGTGAGAGGCTCGGCCGTCGGACCACATGCCGCAAGCGCAAGGAGCAGAACGGGAAAAATTGTCCGTCCAAACCACGTTCTGGAACGTGCTTTTGAACATGACGGACGGGCAATGGCCGGGGTTGGGCCCGTATGGTTCTGAGACAAACGTTGCGGAAGGAGGAGATCGTCGTGCTTCGGCTTCACGAGGAGCGGCTCTACCATGGATGCAGCGAGGACGCTCGATCCCTCGCGCAGAGACTCACCAAGGCGTTGACTTCTGCGCGCTCTTGACGAGTTCCACGACGCGACGACCGACATATTCTTCGACGTCGGCAGGCGCGATGTGCCGGTCTTTGGCAAAGTCGAAGTCACGCGGCTTGCCTTCACCGAACACGACTTTGATCACCGCGGCATCTCGCACGAGCTCGACACGCAGCTTGTGTGCGGCCAGTTCGATGGTGTGGGCGTCGGTTTCCGTGGACAGTTGTGGGGTTTGTCCTTTGTCCACCAAACGATCCCGCGTGAATTCCAGCGCTGTTGCCGCGAGGCCAAAGGCCGTTTCCGCTGTATGCAACGCCTCTTGGACACGTTTGCGATGGCGCGCGAGTTCCTCCTCTTCACGCTCGGCTTTGGTTTTTGAAGCTTCGATGAGTTCGTCGCGCCAACTTGCCACGGGTCCTCCTGGGGTTCCGACGTTTGAGGTGACGGTATCCGATGGAACCGTTCCAAAGTAAAGAATGGATGGAAACGACAAACAAATCAACGGGGAGGGTTCGGCTGGGACGTACTCGGTGCAGCCAACGGAATGGGCACGGATTCGATGTGCAAAGTTTGCGTGGGAAACGCAAACCCGGATTGATGCGCATCGACGATCTCCATGAGGCCAAGGAGCGTTTCTTCGCGCCATACGAGAAACTCCTTCCACTCTTGGCTCATGAACCACACGTTGACTTCCACGACGAGTGCCGAATCGCCGAATGCGACGAAGTGCACGAGAATGGTGTCCGGATAAACGTTGGGGCGTGCGCTCAGGTATTCGCGCATTTTTTCCACGATAACGCGAACGGTTTCGGGTTTGGTCGAATAAACCAATCCAATTTTTTCATTGAGACGCATACGATCTCGCGAGGCGAAGTTTTCGATGCGCGCATCGGACAAACGGCCATTGGGCATCGTGACGACGGTTCGGTCCATGGTGCGAATGCGAGTGGATCGCAATCCAATTTGTTCGACCGTCCCCGTCAAGTCATCGACTTTGACGTAATCGCCAATGCGCAGGGGTTGATCGATACCGATCATGAGCGAACCAAAGAGGTTTTCCAGGGTTTTTTGACCGGCAAACGCAACAGCGACACCACCAATCCCGAGACCCGCAATGATGCCCGTGACTTGGACGCCAATGATTCCAAGAACCATGACAAACCCAAAGACGACGAGCAGCACTTTGACCATTTTCGTGCCAATCGAAATCACGGACAAAATGCCACCGCGATCTTTGATGTCGGCCGCGGCAGCAAGTCTTTCCGAAGCTCGTTCGGCCGCAATGTCCATGGCGCAAAAAATGCCCCAGATGAGGCTGATTGCGAGCAGGATGTCAATGGCGTGAGAAATGACGCCGGTTGGCGTGCGGGTCAGCGCAATCGAGGGGACGATTTCCCAAAAAATGAGGGTGCCCATGAGCAGCCGCGTGGGTCCCCGCAAAACCATCAAGAGATCGTCGTCCCATTTTGCGTCGGAACGTTTGGCAATCGGAACGAGCAAAAATCCAAGTATCTTGGAGATGAGCCATCCGAGCGCCATCGCGCAGACGAAATACACTGGCAATGCGGCCCATTGCCAAAGCGCCACGCCCCCGTAGGTCGTCGTAATCGCCCAAGTCGGCAATCGACGGAGAAGCCACCAAGGCGGACTTCCAGAATCCAGGGCGACGAGGCCAGCAATCAATCCCAACATGGTCGGCACTGTAGCCCAGACGAGCGGATGTGGTAGCGTCTTGACACATGAATTCCGTCCGATCGGTTTTGGCCCGAACGTCCGATGGTTGGCGCTTGCGAGGGGAAATCATCGCCGAACATGCCGACGCACGATGGGTCGTGATCTTGCTCCACGCGATGATGGCAAGCCGGAAAACCATGGATCGACCTCGTGGCGCAGGACTTGGCTCGGTTCTGGCCGCTCATGGACATACAGTGCTCGCGTTCGACCTCCGCGGACACGGCGAGAGTGGTCCGAGCGCCCGCGAAGGCGCACGATACTCGTACGACGATTACGTGTTGCGGGACGTACCAGCGATCGTCGAGTTTGTCAGGGAATCATTTCCGCAACAACGCATCGTCGTCGTTGGTCACAGTTTGGGAGCCCAAACGACGTTGGCCATGACGGGAGTTTTTCCGGAAAAATCACCTGACGCCATTGTGTCGATCGCCGGAAATTGGTGGTTTCCCACGTGCGAACCGAATCCTTGGTTGCGTCTGAAAAAAGCAGCCGCATTACGTACCCTGTTGGAGATTGCGGAGCGTTGGGGCTATTTTGACCCGCGAGTCTTCAAACAGGGCACGGATGCGTTGGCCTTGCCGTACATTCGACAAATGTGGACATTGTGGTCGACGGATCGGTATGGCAGTGCGGACGGTTCGATGGATTATTGGAAAAATTTCGCGAACATCGCAGTGCCCGTGTTCTCCGTGGCGAGTGACGGGGACACGTTTCTGGCACCTCCAGACGCAGTCGAGCGATTCCTGGCGCCCATTGCGGAGCGTTACAAGACATTACACATCGTGAAGAATGGGCGCGACCATATGGGCTTGGTAACCGATGCCCGATCGTCTGTGGTTTGGCAGGAAATAGCGGATTGGATCGACAAACGATCCTGACCCGGTTCATCGCGAACGCTTGGCTAACTCGGCCTTGAGCTGCGCGATCTCGGCAAGAGCCGCCTCTTTGGCTTGGCGTTCTTCGTCCGCGCGTTTCGCTTGTTCTTCTGCGCGTTTCGCTTGTTCTTCCGCGCGTTTCGCTTGAACTTCATCCAACGTCAACCAAGGTTGTTGACCCTCGAGATCGTCCGAGATCACAAGTTCACCACCCACAACGCGGACCCAAGCGTCGAGCGCGTCCGAGCGGAAGGGTCCTTCGCCCGCATGCACCTGCCGTAACTTCCGATTCTTTGCCCGCTTGAACACTTGTAAGAGAACCGGAGTTTGGCCGAACGTGTAGCCGCAAAGCTCGGGGTCGAACACCCATAATTCCTTCGTACCAAGCAAACCGTGTTTGTGCGGCGAATCTCGATAATCCTTTCTGGGCCGATCGTGACTCACGATTTCAATGGCCAAAAGCGGGGGAGAATGGCCGTTTTGCCACGTGCGGATGCTCCGTGTCATACGGCCCGTTTTCGGGTCGTTTGGAGGTTTTTCCGCAATGTAGACATCGGGACTCACGCCGACTTTTGGATTGGCCCGATCCCATCGACAAGCAGTTTCGCAACGAATCAGCAGGTTCTCCTGCTTCGTACGCTCCTGCCAAGCAAACAATGCGCTTTGCAGCCGGAATTCAATCCGCTGATGCTCGGGACTCTGCGACACGGGTTCGTCATCCTCGATGAACCAGTCCGCAGGATACGAAAACCCGGGCAGCGCTTTTCTCATCTGATGTACGTGACTACGGTCCTGCGTCAACTGAGCCATAACGCCCACCGTAGCAAGCGTTTTTCCTGGCGCAAGACAAAAGTTTGCCCTTGCGTGAAAAAGTGTTCGTCTCTCTGGTACACGTTTCCAGGGTTCGTCCCGCCATACGATTGCAAATGCGTTTGGCGAAGACGCGTTTGCCCTCAATCAATCTGCAAATGAAAATGCGGCGGCGTGAATTCTTCGAGCATCTGAACATCCTTCATGTTCGCCAAGGCTGCCGCAAAGTGCTTCTTCTCGGTTCCATTCAAGTCTCGGCTCCGCACATCCACCGCACCCGCCCGCAAATGCGCCGAAATATAAACTCCTTGCGCGATCTGCTGCTGAATCACCGAATACATCTCGTTCACGATCCCGTCGGGCGATTTTTTCGCCGCCCGCGCTTGCTCATACGCGCGCTTGATTTCCCGCGCCGCTTCCTTGTTCCGGTAAAGCCGCATGGGATCACCCCCAAGCCGCATCATCTTGTACATCGCTCGAGCTTGCTGCCCCGCGTCCCGCGTCCCGCTCGTGACGGTCAAATGTTTGCCCGTGCGACGAAAGTATGCATCGTCGATCGCATCCACCTTCTCGGCCACAGGACCTGCAAGCACGACATCAGGCAACTGCGCAAATCGATGGGGCGCCCCATCCGCTCGCTTCGTGCTCTTTTCGAGGCGCGGAGGAGACATCGGGCCAAGTGATTCTTCGTCGTCTGTGAGATCAGGCAAATCGTCGCAATCGAAGACTGGACTGTCCCCATCGGTCGACAGGCCCGTCAACGCATCATCGAACATTCGATCCCAATCTTTTCCGCCGACTGTCGTGTCGCAACCGGAAAGGACAAACCCGAAGACGAGGAGAATCGGACAAACAACTGCGTGCCGCATGATCGTGCGCGCGAGGATGCCATCGGTCCGACGAACATCCAAAAAAGCGGCGATTCTTCTCGTTCGCGGATCCAGCACAAAATTTTCATGGACGTCGTCAAAGAACGACTAGACTGTGCCGGCCGCCGAGGACACTTCATGAGCGCCCCCAACTCGCCCGAAATTCTGCGCAAAACACAACCGCTCAACCGCACCGCCTACATTGAAAGTCTGCGCGGAACACGTGAAGTCTGGCTCCACGGCGAACGCATCGGCGATGTCACGACGCATCCTGTGTTCCGCAACGGCGCCCACATGTTTGCGCGACAATATCAAGCGCTTTATGACCCGACTCGGAATGACAAACTCCTCGCGCGAACCGACACCGGTTCCGAAGGACAAACACATCGATTTTTCCGTGTACCTCGAAGTGTCGACGATCTTTTGGCCGAACGCGAAGCCCTCACCGAATGGGCCCGTCCACTGTACGGTTGGGTTGGACAAAGCCCCGAAGAAGGGGCCAGTCTGATTGTCGCGCTGGGTGTTGCCCCCGAAGCTTATGGTTCATTCGAATCCAATGCGCGCCATTGGTATCGAAAAGCCAGCGAACAAGCTTTGTTCTTTCACCACGCCATTCATTTAGCCATGAATGGATTACGCGATCCTTGCGAAGTGCCGCTCATCATTGAACGTGAAACCGACGCAGGACTCGTGCTCTCCGGTTCCTGCGTCGTTCCTTCTTGTGCGGCCCTTTCTCATTGCGGATTCATTGTCCACCAAACGCATTGGCCGTCTCGGGCCGAAGATTATCCCATTGCATTTATTGCTCCCATGGATTCCCCGGGCATCAAACTTCAATGCCGTCCATCGAGCAACACGTTGACAAGACTTTATGGCACGCCCTTCGATTACCCTTTGACGAGTCGATTCGAAGACAACGACGCATTGTTGACGTTCGACGGAGCGCTCGTGCCCTGGGAAAACGTGCTCGCTTGGGGCTCGGGCTCGGATGGGATTTTGTCTTTCTTGCGGGCCAGTTTCGCCGCGCGGAAAAACTTCCAAGAATCCCTGCGCCTGGCCGTGAAACTCGAATTCATTGCCGGTCTCTTGATGCATGCCGCCAAAGCGGCAGGTACGGTGTCTCTTTCGGAATCACGCGCAGCCGCGGGCGAATTGCTTTCCTACCGCAATCTTTTTTGGGGTTTGTCCGAAGCGCAGATTCGATCGCCCGATCCTTGGATCAACGGAGCGCTCTTGCCAGGTTCGGATCATGGCGTGAGTTATCGCATGTCCTCGACGCTGGTATTTCCACGCGTACGTGAAATCGTCGAACGCATCGTCGGTGCCGGCAGCGTATTTCTCACGGCCAGCGCGGCCGACTTCAGCAATCCGGGCACAAAAAGCAACCTTGAACGTTTGGTGCGCGCTCAAAATGGTTATTCGACTCTCGACCGCGTCAAACTCATGAAATTACTCTGGGATGCCGTCGGCGTCGAAGCCCAAAGTCGAATGGACCAAACTTCGCAAACCAAAGTCATTCGCGAACTCCGGGAAACCGTGTATGCTTCGGCCATGGCCACGGGTTTTGCCGAGCAATGTATGGACTTTGCCAACCGTTGCTTGGACGAATACAACGCGGAAGGCTGGACCAGCCCGGATCTCATTACAACCGTCGAACCCATTCCCGCTTTGTCTTCACGTCGACGAACGCAAATGTCATTCTAAGCGCCCGCAAGCTCAATGTACAACAGCTCCGCCAGTTTTTTCGGATCGTCCGGGTCTGTTACGCCAAACAATTTTCCTGAACGCGAGTCAACCGCAAGGCCTTCCACTTTTCGCGTCGTCATTTCGCCTGACGCTTCGAGCAGCGGCGTCCACGTTGCGCCGAGTTCGTCCAGATAACCCACTACAGCACCCACCACCGGACCATCGTCGATCGCATTCGGCGTATCTTCCGCAACTGCGACATACAGAAGCTTCTCGTCGTACGTCGTCGCATCCGTGAAATGCAAGGGTACGCCATGAGCAACCAGACCCAAGTCCACATGTTTCACGCTTGAAACATCAGGCGGCGCTCCTTGCAAAACGTCGAGGTTCAAGTCGACCATTGCGCTTTTTTCGCTCCCTGCTCCTCGATGAAACAAGCGCAATTGGTTTTGCCAGATGACTCCACCTTCCAAATTCGGAATGACTCCCAGCGCTTGTTCCAAAGCCTCGAAAAGCGCTGTGTCGTCGAAAAGTTTCACTTCATTCGTTTCTACGTCCAAAACCGCTCGACGCCGCCGATTGCGCGCTGATCCCGAACCCAAGATCGTGATCACCCGTCCAGGCCCCGAAAAAGCCACCTCGAAATCCGGTTTCTGCTTCTTCTCGAGCTGACCACCATCCCCATCGAGGATGACCCGTTCTGTTTGTCGGGAAAAAGGATCCACCCACACCACGGATGCCGCGTCGTCTTGAATCACCAAGAGCCGACCCTGATGAGCCACAAGGGCGGATCCAGCATGGACGCCGTCGAGTGGATAAACGGCAACAATTCTGGCAACCAGTGTGGGATGTCGAGAAGCGACGATCATACTCTGCTTCATACGCCGATTTTTTGCGCTTGGCGACTCTTCGAATTGCCTTGTCGATTTTTTTCCAAGCCGGTGATACCGTCAGCCCCGCACACGATGCATGCCAAGGCTGCCCCCACCATGATTTCACCCGATGAATGCAAGATTTCCGTGGACGAACTCGTCGTGCGGCTCGAGAAAACTCGGCAAAACGTCGCCAGCACCGATGTCATGATTGCCCTGGACGCTGACGGCACGTGCTGGAGCGGTGATGTCGGCAATGACTTGTTTCTCGCGCTTGTCCGCGAACGCGCCGTGCGTCGCGCAAGTCACGCGGCGCTCGTACAAGAAGCCCAAACGTTTGGAATTGCCTATTCGGACGATCCCACGGATACCGCCCGAGCTTTATTCGAAGCGCATGAAACCGGCAAGTATCCCGAAGATCGCTGTTTTGCCATGATGGCGTGGGTATTTGCCGGAATGACCTGGGCCGAAGCGGTCGACTTCTCAGCCAACGTCGTCAAAGAAGCCGCGCTCGAATCGCGTTTGTATCGATTCCTGGATCCCGTCTTCGATTGGGCCCGGAAAAACAACGTTGCCATTTGGATGGTTTCGGCGTCGCCCAAGTGGATGGTGGAATTGGGCGTGGCGCTGTTTGGCATTCCAAGCGATCACGTGATTGGCATGACACCAGTGCTCGAAAACGGAATCATTCAGCCCAAGCTCGCCGGCGTGCCTGTGTATGGCCCAAACAAACCTTTGCGGCTCCGTGAAACGTGTCCCACAGGAACATTGCTCGGAGGGTTTGGCGATTCGAGTTACGACGTGGCGCTTTTGCAAATGGCGCACGTGCCGGTTGCGGTGCGACCCAAACCGAGTTTGCTCGCGCGAATTCAAGAACTGCGCAATTTGGCCATTATTGGGGTTTGACCGGCTTGACCACGGGCACGGATGGTTTGACGTGAATGGGTTTGTCTGAGCGCTTGTTGTTCAGAAGCTTATCGACAACTTCGTCGTGTTCGACTTCTTCTTCGGGACTGACATACTCACCCATGGTCGCTTCGGCAATGTTGGGTTGATGATTGGGTAGATCAAACGCTTCGAGCTTACCCATCCGCGTGTCGGCCATTTCGGCTTCGTCTTCGAGCAGCCCATTTTCGTCGGCATAATAAAAGGCGCCTCCGGCCGCAGCCCCAAATGCCGCCACAAAGGCCAGCCGGCGATTGCGCTTTTTCCGTACACCCACGGGACAATCGGCCGTCATCACCGTGCCGTCGGCGCGTTGATAATAGCGGATGCACAAATTGCCTTCTTTGGCGCGAATGAGCGATTCGGCCTGTTCCGTGGTCATGGCCGAAATGTTGTAAACGTTTTTCGAGCACTTGTCGCAAAATCGAGTTTGCTCGTCGCCCGACATGGCGTTCCAATCGGCATTGCACGGACTCGCAACGCGAACTTCCCCGAGCAAGGGGAGACTTTTCTTGCGTTTCGACAGGCGCACCTCAAGCTCTGCCAACTCGCGCCGATTCCGCGCCTCATCGTCCGCCAACTGCGCAAACGCTCGTTTGTGCTCTTCGATGCGCGCTCGTTCTTGTTCGAGTTCTCGTTTCTTGCTTTCGAGCGCGTGATCGTCATCCCGGTACGGCATACGGCATGAAACAACAACGCCTCGGGGTCCTTTGTTCCGCTCGAGTTGTTCGTCGAGATGCTTTTCTTTCGACGCGAATCGCGGCATAATGGGGCATGAACTATCGAACGACATCATTCTTGGGTTCTCTTGTTCTTCTGATCGGACTTTGGGGTTGTGGCGACGGAGGGTCGACCAACCAGACCGCAACCACGGGCGGTGGAGCAGCGGGGGCCACCGGCGGCGCTGGTGGTGAAGGTAATGGAGGGGGTGCTGGCAACGGAGGCTCGGGAGGTGCGGCGAACGTTACGTGCCCGGCCATTCCTGCATGCGATGCGCCACTTCCCAATCCGGGAACAGCAACAGGGTGGAATTCCATCATTCCGCCGTTTGGCGATCCAAACCATCGCGGACGGGATATGTTTTACAATCCTGGCGATGCGCAATGGATTATGGCCAAATTCTCGTATGGAACGTTGGATGATGACATCAAGGGCGAATTCGTCGACGTATATGTGCTGCGCGATTGCGGCGCTACGTGGGAATTCTTGGGCACGTCCACGACAACGAATGACGGCGAACACGCCACGGTCGAAGGCGTCGAAGACACGGGCGGACGTATTTATTTCCAAATTCCCAAAGAAAAGGAATTGGGTTTGGGTTGGCACCGCATTCACATGGTGGTCAAAGGAGACCTTTCTTCGACGGATTTGTATATCAACGTCGTGGAAAAAGGCGCACCGATCATCGTGAGCGACATCGACGGAACGTTGACGACGTACGAGACGGAAGAATTCGTCGCTTTGGCCACAGGCTCATTGCCCGCGATGCAGCAAGACGCATCGAACCTTTTCAACATTTTCGCCAAAAAGGGCTACAACATCTTTTACATGACGGCGCGCCCGGAATGGCTCGGCGCCCGTACACGCGCTTTTTTCACGCAATACGGCTTTCCGCGCGGCATCGTGCACACGACACTGACGAAATCCGGAGCGCTCGGGAGTGAAGCCGCTACGTACAAGACGAACGAGCTGAAAATGATCGCCGATCGAGGGTTGGTCCCGACGTACGCATTTGGCAATACGGCCAGTGATGCCGATGCCTATTTCAATGCGGGCATCATGCCCGACGATCATCGCGTGTTCATTCAATTCGACGATACCGTACACAAGGGTCGGCGCATTGAACAGTATACGGAACTGCTCGGCGAAGCCGGGGCCCTTGCACCCGTTTGTCAGTAAAACCAATGCGCTCCGAAAACCTCAATCGAAGCAATGGGTTTTCCTTGCGCTTCGAATCTCCGGATACGGTGTTTGTTGTCGTATCCGGGGATATCGATACGGAAGAAGCTGCTGAATTCGTCGAAAGTATCGTGGATTGGTCCAAGGGTAAACTTTACGTGGTGCTCATCTTGGATGTCACACATTTCCGATCGTATACGGGAGGCGCGCGAAAAATTCTCGCTTCGAATGGGCAGCGCATGCCGCCACGCGTGCTTGCCCATTTCGGGGGATCGTACAGCGCGCAGGTGATGGTGGATTTGGTGGCTCGAGGAAGTTCGGCGCTCGGGAGTAAAAATCGTTGGGTGACGCATTGGCCCAACGAAGCGAGTGCCCGGTCTTGGATGGAGGGAATGCGTCCCATCCTTGCTCAGCAAGCCAAGGAATTGTCCGACCAAAAATGACTTGGAAATGAGATTGGTTTGTCCTCAATGCTGAGGATCAGCCGCCGTCGAACGCCTTTTGCAACGTGGGCAAGTGCAGCTTGGACATGCCCATCATGACTTGAAACGCGCGGCCGATGGCTTCCTTGTCGCTACTTTTCATCATGTCCACGAATCCCCGCGGAATGATCTGCCACGACAAACCAAATTTGTCCGTGAGCCATCCGCAGCGACTGTACGCTCCACCTTCGCCCAATGCGTCCCAAAGACGATCCACTTCGTCCTGATCATCGCAATACACCATGATCGACGCTGCCGGCGATAACTGATAATGCGGTCCACCATTCAGCGCGAGGTACTCCGTACCATCGAGCGAAAACAGAATGGTCAACGGTTTGCCATCCACTTCGTTGACCGTGATGATCTTCGAGTTGGGAATCAAACTCGTATAAAGCTTCGCCGCTTCGAGACCTGTACCATCGAACCAAAAACACGTGCTCGTACGTCCCATCGTTTACGTTTTTCCTGGAAATGAATCGGTTGCCGTCGTGTGAGGTCAAGTCAATGTCGTGATACGTTTTACCGTACCACACACCTCGAGCCCAAGGCAAACGTTTTTCGATGTCCGTTTGTAATCCCAAACGGATTCGTAACGAGCAGGACTATCGCGCGAGACAAACTCAGTGAATCGTCGCCCAGGGGTCTTTGACCGTCGTGTGCACGGCGGGCTGCGTTGGTCCAGACGGACGCAAGAACGGATTGATGACGTCTGGCGACGTGGACGCTCGCGTCGTGAACGGATCTTTGCGGGGCTTGGGAACAGGCTTCGGAGCCGGCTTGGGACGTGGCGGAGGAGGTGCGGCGAATTCCGGTTCGGGCTCGGGATTCAAAGCAATATCGAGCGTCGCTCGGGCTTTGGTAATTTGGGCCAAAGCATTGGCTCGCGTTTGCGAAGGTGCTGCTGTGGCTTGCTGAATTTCCTGCTCGGCGCGATCCAAAAACGCAATGCTTCGAGCAAGATGGGTGCGACTGATTTGTTCGGCTGTCGGAACGACAACTTCGGGGCCGTCACATGCCTGCGATTCAGCGATGGCGCCGCGACCGATGACAAACGCGAGCGCGCCAGCGAAAACGAGCGTCGAAACTTTCCAGATGTTGACCATGGGAGCCTCCCTACACCACGACGTGCAGCGGCATGTAGCCGTGAGGCTCCAAAACGTGACCAACTTTTTTCGAATCAGCCAACGGCTGCAAGCGCCGCGTCGTAGTTCGGCTCTTGCGCGATCTCGGGAACCAGTTCCGAGTGGATGACTTTGTTGTCGCCATCGAGAACGACGACGGCGCGAGCCGTCAGCCCGGCCAAAGGACCGGCACCGATTTCCACGCCATAATCTTTGCCGAACGACGAACGGAACGCCGAAAGCGACTCGCACTTGTCGATACCTTCAGCGCCGCAGAATCGCTTTTGGGCAAACGGCAAGTCTTCCGAGATATTGAGGACCGTGACGCCTTTTTCCGACGCGTGTTTGTTGAACTTGCGTACCGACGTTGCACAAACAGGCGTGTCGATGCTGGGGAAAATGTTGAGGATTTTCTTGCCAGAAAACGAAGACAGGTTGGCGCGGGACAAGTCGCTGCGCAGAAGGCTAAAGTCAGGAGCCGAATCGCCGACTTTGGGCAGATCGCCGGCCGTGGGGATGGGATTGCCTTTTAATGTGATCGTCGCCATGGGAATTTTCTCCGGTTGCGTGTTGGTCGCTCCAAACAGCGCCGCGTTGGGCGCGGATTGTAGTCACTCCGTTTCGATCGACAAGGGGGATGTGCCGTTACGGGAGGCTTTTCCAGCAAATGATCACGTTCGGGCAAGAAACGCCACACGAGCGACTCAGAAAACGGGCGAGCGCAAGCGGGTCCATTTTAGCGAAATCGCAACGTCGCCCAAAAAGAACGACCGGGCAAAGGAAACCCCATAAAGTCACTGACCGAAAACGGGACGAAGTTTTTCAGCCCGGGTGAATACACACGCATCACACGAACATCAAATAGGTTTTGCACTTCAAACCCCAGCCGCAAACGCGAAAATCCAGGAACGTCAAGCGACAAACCTGCCCCGTGAAACAAGCGCGGGGGCAAACCAATGCTGGCCGATGTATCCAGCGTCGTTCCAGCAATCGCGTCGACACCATACCGAAATCCTACCGGCCCCCAGCGATACGCTGCGTCGTACGAAAAATCATGAATCGGTCGCCCCGGCAATGGATTGCCATAGGCCAGTCGATCGTCACTACGATTCTCCGTGTACAAAAATGTGTAACTCAACGTCGTTTGCAAATTTTTTGCCGAAAGCGTCGCGGCAACTTCGGTTCCCACGAGCAACGCAGCGCCAATGTTCGTCGCGCGAAACGTTCGTAAGCCGAGCGGCAAAAACACGATGAGATCTTGCGCACTCGTCACAAAACCGGCTACTTCATAACCCAATTTCGCCCGGCCAAAGTCCTTGTCGCCTTGCACGCCCAAATCGGCCGAAAATGCTCGTTCGGTGCGTAACCGCGGGTCTCCCACGAGGCTCCCGCGGTCGCCATACAGTTCCGCGAATCCCGGAAATCGTCGCAAAAAGCCAAGGTGCGAAGAAATCGTCGCTGCCGGACCCAGTCGATACGAAAGTCCCACGTGACCACTGGGAAAAACGTCTGTCGCTATCTGTTCATCGGGCCTTTTGCTGGAAACAATACCCGTGGCTTCGTCGCGCCGCACATCGGCACGCCCCGACGCAAATAGTCGCCAAGACGAACCCAGGCGCGTTTCTAGTTCAAAACCCGTTCCTCCGGCCAAACGAGATGCTTCGACTCCACCCAAGACACTCGTTCCTGCGCCCGGCAAAAGATGCTCGTTGCGACCATCGGCAAACAACGCAATCGATGCTGGACCCCATCGAAGGCCACGCAAAACAACCGACAAACCCGTAGCTAAGATCAATTGTTCGGAAAGGTTCGACAAGCGCGTCGGATCGACTTCGCCGAAAGGATCGGAAAAACGTGTTTTTTCACCTCGTCCCCAGATCTGCGCTCGAAGCGATGCGGTTTTTCCTACCCGCATGGTGGCATCGAATCCAACAACAGCGCGTTGCGTGTCGAGCTCTGAATAGGTCGTGGGAGGAAATTGCGCGCTCCCGGGCAAACCTACGTGGCGCGCATCAGCAAACCACGTAGCACCGACACTACCCCACGATCGCTCGATTGCCGCTCGACCAATCAGGCCCGCGTTCACGGCGTCCGCATTCGTACGCGTACGGCCGACGACGCCATTGCTAAAATTGTCCGCCACGACATACGGGAAGTCACCATCGGTGCGTGAGCCAAAAACACCCACACCAAGTTTGACGGGACCAACACTTCGCGCGTCGCCCACACGCGCTTGAAACGTTCCGAAAGATCCTGCGACGAGTTGCGCGTCCGTGCGTGCACCCGCAAGCGACGTGGGCGGATCGATCGCCACAAGGCCGCCGAGGTACCCCGTTGCGCCAAGCGAAGCCGGTGCGAAGCCGCGATACACGCGAAACGATGCACCAGGCCATAGCGGCAACGAGCCCACATCGAAAGAAGGATCCGCGCCACTCGTGAGAGGGATCCCGTTGAGAAGCACACCAACTTGCGACGAAGCAGATCCACGAATCGAGATCGCAGCTTGTGCGCCGAGTGCTCCAAGACGTCGCACGTGAACGCTGGGCAGTTCGGCAAGCATCGAGGCCGCATCGATCGGTTCACGCGCGCGATCGTCAGCGGACGCGCGAGACACGAACGCTGGAGCCGATGAACCTCGAACGGTCACGTCGATCGGTGCAGGTTCGTCCGCACGAACTTCACGAAGCATGGACGACATGACGACGAGCGTGATGAACGGAGCCGCTGGGTTGGTCGCGCGAAGTCGCATGCGCTGAAGGTGCAGAGCGTATCGTTGGTTGTTGGGCCCGATGCAAGCCGCGAATGCGCACCTGTTGGCTTGCCGCATGATTGTCGTTGTCGCCGCAGCAATGGCCTTGGTTTTTCAAGACCAACCACGTTGAATAGATTGTCTAGACAACCCCGTGACGTGAGCAGCGACGATGTCGAACCGGAACGAATTGGCACAACACGCGAATGTAACAATGTGGCGCGAAACGACTCGAATTGACGCAACATGTCGGCATTCGAGAGGATCGCGCGTGATCGCGAAGTGGCGCAGAAAGCACGGACCAAACGCTGTTCGAGCGGTTCCCCTGAAGGCGATCTGCTGATACGAAAGAAGCATGAAGACACGCACGAAGAAGCTTTTCTTGTCTGCCGGCATCGCCCTTGGAGCTTTGGTTGCATCAGCACCGGAGGCTCTTGCGGTCGACTGGGTGATCAAGAGTCCGAGCGCGCATCCGAACTACACGGCTGAGCTCGAACCGCACCTCAACGTGATCCTCTACCGCGCAGGATGGGGCCGAGGCGTTTACCGTCGCGCCTATGGCAATGCCGAAGTTGGCGGCGGCTTTCGCGCGTCGATTGAGCTCGCCGATCCGATGTTCATCAAGAGCATCAACAACACGATCGCCATCACGTTCGGCGTGGACACCAATAGCTGTCGTTATTACTGCTCGCGCAGTTTCGAGCTTTGGTCGCCTGTTGCGTTGCAATGGAACTTCTTCCTGACGCGCAGGTGGAGCGTGTTTGCGGAACTCGGTGGCATCGTCCACAGCGATGGGTTCTTCGCCCGAAACGTTTGGATCGATCCGACCGTGTTCCTCGGTGGACGATTCCACTTCAATGACAAGGTCGCCCTCACGATGCGTGCCGGCAGCCCTTGGGTCAGCATCGGCGTCTCGTTCTTCGTCGGCGGCTGACGAAAAAGCTGCAACATCGCAATTACCCACCGCAAGCAAGCAGCATCCTTAGGTGCGGATCTCTGCCGGCCCGAGTAGACTCAAGCTGAATGTTCATTTGGTACCTCGTCGGGATACTCGGGCTGGCGCTGTTGATGGTGGTTCACGAAAGTGGCCACTTCTTCGCGGCACGAGCATTCGGGATGCACGTCACGAAGTTCTCGATCGGGTTTGGCCCGACGTTCTTCAAGATTGTCCCGAAAGACGGTCACTTCTGGTTCACCACAGGTGGCGATCGCATCAAGATCCGCCTGTGGAAGCATGATCCCGAACGGCATGGACCGACGATCTACCAAGTCGCGATGATTCCGTTTCTCGCGTTCGTGCAAGTCGACGGGATGAATCCTTTCGAAGAACACGATCCAAATGACAAACACAGTTATGCCAACGCGAGTTTGCTCGGACGCATCGTGACGATCTTCGCGGGACCGCTAGCGAACTACTTGTTTGCGTCGGTGTTTTTCTTTGCCGCCTTCATGTACGGCGGCGTGCCCGCAGCGCTTCTTCCCGGAGCGGATTCAGCGCCCGAAGCACCACTCGTTGCGCCGCTACCTGATCGCGTCGCCATCGCTGCTGGGGTGATGAAAGGCGATCGAGTTGTTGAAGTTTCCGGCGTCGCCATCGCAACATGGAACGAGATGGCCGAGCAGATCTCGAAGCGTCCGGGACAACCGATCAAGGTGGTTGTCGAACGAAACAAGGAACGCGTGACGCTCGAAATGACGCCCGCCAATGAAAACGGCGTCGGCAAAATCGGTGTGGCTCCGTTCGAACCACGCGTGATGCTGCCCGCGCGAGATGCGGGGAAACTCGCGATCGTTGCGCCTGCAAACGTCGTGCGTAATTCGTTCATCTTGATGGGTCGGGCGTTGACGGGGAAAGTCAAAGCTGAGCTGTCAGGTCCCGTCGGGATGGTGAAAACCGTCGCAACGGCGGCGAAAGAAGGTTGGGAGTTTGGCCTGGAACTGCTCGGTGGAATCTCGGCGTACCTCGCGGCCTTCAACATGATCCCGCTTCCGGCTCTCGATGGTGGGCGACTCTTGTTCCTAACGTACGAAGCAACGACGCGTCGACGACCCAATGCCCGCGTCGAAGGTTGGATCCATGCGACTGGTGTGTTGATGCTCCTCACGCTCGCGCTTTGGGTCACGGTCTTCAAAGATTTTGGTTTGGGCTCAAAATAATGCGCCCGATTACCCTTCCCCTGCTGGTCCTGCTTCTCGCGTTTTCCACGGGTTGCGCGACGCAGTATGTGAGCCTCGTGGAAGGGCCACGTGAGTACGTCGCGACAGACTACGAAACTGTGCTTCGCAAATGGACACGCACAGGGGACCTCTTTGCCGTTTCCGAACTCGAGAGTTACTTGACGGCGACGGCGACGTTCGAGTCGTGGGATTTTCGATGGGCCTACGTCGTGCGGTACGTGCAGGACTATCGGCTCACGATCGAGCAGCGAAAGAAGCTGTTGCAACGAACGCTCGAAGAGACGCGCGAGCACCATCAGTTCTTCGTGGCGCTTTATGGAGGCGAGCGTCGGTACAACGATCTCACGCGTTCCGACAGTGCATGGATCGTGCGGCTCATCGATGACACGGGGAACGAAACGGCACCGGAAGAGATCATCGCGATCACGAAACCCAACGCCGTCGAGCGCACGTACTTCCCCTACAACACGCAACATCGACAGGCGTTTCGTATTCGATTTCCGAACAAGAAAGCGAGCGGCACGCCGACGATTTCTCCCGACGCGACGTGGGTTGGATTGCGTTTCGCCGGCGCGCAAGGCAACAACGAACTCGTGTGGGCGCTCAAGGAATCCGCGAAACCGCCACAAGATTCTCCGCTGGGCATTCCGGCGATGCTCGCGACGCAGTAGTTCGTCCCGCCAAACACTTGGACGTCAAACGATGTGGTTGGCGGGGAACTAACGCGACAGAAGTTCACCGACGACGGGAACGCTTTCGGCGAAATCGAGCGCGAGTTTACGTTCGCCGATGAGAACGAGAGCACCGGTCGAGGCCGCGCGTGCGCGCAAAGGTGCGGGCGCGCCGGCCCACAAGGCTTCGGGGAACAGGAGATCACCCGGACGAACATCGGCAACGACAACTGCGGGATCGCCTTCGAGAATTTCGACACTGCCACCAACGACGAAAACGAGACCTGGCATCGGGCCATCTTCTTCCGTGACGACTTCGTCAGGCTCGAGCGTACGCACTTCGAGACGTTCGAGCATGGCTTCGCGCGTGGCGAGATCGACTTCGGAGAGAGCACCAAGCGTAAGACCGATGCGAGCTTGAAGAGCATCCGATGCGTTGCGGCAGTCTTGGGCGGCTCGAGGATGAGCTTCGAGCGCTTGGTCGAAGGTATCGGTGGACCAACGCGAGATCGTTGCTCCAGACGAACTCCCTACGACGCGCATGGGTACGCCGGAGGAAAGTGAACCTTGTGAAGCGATGAAGGATCGTGCAGGGGCGAGTTTGGCTGGAACGTCCAAATTCACTGCACACACGGTGATTTCACCAGCGACGACGAGTACCGCGCCAAACGCTGTACGGGCTTCACCCGGAACCACATCTTCGATGATGGCGGTGCGGACGAGAGCACGTTGCACATCTTCTGGGAGCTGCGAGAAGGGCTCGACACCACGAAGTTCGACGTTGCTGATCCGCAAGGGATCTGCGGGCGGCGCGATGGTGTCGCGTCCTGGCGGAGGTGGGATACTGCTCTTCGTCCGAGCAACCGTCACCCCAGGCGCCGCTGACGGTGGCGGAGGTGGTTTGGAAGGACCAACCTGCGGAATCGTTGGCGCTTTGGGAGCGAGAGCGGCTGGTCGTGGTGCTGGCGTGGGAACGCGCGGTGCAGCCGGTGCAGGCTTCTTCGTGATTTCGAAGAGTGGCTTGGTGCCAGCGGGCGGTGGTGGAATCGCAGCCTTGGCTTTGGCAGCAGCCGCATCAGCTTCCGCCTGCATCAACGCTGCCATCGTGATTCCACTCGGCAAAGTGTCGCTGAGCTTCTTTCGCGCGTCATCCTCGGCAGATGAAGCGTCTTCAGCGGCGGCAGGAGGTCGCGGGGCTGATGGTGCGACGGGTTTGCCCAAGGCTCCCGTGGGCAACTTGGGTGCTGGTGGAATCGTTGGAGACCGACGCATCGCAGGTCGTGGCGCTGTGGGCACGATGTCCGATGGCGGGGTTTGTTCGGGCGCGTCCGTGGACGGTTTGGCGCGTTGGGACGGCACAGGCGGCGCGGGAGGCTCGGGCGCGGGCGACGGCGGTTTTGTCGCGCTCAACATGCGCGGCGCTTCCGTGCCTTCATCCTCGTCGTCAGCCGGCGGCAACGGCGTGGGAACTTTGGTCGACAGCGGTGCGCCCATTGGCGGCGGAGGCTGTGTCGGCACATTGGTTGGTTGCGGAGGCCCAGCCGGAGGAGGCGGCGCTGGCGTTGGACTTTTCGCCGATGTTGGCGCCGCCTGTGAAGGCGTGGGTGTTGCTGCCGGAGGTGGCTGCGACGGAGCTTTCGTCGATGCCGGAGCGGCCAACGGAGGAGCTGGCGTTGGATTGGCGACGGCTGGTGGCAACGGCGGCGGTGGACGAGCGCCTGGAGGAGCCGGCGTCTGCGCGCGCGGGGGCAGAGGTGGCGGTGTTCCAGGATTTGCTGCACGTGCCGCTGCAGGAAGCGGAGGTGCCTGCGCCAAACCCGTTCCACCGGCAGCGACCGTACCCGTGTGCTTCTTGCCGATTGTCTCGGCCAACGGGGGCGCCGACGTGATCACGTCGTCGTCTTCTTCATCGAGCAGCATGCGCGCACGTGGCCGCGCAGCACCCGCAACTTGGTTCGCCCCAGGTCGATGTCGCCGCGGCGAACGCACTTCATGTGTGCTCGCTTCGGACCATGGATCGAGGATCGGCGTACGGATCACCTGACGACGCTTTGCCGCTGCCGGAGCAGGTTGCGCCGGAGGCACGGGCGAGGGTGACGGCGTCGTCGGAGCTGGCGCTGGTACGGGCGAAGCCGCAACCGCAGGCGTCGTTGCAGATGGCGTAGGTGCCGCAAGTGCAGGTGCGGGAGGTGGCACGGCCGAACGACCTTCATCGACGCTCGGAGGATCCTCCACGGGTGCAGCTTGACGTGATGACGCATCGGTCGCCGGTTTGGGCACCGACACGGCAGGCATGGAAATCTGCGAAGGAATTTTTTTCGCTGCCGTGGGTTGTGGCCGAAGGCTCGTCGGTGACGGTGCAGGTTTCGCCGCGTTTGTCCCAACCGAAGGTGCCGACGGAATCGGGGTTTGTCGTCCTGAAACAGGACCAGGGTTTGTCACGGCCGCCGACGTCGGACCGGCGCTCATGGGCGCTGGAGCGACTGGTTGCGACGCTGTGGTCGTGGATGCTGCTGGCGCCGGTGCGGCCGCAGGCGGCATCGTCGGTGGCGTTGTCGCAGATGCCGCAGAAGCTTCTGGTGCTGCTGCAGCTGGGGGCATCGTCGGTGGAGTGACCGCGGGTGCCGTTGTTGCGGGTGCGCTTGGCGCTGGCGTGGCCGCAGCGGCAGGAAGTTGTGCCGAGGTCACAGGCCCAAGGGGCGGAATCGCCAGCGGAGGCAACGCGACAGGCGGCGGAGGCGTGCTCCCATCGATGAGCACCTCGAACGAAGAAATCGGTGCAGCATCCGAAACGGGTGCTGGTTCTTCTGCGGGCATCGCGACAGGCGACGACAACGCTTTTTCAAGGTCCGGCAGGTACATGCCGAGTTCTGATGCGCGAAACGGGTTCCCCGCTGCTTCAGCAGCCTCAGCCGCACGACGAACCCACACGACAGCGTCTTTCCGCTCGCCTCGTGCCCAAAGTGCACTCGCGGTGGACAAACCCCATACGACGTCTTCGGAGTCGTCGGATCTCGGTTCAGGAAGCTTCACCGAATGCTCGGCCATCACCTACCCCCTACGATAGGTCGTTTCGAGTCGATCCTGGAAGCCTGGCCGAATGTATGCCCACCGATCAGGCTCGACACGCGCTTTCTCTTGGCGCGTTCAAACCTGGGCCACGATGGAAAAACACGGCGATCACTGTCGAATTTGCTGCCCATGAGACTCGATCGATGCGCGTAGGGCACTCGTGCCCGTCGCAAGCGACGAACCTACCCTCATTCTCCACAGCCGACGAATTATCGGCGGCATTTTGATCTCAACGCGGCAGCGACCGTCGAAGCCCCCACGGGTCGCAAGGAAGTTCGTCCCCACGACAAACCCACCTGCCACCGATGTTCGTCGTGCGCAACGCACTACGTCACGACGCGGTCACCGCATGCATGACGGGACAAACCTGTCCCATCAACGGGAACGACGTCGCTTCGAAGAAACGTCTGGTTTGACGGCAACGACGTCTGCCCCGTTTGTCGTTTCGTACTGCTGAGCACAGCGGCGACACATCTCTTCGACGCCCACGATCGATACGGGTTCCCCCGGCATTCGACGCGCAAGCCAACCGATGAGCGTAAGACCGGCTTCTCGAGCTTCCGCGGGAACCGAGGTTTCGCGCAGCAAACTCGCGATTTGGCCAATCAGCCGCGTGCGTTCTTCTTCACACGCCATCTTCGCGCGGTCTCTCTAGCACGCATGGACGGAAAGCAAAGCCCCTCGATCACAACGGAGCGATGAGCACTTCTCGGTCCTTGGCCCCATTTGCTGGACCGACGATCCCGCGTCGTTCCATTGCTTCGACCATTTTTGCCGCACGGTTGTACCCAACGCCCAACTTGCGCTGAATCCACGATGTCGAACAACGCCGTGTTTCCGCGACGATACGCACCGCCGAGTCGTACATCGGATCGTTCTCTTCGGGCTCCTCGACCTTGCCGTCTTCATCACGCGGTTTGAGGATCGCTTCGTCGTACACAGGCTCGCCCTGCGCGCGCAGGAAGTCCGTGATCCGTTGCACTTCTTCCTCGCTCACGAACGGACACTGCACACGTCGTGTATCCGTCGCGCCGTTCATCTTCACGAGCATGTCGCCGCGACCCAAAAGATGCTCGGCGCCTTGCTCGTCGAGGATCGTTCGACTGTCGACTTTTTGCGCAACACGGAACGCAATGCGCGTCGGAAAGTTCGCCTTGATCATGCCCGTGATGACATCGACGCTCGGACGTTGCGTCGCGAGAATCACATGCATGCCTGCGGCACGAGCCTTCTGCGCCAGACGCGCCACAGCAGCTTCCACGTCTTTCCCCTGCTGCATCATGAGGTCCGCAAACTCGTCGACGACGATGACGATGTACGGAAGTTTTTCCGGCATCGCGACATCGGATCCGTCTTTCGCTGCGGGCACTTCCACTTCGGTTCCATCCGCAGCAACAGCAGAAACTTTGGCGTTTGTCGGAGGCTTCGGCGGACGCGCTTCGCCTCGTTCCACTTTCTCCACCCAGCCGTTGTACGTGCCGATGTTCTTCGTGCCCGCGTTGGCGAAAAGCTGATACCGGCGCTCCATCTCATCAACAGCCCACTTGAGCGCGTTTGCCGCTTGCTTCATGTCCGTAACAACCGGCAAGAGCATGTGCGGAATGCGATCGAACGGCGCGAGCTCGACGACCTTCGGATCGATCATGAGCATGCGCAAGTCCGCTGGGGACTTTCGGAAAAGCAAACTCACGAGCATGACGTTCAGCCCGACGCTCTTTCCAGCACCCGTTGCACCAGCAACGATCACGTGCGGCATCGAAGCGAGATCTGCAAAGTACGGAGCGCCCACGATGTCTCGTCCAAGCACACACGGCAGAGGTGCTTTGAGGTCCAAGAATCGTTTGTCTTCGACCAACTCGCGCATCGACACAGGAACACGACGATCGTTCGGGAGTTCAAACCCGATGCGATTTTTTCCGGGAATCGGCGCGATGATGCGGACCTTACGCGACAAACCCAACGCGAGATCATCCGCGAGGCTCGCAACCTTCGAAACCTTGGTTCCAGCAGCCGGAGCCACCTCGAACGTCGTGACTGTCGGCCCAGGATGGATCTCTTCGACCTTCCCGCTCACGCCGTAGTCCGCAAGCGTCTTCTCGAGGAGCACTGCGTTCTCGCGCAACGTCTCCTCGTCCACGACGATGCATTCGTCACCAGGCGGCTCGAGCATCGTTGTCGAAGGCAACGTGAAGCCTTTGCCAAACGAAGGCACGACCTTGACGATTTCACGTGCCTTGGGTTTCTCCGGAACGACCTCTTTCGCCAACACAGGCGACTCGTCTTTCGCCTTCGTGATCACCGGCGCAGGCGTTTCCGATTCGTCGTCAGGTTCGTCTTTCAAGAACTTGGCGCTCGGTTCGTCCTGATCTTCGTCATCATCGTCTTCTTCGTCGTCGAGTTCGACAAAGCGTTCGCCGGGCGCAGGCTTCGCAACGGGTGCAGCAACGGGCGCAGCCACTTTCTTTGCAGCGCGAGGTGCAGGCGTGGGCGCGTCGTTCACGTCCTCGACAACTTCGTCACGCGGAGCCGGAGGCTCGGGCTCTTTCTTTTTTTGCGTCTCGCGAGCAACCACTTCGGGCACTTCGACCACTTCGGCTCGAACGGTTTTCGCTACGCGCTCGGCACGAGTTTCCACCGCGTCGATTTTGCGCGGTTTGGCGGCACGAACGGCCGGAACTTCTTTCGGCAAAGCGACGATGTCGTCCATCGATTCGTCCGTGGTGTTGTTTGCACTCACGGCAACGATGGCTTCGGGATTCGCGGAGGGAGTCACGATGGACGGGCCGCGAGGTTTGTCTTCCGCAACGTTTCGCTTGACAACTGGCTTGGCAACTTCAACGGGCTCGGCGGCTTTCGATTCTTCCGCCATCGGAGTGGCCTTCATTTCTTCAACGGCCGCAGCGATTTTCACAACGGGCTTAGCAACTTCGACAGCCGCGGCTTTGACGCCGCGTTTGGGCTCCTCGGAGCGTGAGATCTTCACGGCCGCGCGAGGTTCGTCACTTCGAACGACCTTGACCGTGGGCTTGGCGCCTTCGGCTGCAAAGGACGGAATGGGCGTGGTCGCGCCAAGAACGATCGCATCGCCGGGGTCACTCGAACGTGAGCTTGGAACGTCGGTGGTTTCGGTTTTTGCTTCGAACACTTCGGCCGATTTGTTAGCGGTTCCGCGCTTTTTTCGAGCTGGTTTGTCGTTTGAAGATTCTTCGGATTCGGAAGGTTTTTCTTTGCGGAACTGCGCGTTGTCGTCAGCGAGGACGGTGATGATGACGTCCGTAGGAGCCGGGGTGAGGTGCTTCTCGGCAGAGGAGATTTTCTTTTCGGCGGCTGGAGCAGCGGCTTTTTCGATCTCACGCACGCGTTGAAGGGCGCGCATGAGTGCACCCAGGCCAAACACGCCGCGCTCGCTGAGCTTGATGAAGAATGCTCGTGCGCGAACGACGAAGTCGATGAAGGAGAAGGTCGCGCGTTGAACGAGGATGAGCGAAACGATCGTGAGGCCGATGATGTAGGAGCCGATCGCCGAGAAGAGCGATCGCATG
>JBGAOI010000170.1:0-11556 GCA_044221885.1 Polyangium sp. (in: bacteria)
CCTTTTTTGCAAGCGGCAACGCGTCGTCGGGTCGACCACGAGAAAGCGCCACATCGGCCAAAAAGATGAGCGATCGCGCTTGGCCAAACACATCACCCACGCGTGACGAGAGCCATTCTTGACGTTGCAAGAAACGTCGCGCTCGTTCGAGATCTCCCAGCGCAAGTGCGGCGGATCCAAGTTGTCCGTACGCAATCGCTTCACCGATCACATCACCATGACGCTGATGAAGTTCTGCAGCGTGTTCGAGCAGTGATTGCGCCGCGCCATGTGCCCCCATGACCACGTACAAAGTGCCCAGCGAATTGAGAATTTTCGCGCGTTCTTCCAGGAACGGCGTCGACCTCTCGAGCGCCCACAACAAGCTCTTCTGTGTCGCTTGCGCATCGCCGAGCAACCGTTCGGCCGTCCCTCGGTAGTGCGTCGCGACAACCGCAACGAGGTGATCGTCGCCAGCTCCCTTGGCAATACGTTCGAGCGAAGCGATGGCGTCCTTGTACACCGTACGTGGTCCTCGACGAACCGTCGCTAGAATCGCTTCGCACGCGGCGATTTTGCCCGCGTGAACCTCTCCGAGCATTTCGTACGAAGGCGCGGCCGCCGAAAGATTCGCACACGCGGCATCGAGCGCCCCTTCACGTTGCGCAAGTGCTCCGCGCGCATACTCGCGCGCCGCAGCAGCCAACGGTTCGAGCGGCAAGAGTTCGAGACGCGAAATCTCCGTTCGTACTTCTTCAGCCGGCGCGCTTTTCAACAAGCGCCCAATCGAAGAGATCTCCTTCAGCGGATCGAGCGGTCCAATCATCAACGCGCGCCTCCCAATTCACTTCCTGCGACCACATCGGTCGTTTCGACCCGTGGTCCCGACGTTTGTCGAGACAATTCACGGTCGAGTCTCCTCGCTGCAAGTGCATGCAACGAAGCCTTGATCTCTTGAATCGTCATGCGTCTACGTTCCGCTCGTAGGCGCGCCACATGCGCCGTCACGTGCGGCGCGGCAAACGATGTACCTGTCCATCGTCGTTCTCCACCACCCAAAGCTGGGGCAACGACTTCGTTCCCCGGAGCGAGAATCTCGTAGTCGACCGTGATCTCCGTCTGCAAGAACTCGGGATCATCCGACGTCGCGCGACCCACGCCGATGAGCGACTTGAAGCGCCCAGGATACGTCCGAAACGCGGTGGCGTTCGGGCCTGCGGCAACGAGCACGACACCCGCCGTGTAGGCCAAGTCCGCAATCTCGTAGAGCTCGACGATCGACTTGTAGTCCGTCGGTCGCAACGGCGCGCCCTTGGGCATGTCGATCCCCAAACTCAAGTTCACCACGTCGAATCCTTGGCGCACACAATGCCGAACAGCGGCGAGCAATCCATCACGCGAACAACGTCCCTCGTTTGACAAGACGCACACGCTGGTGATTTCCGCAAACGGCGCAAGTCGATGGATGATCCCCGCACACGCCGTTCCATGCCCCGAACGATCCACGGCTTGTTCAGGAAGAATGGCAAACCCTTCGCCCTGACGAACCACGTGCAGCGAGTTGATTTTTGCTCCGGTAAGCCACGGATGCGACACGTCGACACCCGAATCAACCAGCGCAACTTGCACGGGCTTCGATGGTGCACTGAGAGGAACGATGGATTCGAACGTCATGTCACTCCATCGCTGCCCATGCCGCCAAGCCCCGCGGCGTATGTGTCGATCCGCGCGAGAATGTCAGCGCAAAGCGCAGCCTCGACCGGACCTCGATCACAAAGTTTGCCCACGGCAAGAGCCAAGTTGAGGCGATCTTTGTAGGTGGGCGCGAGTCGCAACGTGTGCACGTATTGCGCGAGGTTTTCGCGAAGTGAAGTCACGGCTTCCGAGCCGAGCAAATCCGGAAGAGCTCGAGCAAACAGGGAAAAAATCATCTGCTCGGTGCGAAATGACTCGACCGTCAAAGCCAAAACTTCGGCCAATCGTTCAGCCATTTCGAGCTGTTTGTCTCCAAGAACCGGACCGTCGGAAAGAAGTGCCGCTCCACCAATCGCGGATTCACCAATACGCAGAGGCACGAAGATGCCAGTTGTCGGGACAATCGACAGCGCTGGACCAAGCGCCTCGATCATCGGATCGTTCGCGGAAAGCTCCGCCGCATGACCACTGCCACCACCAAGCAAGTACGCAAACGGAGTTCCGGACGGGAAAAACTCCACCGTCGTGCGTCGATAACCTTCGCCGTTTGCAACAACGGGAACACGTAGTCGACCGAGGCTTTCGACTTCGAGCGCGACGAGCGCTTCGGAACAAGGAAGCGCCATGCACGCAAAGCGCAGATGTTCCCCAAGTCCGCGCACACGCACCTCGGATTGCCCCACGAGTGCCGCAGACTCGAGCGTAGCCAGAAGATCGCGGAGTCGGCTCGAAAAGCCGATCAGCGCCGCGCGATTCACATCAGCAGCGGGAACGGGGTGCGTCATGGGCGCGCATGGTAACGCAACTTCATTGCTTTCGCGCCAAACGAACGAAGCAGCGATGTCTTCCGTGGAGAATTTGGCCCGACAGCCCGCGGACTGATACCCGCTTGCTCGATGATCCTGCCCAGCCGGCTGTCTGCAACGACGCTCGGGGATCTGCTCGGCATGCTCCATCGTGCAAGTACGACGGGCACGCTCGAGTTGACCGAACGTTGGTTCACGCCTTCAGGCAGCGCTGGACACTATGTGCACTTGCGCAGTGGCCTCGTGACGGATGTCGAGACAAACCGCTCGACAACTCCACCTCTTGGCGAGTTTCTGCGACGCGAAGGATTTTTGAACGACGCGTCCTACGGACGACTGATCGCGCTCCTTGCGAAACGAGATCGCCGTTCCACAGGCGAAATTCTAGTGTCGGAACGTCTTGCCGATCCGGCCATCGTCGAAGCTGCTCTTCGTGTGCAGGTGCGTATGAAACTCGATGCGCTGTTTCAACTCACCGATGCCCACGTGACGTTTCATGCCGCAGGAGCTCCCAAACGCGCCGCGCGCCGCGTGCATCCCCTCACGCCACGAGACTTTTTGCTCGGACGCCCACGCGCACGAGATCGCCAACCCATCTCGCAAGTTCGTCCAGGCGAACCTTCCGTCACCTGGCCCGACGCGTTTTACGCGTACGAACCTCCGCAAGAAACGCCATCGCCGCCCCCGCCCGCATCGGGCTACCAACGCGTGCATCACGCACGATCGGAACAACCGCGTGCCGCTCCGCCACACAACGACACGAAACCTCCCGATCGGTTCACGCACCTTGCGCCGGACGTTCGTCGTCGTGCGCTGAGCAAGCTTGGTTTGCCGCCGACCGCCAACGAGTCGGACGTGAAGCGTGCGTTTCGCAAGCTCGCCGTCGAGCTACACCCGGACAAACACATCACTGCGCCGAGCATGCATCGAGATCGCAGCGCTGCACGATTCGCCGAGGTCAGCGAAGCGTATCACTTGCTCGTCGCGTGAGCTTCGAGCGAAGGTACGTCTTTACGAACGATTGTTCACAATGGGGTAAATGCGCCGGTGTTCGTGCGAGTTTGGGGATCCAAACGACCTCCCCAGATGATCACACCCGCGCCGGTGGACACGGCTGTGGGTGAATAACGCGCGCTGAGCGCGGCTTGCGTTTCGATCGGGTACCACGTTCCACCCTTTGAATCGGGAACGAATTGCCCTCCGTCGGCGGTGAGATCCGCTGCTGTGCAAAGCGCATCCTTGCACCCGCCCCACACGAGAAGGTGTTGTCCGGCAGAGACGCTCGCATGGTTTGTCCGGGCAGATGGTGCTCCGGCCCCGTTCATGGCGATCCAAGCATTCGCCAAAGGATCGAGCATCGCCCCCGTGTTCACCGTCGGACCTCCGTTCCAGCCACCCCACACGATGAAGACGGCGTGTACGAATTCGACCGTCGCGCGTTCACGCGCTGGAGGCGCGCCCATCGAGGGAGTCGATGTCGTCCACACGCCCGTGGAAGCCCCTTCAGGATCAAATAAGGCCCCTGAGCTCAGCCAGTCCGAGAAATTGTTTCCACCCCAAACCATCATCGTTTTGCCGGACCACGCGGCGCCATGACCCACACGCGGCGACGGCGAACCGGCTTGATTGACCTTTTCCCACGTGTCCGTTGCCGGATCGTAAATGCCGCCATCACCGACCGGACTCGACCCGGAAATACCGCCCCATACGACGAACTTTTTGCCCGACCACACCGCCGTTGCTTGCGTGCGTAGCGTCGGTTGGTTTGTCGTGCTCATCGCTGTCCACGAATCCGTCGCCGGATCGTAGATCCCGCCCGCCGGTTCCAAGCTCGATGTTCCAAAACCGGCCCACACGATCATCTTCGAACCGGTCCATGCGGCCACATGAGAAAATCGAGGAGCTGGCGCATTGGTCATGCTCGTCGGGGTCCACGTATCCGTGACGGGATCATAAAGAGCGCCCGAGTTTGTCACGGCCGGCATACCTGACACGTTTCCGCCCCACACGATCATCTTGGATCCTGTCCACACTGCGGAGTGCGCATATCTCGGCGACGGAGCGTCCGTCATCGACGTGGCCGTCCAAACGACTTTCTGTGGAGGAGGCAGCGGCGTTTCACCGGACGAAGACGACGACCCGGACGAACCCACAGGATCGGTATCTCCACATCCAAGGATTGCCAAGCAAGCGAAGAGCGAAGTGCACAAGCGCAATGACATGCGCCCGAACATATCCGAACGTTTCGCGGAGATGAAGCGTCGCTCAGGACGCTTTGACGTCAGCTGATTGAAGACGGGCTTCAGGAGCCGAATGGGTTTTTCATGCCAACACACGAAAATCATCTTCGCCCCAGCCAGACGCCAGTTGCAAAAGCTCGCTGTCTTCGAGTTCTGCCAGCGCGGCAAGTTCTTCGTCGCTGAGTGAGCCAATTTCTTCTTCACTCATTGCGGCAATTTCTTCGATCTCGTCATCGTCGAGTTCGTCCATTTCAAACCCACATTGCTCGAGCAATTCGTCGATTTCCGAATCCGACAAACCGTGCTCGTCGTCAGAATCGTCACCAAGCTGGTTTTCCGATTGAAATGACGTGTGCCATCCGCGTTTGTCATTGGCCGATGGGCGACGCGACGTTTCGACTGCGCTCGACGAGGAACCCGAAACGCGGAAAATGGGCGTTCGTTCTGATTTCATTTCCGGACGTCGTTCGAATAACGACGTAAACGACGGTCCCCCTGGTTCACAGAGAATGGTCGCCACGCGACGCACCCCAGGACGCGCCCGCAATTCATCGACGGCTGCGCGAATGGCCATTTCCGAATCTGCGTCGGCTTGATCGAAAACAATCGTCACTGGTTCCGTGCCCCGAAGGAAAATGGCCGCATAAAGCCACGCAGCCGTTCGTGCGCATGAACGATGGGCACAAAGCAAAACGCGGGTGCCTTCGTCAATGCGAACATACGTATCCAAAAAGGCGTCGATTCCTTGCATGGCTCATTCCGAAAAAGTGCGTTGTTCAAGGTTTCCCGAGCAAAAGACGAACGTGTCCACCACGCGCCGATCGCGCGCCCCTCGTCTTCTGTTCTCTCCAGTCGCCTCGATGCGAACCGGATGAACAACAATTAAGTCACTCATTCGAATTGCGCAATGAAAAGAATGGGCTGATCGGACATTATTCGACCTACTACCCAAGACCAGAGATTTGCTTTTGACAATTCGATTTGTGCTTCATTTCAAGTACAATCTGAGCATCAAGCAGAATCGCAAATGTTATGACAAAATATGTCCGCTCATTGGTTGACGAATCTCGATGACGTCATTCGGAAACATTCACCTCGCATCGGACATTTTTCGTCCGATCTCGTCACGAGCGCATGCGATCAAGGTCACACAAACACGAGATCACACATCATTTGGAATCGACTTGGCCGCTCCGTCGTCTCTACGGATGCTTCCATGCGCTCTATCACTGAATTCATGTTCAGCTTTTCATGCACTGCGTTGCTCGCAATTGCGGCAACTGGCTGTGATCCCACGCCAAACGCCTCGGCAACGCCTTCCGCCGCAGCTTCCGTCGCGGCACCTGCCCCAACGGCTCAAGCTCCTGATGAAGGAGTCGTCTGTCGGGAACGAATCGCCAAGGTGCTCGCGTCTCCCAACGCCGCAGGCACGCCGGCATTCGACGCCAACCGCATTGAAATTCTCGGACGCGTACGTGGCGAACCGATGTTTTTCCTTCGTGAACCAGCGATGGCTTCAGAATCGACGCTCGAACCCAAGGTTGCCACAGCGGCCAAATCTTTTGCCAAACAGCGCCCAGGCGGACGTATCGTCGGCCTCCGAAAGCAATTCAAATACGACCCACGCGCACTCCGAGCGCTCCTTTTGCGTGAAGGATACGCTTATGCCTCTGATCCGATCGACGCATTGATGCTCGTGACGCAAGTTTCACTCACCGATCTTTTTGACGAAAACGAAATTTTTATTGCCCGAGGCACGGGAATTCGGAAACTCACGCGGACGACGATCAACAAAGAGCAGCGTTATGTCGATGCGAAAGGCAAACCGGCCGACATGCTTTTTGGCGATCGCGTGGCTTTGACCGAAAAAGAATTGGCCGAACCGTTGCATCGAGACATTGCGGCTTTGTCGGAATCTGCGGGCTTCGATCGCATGCGGATCAAACACGCAACCAACGAAGGGATTGTCGCGGAACTGCGATTTGGAGAAACCTGGGCCAACGCGTTGCTCGTATCCGACGGGCCAAACGTTTCTCTTGCCTGTATTGGCGAAGATCGTCCCGTTCGTGACAAGGTAGCCGCGTATTTGGAGGAAAGCGCGCCACGTCGTCGGGCGATGCAAGCCATTCGCGAAACCATCACCAAAGCCGTAGATGAATCATTTCGTTTCGATCGTCCGGAAAGAGAGCCAAACCATTTTCGAGACGGCATTTTACGCCCGCAATGGATGACGGCCTATTTGCAAGGTCGCACGTCCTATACATTTGAAAAACACACCTATTCGGTTTTTGGTCCCGATGGTCTCGCTTACCCGCCAGAGGTTTGTGTCGATTTCATCATCGATACGTACGAACGCGCCGGAGGTTCATGGTTCCGTTCCCAAGGGGAGCAGCCCGGACGAACACCGGGGCGGCTTTCTTTGAGCCAACCCAAAAAACCCGCACCTCGCGGCGTGATTGGCCTAGCTGATTTTGCCGAGGATCTTCCCGAATTATTTACGGTCGTTCGTTACCAAGGCGAGCAAAAGGTTCCATTTGGCGAACGGACGAAATTTTTTGAAAACCTTCGCGAAAAAGCCGATCTTCGTCCTGGCGATATCGTCTCGATTCAAGGATTAAAAAAAGACGATTACGTGCATCAACACGGAATCATGGTCGACCGAACCGATCCCTTGACGGGTTTTCCGTTTGGCTTGGCGGATCAAATGAAACGCCCGCGCCGCCGCACGTGGGAAGGCATCATGGCCGAAGCACCGAAACGCAGTCTGTATTATCGAGCTCGCCCGACGGAAGCCATGATGCGCCAAATCGACCCTGGGCCCGACAAACAATAACTGCAGAAACAAGAAACCTCGCCCAATAAATTGGACGAGGCTTCCAGGTCGCCGTCATTCGTAAGCCGAGTTCTGTCGTTCGTCCAAGTTACCTCGGACAAACTGGCAATCATTCCTCTAGGACACGCATTACTGCGTATCTCGAGCAGCCTACCCGGAGGCCTCGAGCGAGCAGCTCTTTCGGGACTTTGACATCCCTGCGCCTCCCTATGTGGCCTTGCTTCGCGTGGGGTTTGCCGTGCCGCTTTCGTTACCGAAAGCGCGGTGGGCTTTTACTCCACCATTTCACCCTTACCGATTGGCCGAAGCGAATCGGCGGTATCTTTTCTGTTGCACTCTCCTCGAGGTTACCCTCACCGGGCGTTACCCGGCACACTGCTCTTTGAAGCTCGGACTTTCCTCCCGCAAACCGAGGTTTGCCGGCGATTGCCTGAACGGCGACGACGGGCGCACCCTAACGCGCCAAAACGCACTTGTCGAGAGATCATGCAGCAAGCGGCAGAAGCTTGTCGCGGAGTTTTCGTTTGGCTCGGGCTTCCAACTGTCGGGCCCGTTCACGCGAAACACCCAACCGGCGCCCAATTTCGGCCAATGACAATTCTTCCTCTGGATCGGCCATCATTCGAGCTTCCACAATGTACCGCTCGCGCGGATCCAGATTTTGCACGGCTTCTTCGAGTTGTTCTCGCAATCGCGCGCCTTCTTCTGCCCGCAAAAATCGTTCTTCCTGGTCCTGCTCCTCCGAAACGAGCGTATCGACGAGGGAGCGCGCCCCGTCGTCGAATACTTTCGTATCGAGCGACACGTCGCGAGCTTCGAGGCGCCGGGCCATTTCGATCACTTTTTCTGCTGGCGCGCTAAACTTGCTCGCCAAAAGTTGATCCCCAGCTTCTCCTTCTCCCACGAGTCCCGCAATGCGGGCTCGCTCACGGCGCAGCCGAAAAAACATTTTCGACCGCAATGGTCCAGAACCAACACCGACCAGACTCCACGAATGAATCACGTGGTTCAGAATGTACGCCCGTATCCAATACGCTGCATACGTGACAAACCGATTGCCGCGCTCGGGGTCATACTTGCGAATCGCATGCACGATTCCGAAGTTGCCCTCGGCAATCAGATCGGCGAGCGGAATGCCATAACGTCGATAACTAATGGCGATCGACACGACATGCCGCAAATTAGCAAGCGTCAGCCGCGCCGCCGCCCGCTCGTCCCCCGAATCTCGAAATGCACGGGCTAGCTCCACTTCTTCCTCGCGGGAGAGTTCCGGAACTTGCCGAATATGCGCAATATATCGAGAAATCGCGCTGCCTTGCTCATTGGAAGTTTGCACGTCATCCCTCGTGAGTTGTGTATTTCGTGTCCACCGCCCCCAGCTCCCGACGCACCGTCCTGCACGAAATTCGCCGTGAAGTCCGCACCCTTGCCCCTCATGCAACGACCATTCCCACGTTTTGCCCCTCCCCGATACGCGCCGATTGCCCCATACTGGCGAGATATAGGCTGAAAAACGAGACAAACCGCTTCAAAGAGGCATCTCGATGACGCAAAATGCGACAATTCAAGATTCGATTGAGATGAAATGGGAAGCGAGCGTCACCAAGATAGCCAGTCGGCCGTAGGAAACGCGCCAAACCAGTTTATCAGGAAAAACATTCGGGCCCGGAAAGACCGGAGAACTGTGGAAGAAATGTATCGGGATAGAGACACGCTTGGAGAAAGCGTGGGATGACGGCGATTACGCCGCGATTACGCGGAAAATGAAGAACCGCAGCCGCAGGTGCTCTTCACGTTGGGATTGGAGAACTTGAAACCGGAACCATGGAGTCCCTCCACGTAGTCGATTTCCGTTCCATCCAAGTATTGGTAACTCAAAGGATCAATAAAAAGCTTGATCCCTTTGTCCTCAAACGTTTCATCCATATCCGTCGGCTTGTCTTCAAAATACAAGTCGTACGAGAAGCCGGCACACCCACCCCCGATGACGCGCAAGCGCAATCCTTGACCGAGCAGCTCCTCGGACGTCGCAATCTCCATGACCTTCTCTGCTGCCTTGGGCGTGATGCTGATGGACATCGTTTTCCTCGCGTTTCCGTGCTCTTCGTGGGTTTGTCAGTGAGTCACCCCACGACACGACTACTTTTCTGTTGCGACCTAGGATAGGCAAACTCAAACCAACGCGCCAGCAAAAGATGACGATACGGAACAATCTACGGGTGCCGCATGGTCTCCCACTAGCTGCACATCACGCATGAGACTCCTTCGCCGCGGCTCCATCATGCTTGTCGATTCGGTACCTCCGCCGACCGAACGCGACGTTCTGCGCGCTGTTGCCATCCCACACCTGCATCGCATCGCGGACGTGCCTGAAGAAGGAGTACGTCGAGCGATCGAACTGGCGCTCCATCGCGCGCTCACCATGACGTCCTTTCAGGCAGTCTTTCGAACCGCAAGCATCGTCGAAAAAACACCGGACCGCCTCATCGTTGCCGACGCGCATCCCGAAATGCTTTGTTCTCCAACGTTCGTTCGTCGTTTTGAAACAGCCGTCGAAGTCGCTGTGTTGGCTGTCACGCTCGGACAAACTTGGGACGATGTGCTCGACGACCTCGGCCGACGCGGCGAAGCTGCGGAAGCTTGGTTTTTGGACGCGATCGGCATTCACCTCGTCGATCGAGCGTCGCAACGGATCGAGCAACGCGTGGCTCACGACCTGGCGCGTTCGGGATTGGGACGAATCGGAAGGTATCGACCGGGGTACAAAGACGTGCCGCTCGCCCTGCAGAAGCACTTTTGTGACTTCGTCCAAGCCTCGCGGATCGGCATCGAACCGAATGAATCCATGAGCCTTTGGCCGCGAAAATCCGTGACGACGGTGGTGGGTTTTCGACACGGACACGACGAAGATGCATCTGAAACATCGTCAACGTGAACCAAACAGGCTAAAGAGGGCGCGTGAAGCGGGAAGAATTTGCGCATCGTCTCAAGCATGAAGTCCTCATCCTCGACGGGTCCATGGGCGCGTTTTTGCAAGCGCGTGGTTTGCCCGATGGATACGCGCCGGATCTGTGGAATGTCGAGCAGCCTGAAGCGATCACGGAAGTTCATCGCGAGTACGTCAACGCGGGCGCAGATATTCTCCTGACAAACACCTTCGGCGCTTCGCGCATTCGCTTGGGCGAATACGGAGCGCAAGCGCGGGTGCGAGAAATCAACATCGCCGCCGCGGAAAACGCACGAAGAGCGATCGGGGACAAACGCGTGCTCGTCGCCGGTGACATCGGTCCGTGCGGAACGACGTTGCAGCCCAGTGGAGAACTCGCGTTCGACGAAGCGGTGGAATTGTTTGTGGAACAAGCGCGAGCGCTCGTGGAAGCGGGCGTGGATGTCATCGCGATCGAGACGATGTTCGACCTGGTCGAAGCGAAAGCGGCGCTCATCGCGGTGCGTGATGTGTCGCGGACGATTCCCGTGATCGCCCACATGACGTTCACGGCGCGAGGTTTGACCGACACGGGTTCCGATCCTGAAACCGCGGCGATTGTGCTCGAAGCGTGTGGTGCCGACGTGCTCGGCGTGAACTGTTCGGTGGGTCCAGAGGACATGCTCGAAGTCGTGGGTCGCATGGGTCGCGCGACGAAGTTGCCACTGTCTGTCCAGCCAAACGCAGGCCTTCCCGTGATGCGTCACGGTCGAACGGTGTTTCCTCAAACGCCGGATCAGATGGCGCCTTTTGCGAAGCAGTTCGTCGATCGCGGCGCGGCCATCGTTGGAGGTTGTTGTGGAACGACGCCGGACTACATCCGCAAGATTGCGCACGACGTGGGGCACAAGCCGCATGCTGCGACAAACCGTTTGGAAGGTACGTGGATCACGTCGCGGAGTCGTTCGTTGCGCATCGGAGCCGGTGCGCCGTTCGTGACGATTGGTGAACGCATCAATCCTACGGGTCGCAAAGTGTTTTCCCAAGCGATTCGGGAAGGACGAACCGACCTCATCG
>JBGAOI010000171.1:0-11517 GCA_044221885.1 Polyangium sp. (in: bacteria)
ACAACACGCTCGACGCGTTGTCGTCGGCGGGTATGTGCGTAGCGTTGAGTTTGTCGCCTGGAGCAGCTCGGTTCGACCCGAACATGCAGCCGCACCATCACGCGGTTTGTGATCGTTGTGGGCTTGTCCGGGACGTTCCGTGCACCGATGATGTGGGGACAAACGCTAGAGACGTCGATGCGTCGCTAGGTGTCGTGCCTGGTTTTTCGTTGCGAGCTGTGGAGCGCATCTACCGCGGGCTTTGTGCCTCGTGTGCAGAGGAAAAACCGGCGCGACATTTCGACCAAACGTGACGTTTTCTAGAGATCTTTTCGGCTGCTTGCGACATCGTGCGCAATCGGTCGAACCAAGCAGGAAGTGTTCGTCGAACAGAACCGTTGCAGAGTAGGAGACAGATCCGTCATGCCGACACTTGCAGGAACGAAGACCCATCAGAATCTCAAGGACGCGTTTGCCGGCGAGTCCCAAGCGAATCGCCGTTACCTCTATTTCGCAAAGATCGCGGACGTGGAAGGTCGCCCCGATGTCGCGGGCCTCTTCAAGGACACGGCCGATGGTGAGACGGGCCATGCGCACGGACACCTCGACTACTTGAAGCAAGCCGGCGATCCCGCGACGGGTTTGCCCATCGGCAACACCGAGAAAAACCTCAAGGCTTCGGTGGCCGGTGAAACGCACGAGTACGAAACGATGTACCCGGGCATGGCGAAGCAAGCCCGCGAAGAAGGCTTCAACGACATCGCCGAGTGGTTCGAGACGCTCGCGCGAGCCGAGAAGTCGCACGCAGGGCGCTTCCAGAAAGCGCTCGACGCTCTCGATTTCTGAGCGTCACCCGCACGAACGCGAGCGTCGGCTTCATCCCTGACGCTCGCGTTGTTGTTTCAGAATCGTTGCTGTTCAAACGTTATTTGTCGAGGAACAACCGTGAGTGTCATCCCGCGCAAACCGTCAGCCCCCCCGGCCGTCAGTCCTCACGACCCCCGTTATTACGATCCTCGCGACCTCGAATCCGAGCTCCGTCGCGCGTTTCAGATTTGCCACGAATGCCGCATGTGCGTGAACTACTGCGGCTCGTTTCCTTTGTTGTTCAAACACATCGACGCGGACATCGAAAGCGGCCGCGCCGAAGGTGCGGAGAAGATCAACGATGCGGTGATGGAGGCCGTGAGTGACGAATGTTGGCAATGCAAACTTTGCTACATCAAGTGTCCCTACACGCCGGATGAGAGTGCTTCCGAGATGCTCGATTTTCCGCGGCTCATGGCCCGCGAAAAAGCCAATCGAGCGACACGCAAAGGCATCCCGTTTGTCGATCAGATCCTGGGCGAACCCCAAGTGATTGGGGCCGTCGGTGGCGGCCTCATGGCGCCCATGTCGAACTTCGTCCTTGCGAGTCGCCTCGTGCGCAAAGTGCAAGAGACCGTCACTGGCATCTCGGCCGAGTTCCCTCTTCCGCCCATGGCCCAGCAGTCATTTTCCTCGTGGTTGGCCGGACATACTCCAGGAGAACGTGCGGGGACAAACGGCGAAGTCGTTCTGTTTGCAACGTGTTACGGCGAGTACAACGTGCCCAATGTGGCGCAAGCGGCAACGCGCGTGCTCGAACACAACGGCTATCGCGTTCGTTTTCCTGGTGTTGGTGACGACGCGGGAAGCAGCCTGACCTGTTGCGGAATGCCAAACCTCGATGGTGGTGACGTCAAAGCAGCCACGGACAAGATTCGCCACAACGTCGAGTTGCTTCTTCCGCACGTGCGCGCAGGACGGCACGTCGTCGTGCTCGGTCCGACGTGCGGCTACACCATGAAGAAGGAGTGGGTCGAGTACCTCCCGACGGACGATACGCACACTGTTGCTGGGGCAACGATCGACCTCATGGAGTTCCTGGTCAAACTCGGTAAAGAAAAGAAGCTCGTGCGCGAGTTTCCCGTAAGTCTCGGGAAAGTTTCGTACCACGCGTCGTGTCACTTGCGCGCGCAGAAGGTTGGCGTGCCGGGTGCACGTGTTCTTGGCGCCGTACCGAAGACCGACGTGAACATTGTCGAACAGTGTTCGGCCGTCGATGGCACATGGGGCATGAAAGCCAAACATTACGAAACCGGAAGAAAGTATGCGCAGAAGCTCGTGCGTGAAGTTTCGGATGCCGAACCTGATCTCGTCGTGAGCGATTGCACGCTTGCCGGGTTGCGAGTCGTCAAGGAGACGGGCCGGCACGTCATGCATCCCGTCGAAGCACTGGCTCAAGCGTACGGACTCGTTGGTGCTCAAACGAAATCAGGATGGTCAGGAGGAGGATGACGATGCAGCCGATCGTTCGAAACGAAGTTCTGCCGATTGGCGAATACGAGCAGTTGCGGCCGCGTTTTCGAGCTCGCGTGATCGAGGAGAAGCGCAATCGTCGCGTCAACGTCGGACCACACATGTCGGTGGTGTTCGAGAATCGCGACACGGTGCTCTTGCAGATTCAGGAGATGCTTCGAGCTGAGAGGATCACCAAAGAAAGCGCCATTCAGCACGAGATCGACACGTACAACGAGCTGCTACCCGGCGAGCACGAAGTGAGCATGACGCTCTTCATCGAGATCGTGGATGCTGTGTTGCGCGAGCAAACGCTCATTGCGCTGCAGGGCCTCGAAGAAAAAGTGGCGTTCGAAGTCAACGGCGTGAAGTTTGCCGCGACGCACCCGCCGCATGGAGTGATGCCGGATCGCACGACGGCGGTGCATTACTTCAAAGTCAAACTATCTCCAGAAGCGTCTGCATCGATTCGGGCCAAGGCCGCGACATTGGCGGTATGCGTTGAGCATCCGAAGTACGAAGTGCGCGCCGAGCTTCCAAAGGCGGTCGTGGCAAGTCTTGCGGAAGACTTCGTTTGACCATGATTCCCTACGTTCGTCCCATCAAATTCGAGGACGTCGATGCGGCGGCGATAGTCTTCTTCGCCCGGTTTCTCGGGTACGCCCACGAGGCGATGGAGCACTTCTTCGATGGCCTCGAAGGTGGTTACGCGCGGCTCATTCTGCATCGACGCGTGGGTTTGCCCGCGGTCAAGGTGAACATGGCGTTTCACGCGCCTGTTCGATATGGCGACGTCTTGCGTGTCGAAACGTCGACCGCGCATCTTGGCAACCGCAGCGCGACGCTTCGTTACCGAATGTTTCGTGAGCACGACAGCGTGCTTGCGGCCGAGGTTGAACACACGATCGTGACGACAAACCTCGAGACGATGACGTCTTGTTCCATGCCGGAGGACGTGCGTGAGATCTTTGCGGCGCATCTCGAGAAATCGGCGGATGCGGGGTGAGTGCGCCGAGTCGTCGAGTCGAGCTGAAGCTCATTCGGGATCGCGATCACTACGACGTGCTCGTGCAACGCGTGATGGCGAAGGCGCGGGTGAGTTTGTGGATCGCGACGGCGAACGTGAAGGAGTTGCGCATCGAAGCGCCTGTGGGTTCACGAGCGCGAGCGCGTGGGCGCTACGTGTCGTTGCTCGACATGTTTGCGGATCTTTCGGCGCGTGGTGTCGAGTTGCGATTGCTTCATGCGGGTTTGCCTTCGCGAGCGTTCCGCGCGGAGCTTGCGCGTCATGACAAACTCGCGGCAGGTGCCTTGGAGATGCGTTGTTGTCCGCGGGTGCATTTGAAGATGATCGCGGTGGATGGTTCGTCGTTGTATTTGGGGTCGGCGAATTTGACGGGAGCGGGATTGGGGGCGAAAGGTGAGGGGCGAAGGAATTTCGAAGTGGGTGTATTGCTTGATGACGACGTGATGCTGGATGAAATGCAGGGCGTATTCGATCGCATTTGGACGGGAAAAGAATGCAAAGGATGTCGGGTTCGGGAGGTTTGTCCGAGGCCCTTGGATTTGCCGCCATTGAAGAAAAAGTGAGGACGCATGTCGATAACGCGGCGCGATTACATTCTTCGTCTGATTGAGCAATTTGCAGAGATGCTTGGGCGCATTATGGGATTGCGAAAATCCGGAAAGCTCGATGAAGCGGAAAAACTCATTCGAGCAACTGCGGACGGTATTTTCGGATCGTTGCGTTCCATGATTGACAACGTCGACGCGGCGACGGCGGCGAATCTTTTGGCATCACGAGAGAAAATCGTCGTGTACGCGGCATTGACTCTGGAAGAAGCTGAAATTGCCGAATCGAGGGGGCAGACTGCGAAAGCGGCAAGTCGACGGCGGCGCGCGTTGGAATTGTATTTGGAGGCATCGCGCTTGGGGGCGCTGGATGCGCAGGCCCAGACAAACGTCGTTGCATTACGGAAGCTTGTCGATGTTCAAAAAATGGATGCTCGTTATGGCGAGTTGATGGCTAAATTGCCAGCCGAAGTGAATTGATGCGCTTTGTCGTTCATGGTTGATTTCTGCACGTGGATCGAGCAAGGAAGCGAGCATGACGATGGCCCAAGGACCGGATCCCGCTGCACTTGAACGGGTTGCATTCATTGCCCTGAACCGCGTTGCCGACGGCATGACCGTTGGACTTGGAACGGGGCGCGCCGCGGAAGCATTTATTCAGAAACTCGGCGAAAAGGTTCGTCGGGGAATGCGTATTCGAGGAGTTCCGACATCGAAGCGTTCCGAGGAACTTGCGCAGCGTGTACAAATCGAATGCGTGTCGCTCGACGCGATTGACGGCATCGACATTGCCTTTGATGGGGCCGATGAAGTCACGCCAGACTTGGCGCTGACGAAGGGACTTGGCGGGGCGCTTTTGCGCGAACGAGTGGTCGCGTATGAAGCGGAGAGGCTCGTCATTCTGGTCACGCCGGAAAAGCTCGTACCGAAGTTGGGAACGCGTACGGCGATTCCCATTGAAGTGGTTCCATTTGCCGTTCCGACGGCGTCAAAGCATTTACGGGAGATGGGTGGCGAACCGACGATTCGGAAAAAGCCGGACGGATTTACGTTTGTCACGGACAATATGAATTGGATCCTCGATGTGAAGTTTGCTCCGATGGACGATCCGGGGCGGGTTCACGATGAGGCGCGGCGAATTCCGGGCGTGGTGGATACGGGGCTTTTCGTGAAAATGGCCGACGTGGTGCTGGTCGGAACGGATGCTGGGGTTACGGAGATGCGGTGAGGGATTTCAGGCGAGCCGCAATTTGATCCAACCTCAAATCCCCCGGTGCTCCCGGTGAAACCCGCTCCGCCAAACTCTTTTTCGCATCGCCCTGTTTGACCATTTGGGGCTTCGAGTCGCCTTCGGCGCTCTGTGCCCCAAACCCCGATTCTAACGTCGCCAATTCTTCCGCCACCCGCCGATACGCGTCTCGAAATGGTATGCCCGAGGCCGTCAATTCGACCGCGCGATCCGTGGCAAAACATTCCGGCGTAATGGCAGAATGCATTCGCTCCCGATTCCATTGCAATCCGCCAATCAATCGCGGAACCAAACGTATCGTCGAAAGCGTCTCGTCAATGCCACGGAGCAGTGGCGATTTCGTCAATTGCAAATCGCGGTGATACCCCGACGGTAATGCCACAATGGTTTGCACTTCCACAAGCGCTCCTTGCACCACCGAACATGCCGCCCGCATCAGCTCCACGACATCTGGATTACGCTTTTGCGGCATAATCGAAGACCCCGTCGTGAATGCATCCGGGAGTTTGACAAAGCCAAACTCGCTCGTCGTAAACAAACTCAAGTCCCACGCCAATCGACGAACCGTCGCCATGACGTGCCAACATCCACCCAGAATCGTCGCTTCAATGATCCCACGCGAATTCTGAGAGGCGATTGGGTTCCATGCGACATCTGCAAAACCCAATGCACTTGCCACTCCCTCTCGATCGAGGGGCAAGTTCACGCCATAACCCGCGGCTGCACCCAAAGGCGAACGATTCACGAGTTCTCGCGCCGCACGTAATGGAATCACTGCGTCCATGAATCCGTCGGCAAATCCCGCCGCCCACAACCCCACAGAACTCGGCACCGCCCGTTGCAAATGCGTGTAACCCGGCAACGGCGTCATCGTTTCCTGCTTGGCCAAATCGAGCAATGACCGTGCGGCATCGAGACACAGTTCGTCCAGGTCATCCAAGGCATCGCGTTCGTAAAGACGCACTGCCACGAGCACTTGATCGTTGCGACTGCGCCCCGTGTGCACCTTCTTGCCTACGTCGCCGAGTTTTGCGACGAGCGCCGATTCGATCGCCGTGTGCCCGTCTTCATCGGCTTCGGTCAAGACGAGTTTGCCCGCGTTGTTTTGCTGGACCAACTCGTCGATCGCATTTGTCATGACCGACTGTTCGTCTGCGGAGAGTATCCCGATGCGAAACAGTCCCTCCACGTGCGCACGTGTCGCGACGAGGTCGTACGCGAGCAAGCGTTGATCGAGTTTCCAGTCGTCGCGTGAGGTGTAGCGGAGCATGGCGGCATCGGCTGAGCCGCCCTTGTCCCAGAGGCGTTTGGTCACGGGCTGTCGAGGCTTTCGTCTACAAGCGCGCGAAGCTCGGCGAGTTTTTTCGCGCGTTCCGGATCCACAGGTTTGCGGCTTTTTCCAGCCGGAAGGGACCGTTCGAGCTCCGCGAGCGTTTCGTCCGCCGTGGGACCTCGTTTGCCCCGGCCAAACCCAAAGACACGAGACATCCAACCTTCGGCCTGGTCCAAGACAAACGCGTCTTTGCGAATGCCGTTGGGGTCGTCTTTCAACCGTCGCACCACCGTGGCGTTTGCGCGGACCCACGTTTCGGCGCTTGCGAAATGCGCGCGTGGAACTTCGTCGAGGTGCTTGTGAGCCATGCGCATGTCGACACCGAAGCTGCGGCAAAAAATCGCCAGCGCGAGGGACAATTCATCCGACGTGAGCTTCGCAGCCGAGTGCACTTTCGAGCCGCCACAACCTTTCACGACCACGTGCGATCCGTTCGTGACGAGCACGCCGAAGCCCAACATCACTGCGGCAAGATCCGTCACGGGTTCGCGATCGTTGGGTCTCAAATCATCGTACCCGCCGGCTTCGCTCATGAACACGCTGGCGACACAACGCGTGAGGACAGTTGTCAGGACAATCGGATGGCCGACTTCTCCTGTGCCCACGCTGATGACGTACGAACCATCTTTGCGTCGACCTACGCGATCGAGTTTCGTTTCGATTTTTCCACCGGGTCCACACGCCCCAGAGCCACATCCTCCGGCGCTTGCCGTTTCTCCTTCGGGCGTGACGAACATCAACTCGATGTCTACGTCCGACAAACCCGCGTGGGCTTGAATGCGTTGAAGAAGGGCGACGACAGCTTTGGGCGAACCATCGAATACGTCCGGGAAAAACTCCTCCGTTGGTAAGATGAGACCGCGTACGGGTTCAGCTCCCAGTTCGAGTAGCTCTGCAGTTCGGTGCAGCATCCAGCGGATGCGAGGTTCAGCCGGCAGTTCCATGAGTGCAGTCTATGCTGCTCGCGGCGTGTCGTCGAAACTGGAATTGCACGCTGGGATTTGCTTGCTCGTTGGTGCGTACGAGCGCATGAGGAAGCTGCGTACATGACGGCACCTGAAAATTCCGCGCCTCAACAACCATCGATCTCTTCACGCAAGGCAGACCATATCGAGCTCTGCGTTTCTGGAGATGTCGGATTTCATGTCAAGACGACGCTCTTTGAAGGCGTTGAGTTTGTCCACGACTCCGTCCCCGAACTTTCTGTGGATGACCTCGATACGTCGGTGGAGTTGTTTGGAAAGCGTTTGCGCGTGCCGATCATCATTGCGGCGATGACGGGAGGAACGGAGCAGGCGCGAAACATCAATCGCGAGTTGGCTGAATTGGCGGAAGAGCGGGGCCTTGGGTTTGGCTTGGGCAGTCAGCGGGCCATTCTCAAAGGACAACCCGTTGGTACATATGAAGTGCGAGATGTTGCGCCGTCGACGCTCGTGCTTGGAAATATCGGTGGCGTACAAGCGCGATCTTTGTCGACGGAGCAGGTGCGAGAACTCGTGGAAGCTGTTGGTGCGGATGCGTTGTGTGTGCATCTGAATCCGGCACAAGAGATCGTACAGCCGGAAGGTGATCGAGATTTTGTTGGTGTTGTGCAGGCGATCGAACGCCTTACGCGAGAGCTCGGCATGCCGGTCATCGCGAAAGAAACGGGATGTGGTCTTGGTGCGAACGCGCTGAAGAAACTGTCGAAAGCTGGGGTTCGCCACGTGGACGTGTCAGGCGCGGGCGGAACGAGTTGGGTGGCTGTGGAGAGTGCGCGCGCGGCTGGTGAAGCAAGATCGCTTGGTGAAGCGTTTCGCGAATGGGGAGTTCCGACGGCAGCTTCCGTGATGATGGCGAAGCGGAATCGGCCAAAATTCAAGACGATCATTGCGACAGGTGGCGTGTCGACTGGGATGCATGCGGCGAAGGCCATCGCGCTTGGTGCGCATGCTGCGGGCATGGCGCGACCTGTGTTGCAAGCGTTGATGACCGGCGGGCGTGAAGGCGCTGCGCGGTTTTTGAATCAAGTGGAAGCGGAGTTGCGGACAGCGATGTTGCTCGTCGGAGTTCGTCGTGTACATGAACTCCAAGACGTGCCTCTGGTGCTTGGCGGGACGCTCGAACGATGGGTGTTCTCGTCTCAGCGGCGGCGAAAAAAGTAATGTGCTGACTTGGTGGACGACAGGTCTTCCTGTGAACGACGGGAGCGTGCTACCGTCCGAGGCGCTGGAGATCCTTAGGAGACGATGAGCGACAACGAAGAGCAAGCTGCGCCCTCGAGCGAAGCGCCTTTGGAAGACCTCAAGAAGGAGCGGGATCTCTTTATCCAGCAGTTCTTCCGCAAGGGTGCCGAGTTGACGGAAGGGCTGATGAAAGACAACGAGCTGTTGCAACAGCGCATTGCAAAGCTCGAAGCGGAAAACGGTCGCTTGCGTGCACACATCGCGAGCGATACGGCGATTCGAGATCTTCTTCGCAAGATTGAAGACCTCGAGTCGGAAAAAGACGCGTTGCTACAGCGTACGTCGACTTCGACGACCACCGACGATCGCTTGGCTACGCGTCATGCTGCGGCGGAAGAGGAGCTCGCGAGTTTGGCGAACCTCTACGTTGCGACCTCCCAGCTACATAGTTCGGCGAACGTGCGAAACGTTCTTCGAAACATCAAGGAACTTTTGGCGCAATTCCTTGGAGCTGCGAAGTTTGGCGTGTATCTCGCATCCGACGACGGAAAAGATCTTGTTGCCGTTGCAAGTGAAGGCCAGAACTTCGCAGATATTGCTACGCTGGCGGTGGACGACGACGTGATTGGTCGCGCGTTCACTTCGGGTAAGTTGTTTTATGACGTCGACAATGACGTATCGAAGGGGACTGTTGAGCAACCCGCGGCTGCGGTTCCGTTGCTCATCGAAGGTACTCCCATCGGCGTTATTGCGGTCTTCGGTACGCTGCCTCAAAAGACAGCCTTCGACGACCAGGATGGAGAACTTTTTCGACTCCTGGGCACGCAGGCTGCCCTCGCGCTCGTCAGCGCGCGGCTTTTCACCGATGCAGGTCGCAAGGTGCCTGGCGTCCAGGCATTTCTCGACCTGGAGGACTGATTCATGGCCGAGTACTCCTGCCTGATTGTCGAAGATTCGCCCATGATGCGGCAGCTTTTGGTGTTCGCCTTGGCGCGACTCAAGAACCTGCGCGTTACCGAGGCGGATGACGGCGTGGATGGTCTTCGTAAGCTCGCTTCGACGAAGTACGACGTCATCATCACCGACATCAACATGCCGATCATGGATGGCTTGAAGCTCGTCAAACGAGTTCGATCTGATCCGGTACACAAAGACACACCGATCATCATCATCACCACCGAAGGTTCTCAGGAGGATCGGCAACGCGCGCTGCAACTCGGCGCAAATGCGTACATCACCAAGCCGATCCAAGCCCCGCAAGTCATCGCCAAGGTCAAAGAACTCCTCGGTATCGAGTGAGCCCTTCGGTCGATTCGTTTCACGTCAAAATATGTGGTCTGACGCGGACCATCGATGCCGAATGGGCCGTCGCTTGTGGCGCAGACATGCTCGGTCTCAACTTCGTTTCCACATCAAAACGATGCATCGATGTCGCTCGTGCGCGAGCAATTGCCCACGTTGTGGACGGACGCGCGCGACTCGTCGGTGTGTTTGTCGATGAAAACCTCGAGCGTGTCCTCCAAATCGCCGACGAAGTGCCGCTCGATCTGATTCAGCTTCACGGCCAAGAATCGCCCGAGTTTGTCTCGGCAGTTGGTCCCCGAGCCTTCAAAGCTGTTGCCATAGGAAGCTCGGAAGATGTCGAGTTTGCAAAGACGTACCCAGGCGATCTGCTGCTCGTCGATGCAAGTGTTGCGGGGCAACGTGGAGGCACAGGCATGCGTGTCGATCCGCTCCTCGTGACAACGCTGGCGCGTGAGCGCGCCGTGATTCTTGCCGGTGGCTTGCGCCCTGAAAACGTCGCGGAAGCGATCCGTCAGGTACATCCGCGTGGTGTCGATGTCGCGAGCGGTGTCGAGTCTGCGCCAGGCATCAAAGATGAAGGCATGATGAAAAATTTTATTCAGGAAGCGCGTCGTGCGGCGCGCGAAGTGTTGAACCACGAGTGAGGTTTTCGATGAAACGTTCAGCAGCTTTCTTGATCGTTGCGAGTGTGTGTGGAGCGTCCGTGGCTTCGGCGGCGACGCTTCAAGTTGGTCCAGGAAAAACGCATGCGGCGCCTTGTGCAGCCATTGCGGCCGCGAGCGACGGTGACGTCATCGAAATCGATGCCGGTACATATTCAGGCGATGTCTGCGCGGTGAACAAGAATGGCCTGACCTTGCGAGGCATGGGGGGTTTGGCCAAGCTGGATGCGGCCGGGAAAAACTACGGCGGCAAAGCGATCTGGGTGATCTCCGGCAACGACACTGTCGTTGAAAACATCGAATTTTTCGGAGCCACCGTGCCCGATCAAAACGGTGCTGGCATTCGCCAGGAAGGCGCGAACCTCACCGTTCGACACTGCTACTTCCACGACAACGAAGACGGCATTCTCGCGGGCAACAGCGCCAACAGCACGATCACGATCGAGTTTACCGAGTTCGCCAACAACGGCTTCGGTGACGGGCAGTCACACAACCTCTACATCAACCACGTTGGCAAACTCGTCTTCCAACACAACTACTCGCATCACGCCAAGATTGGTCATCTGCTGAAGTCGCGCGCGACGGAGAACTGGATTCTTTACAACCGCCTCACCGGCGAAGATGGCACTGACAGCTACGAGATTGACCTTCCAAACGGTGGACGTACGTTCATCATCGGCAACCTCGTCCAGCAGGGACCCAACACCGACAACAGCTCTTTGGTTGCGTATCGACGAGAAGGCGCTGACCCAGCCAATCCGAGCAACGAATTGTTCATCGTGAACAACACGTTCGTGAACGATCGGCCCAATGGCGGAACCTTCTTCAACATCGATCCGGGCGTGACCGAGGCGGTGGTTGTCCGGAACAACATTTTGGTTGGTCCCGGCACCGTCATCACCCAAGGCAATGCGGTGCTCGCGTCGAACTTCC
>JBGAOI010000172.1:0-11506 GCA_044221885.1 Polyangium sp. (in: bacteria)
CTCCACACAAACGGAAATCTTTGCTCAATTTGCGGTCCCAATGAACGTACTTTTGTGGGATCGGACCGACTTGACCATCGCCCTGGAAAAAGGGGCCATGATTGCTACGCTTGAACAAAAACTCGAATATGCCATTGAAGAAGGCATTCCGCTCTACAAACTCGCAGGTGGTGTATGATTTACATCGTAACTGAAGGACCGTTCGATCAGAAACTCGTGGAAGTCGTCCTGAGCGATTTGGCCGCCCCAGATTTGTTCGTCGTCAGAGCGTACGAAGGCAAAAACAACGGAAGACCCATTGCACGTAAGCACCTCTTGCAGCACAAATCTCCCGTCATCTTCGTGATCGATGCGGATACCTCCGACCCCGACAAAGCCAAAGAAGAAGAGCAAGATTTGGAGTATTATTTCGGCATGGGAGGGCATAGTATGCCATTCCAAGTCACTACGTTCGTACCCACGATGGAAGTGGTTTTCTTTGAAAAACCCGTCGCGATTGAGCGACTGTTGGGACGGCCGCTCGATAGAGCAACCAAAATCGCCGGGCGCGTTGCTCCCAAAGAAATTCTGGAATCGTTGCTTCCCGAACTGAAGCTCGAGACGCGAGCAGATATCGTCGAACGGCTGACCGAAGAAGACCTGCGCGAAATCCGCTCGCAGAAACAAATGGCGGAAATTCGTCAGTTCATCGAATGCCAATCGCCTGTGAAGATGGCCGTGTAAAACGCCATCTCCACATAAGCCAAACCCCTCAATGCACCCCGCCCACGAGCCACGCATATCCAGGCACGAGCACCTCTTCCGGCGATGCTCCACCTTGCGTCGCCGACGATGTCGTACCTCGCGCGTCCCCCGTCATCCGGAATCCATGATCGCCAAAGACAAACACCAACGTCCGCGGGGGTGAACTTTCGACAAACTTGGCGACCACTTGCGACGTTTCATCCGCAATCGCACCCAGCCGCTCATCAAAGCCCGGACCAACCCCACGCAAGCGCGCTTCCACCACATCCATCTTGAAAACTTCTTTGTTGCCGAGTCTTTCTCGACGAACCGTCGCCAAAGAACGACCCCGAATCACATCCTGCTCAGGCGCGATTTCCGGCATCGGCTCGCGAAGTCCTTCCGCGCCCTTGGCCAACAACATCGCTTGCACCTGCGTCGTCGACGGCAATGCACTCCAAAGAAGCGTGCGATCCACACATACCGCGCGACCTTGCAACATCGGCTTGAGGCGACTCATGACGCGTTCGCCCAGATCGAAACGCATCGAATCCACCAGCAAAAGACGCACAGCCCGTGCATTGTTCAATCGTGCAATACGCGCGGCAACTTCCGGCGCATCGAGCACCATCACCGGGCGTTTTCCCGTGGCGCGAATCGCTGCAAATCCTTCCGTATAGCTGTGTTCGAAGGACGAACGGAACCCGTCAACGACTTTCTGGACAGCCCCGTCCGCTTGACCTCGGGCCAATGCACCAAGCAAAGGCATGTAGCGCGTCGCAAAAAGTCGATCGATGAGGCCCGCAGGTTTTGGCCCTTTGGCGGCATCGAGGTCCATGGCAAACGCTCGCCATTCCGACGACGTCAGCACACGTTCGAGCGCCGAAGGATTCGGGGGAGGCGACGAATGCGCCGTCAAATCCGCAGGCAAAGGCGGAGGCGGCGGAAGCGTATCCGATACGTACGTGGGTTTGGCCGGAGGAACCTCGGCGTCGTTTCGCACAGCGGCATCCAGAGGCGACAAACCTCGCACGGTCCGCTTTGCAGCGGTTTCTGGAATCGAAGACGCTTGTTTGGTGCGTCGAGCTTCGAGCACCGGTGCGGGAGGAGGCGGCGGCAAAGGCTCGTGAACCGAAGGCGTTTCGGCATTCGGACGACATTCCATGTCGACCACCGTGGACGGCGACGAAGGCGGTGGTTCCGTGGGACGATTGACCGGACGAACTCGAAGGCGGCCATTCATGGGCGCACGTGCAGGTGCCGGCGCAGGCGCAGGCGCAGCGGCTTTGACTTCCGGTTCCTGCGCTTGCCCGAGCACACTGAGAGCCTCGGTCGTTTGTGGACCTTGTTCAACGGGCGCCGCGGGACGAACAACAGCGCGGGCATCGGAAACCATCGGGCGTCGTGTCGGAATCGAATCGGCAACGAACTCATCGAGGCGCGTGGGCGCAAGAACACGCAAACAGCGATCACTGTCGTCGAAGACCAGCGCAACCGCCCCGGTTTGAGCCGCTTCTCCGAACGCAAAGACGACGGCACTATCGACGAGGTTCAACGTCGACGAACCATCGGTGAGGGTCGACAACGAGGGCAGCACAAGGGCCAAACCAGCAGATCCGAGCGCCCTTGCACGGGTAAGCTGATCTCGCAACGACGCGGCCATGTCGACATCCGCAGGAACGCTTGGCGGCGGAGCTCCACGCATGGCCAAAGCGCTCTCGACAGCTTCTTCGACGGCTTGCCGCAAACGGCTGGGCATCGGGCAACGCGAAACACTGGCGACGACAAATCCGCGGCTTCGCAAGTCACCGAGCAACTCGGCTTTGCGGGAGAACGCGATGAAGTGAGCACCAAACGAGGGTTTGTGGGACGTCGAGGTGGACGGAGAGGCTTGCACCAAGCGCATGCCGACACCCATGCCAGAGACTTGGTCGAAGGGGCGAATTTTTGACGACAACTTTTTTGGACCAGGCGATATTTCCCGCTGGAGACGCAGACATGCATCAATCTTCTCGACGAACCTTCAGGCTTGCTCTTGCAACTTTCTTGACCCTGCTGAGCGGATGCTCGGACCCGGTCAAGACAAACCCTGTTCCGACCGATCCGTTTGGGCCAATTGGCGAACGCGCTGACCTTCCCGTCGCGGAACGTGTGGCCATCGACAACCTCGCTGCGCCCGTGGATGTGGTACGCGACAAGGATGGTCGCCCGCACATTTACGCTTCGAGCATCGAAGACGCGATGCGCGTGGAAGGATTCTTGGTGGCCCAAGATCGGCATTTGCAGGTCGAGTTTTTCCGACGCGTTGCCGAAGGCCGCCTTTCGGAGATCCTGTCGGATGCCGAGGCAGGTGTGATCGACACGGATATTACGTTCCGACATGTCGGATTGCATCGCACAGCGAAGAAGCAATATGCAGCTTTAACCCCGGAACTCAAATCGATCGTGGACGCTTATGCGGACGGCGTGACGCAATACTTCCGCCTTTTGCGGAATCGAGAAGCTGCGCTTCCTGCCGGCATTTTGTTGGTTCAGGCGGATGCATTCACGGACTTTACGGGCGAAGACGCGCTGGCGATTGCGCGGCTTCAGACACATCAATTGTCCTTTGACGGAGACAGCGACGTATCGGCGACGTTGACGCTCGATGCGTTGAAAAAAACGTTTTTGGGGAGTTCGCCGGATCCCAAGATTGCGTCGCGTAGTGGCATGGCGCTCGATGTATTCCGATTTGCGCCTTGGGATCCGGCTACGACGACAACAGGATATCCGATGGGGGTTGGGGGAACCAAACCCACGAACAAAGCGCCGGAAATCCCGAATTTGGGGCCGCGCACGGAACGGTATCGCGCGGGATTTCATTGGTTCAAGGACTTGATTGCGCCCGAAGGATCGGGATCGAACAACTGGGCGGTTCATGCATCGCGGAGTGCGACGGGGCATGCGATCGTCGCGAGCGATCCGCATTTGTCGTTGTCGGCACCGGCCGTGTTTTGGCCGGTATCGATTGACGTGACGTCCGCGGATCCTGCAAAACAATGGAAAGTTGGAGGCATTGCGTTTCCAGGCATTCCAGGGATTATTTTGGGGCACAACGAGCATATCGGCTGGGGTTCGACGACGACGGGATACGACGTGACGGACGCGTATGCCGAGACGCTCACGCCGGATGGCAAAGGTGTCACGTTTAATGGGAAAACCGTGGCGATCGAGACGATTGACGAGGTCATTGGCCTTCAAGGAGGCGGGTCGTACACGTATCAGGTGCAGGTCGTCCCGCATCACGGGCCGATTTTGCCAGAAATCACGGCCGACCATAAAGTCTTGCCGCTCGATCCGGCCAAAGGTGCGGTGAGCATCAAGTGGACCGGGTACGAAGCAACGACGGAAGTCGCGGCCATTTTCGGATTGCTTCAAGCGAAAAACGTGGACGAAGCACGTGAAGTCATGAAGCAATTCAAGGTTGGCGGGCAAAACTGGATGATTGGCGATACGCAAGGAAACATCTTGTGGACGTCACATGTGAGCCTCCCGAAGCGTGCAGCGGGAGCGTTGACGTGGGATCCAGCAACCCAGACCGGTACATTGCCCGCATTCGTATTGCCGGGCGATGGAACGGCGGAATGGACCGGCGTATTGGATAGCGATTTGGTACCGTGGGAGAAAAACCCCGCGGCGGGATATCTGGCAACGGCCAACAACGACAACATTGGCGACACGCTCGACAATGATCCGTCGAATGGCAAATTGCCGGACGGCAGCCCGATGTATATTGGAGCGGATTACGATCTGGGATTCCGCGAAGGTCGCATCAAAGAACGCTTGGCGAAACTCGACAAAGCCACGCCCGAGGACCTGGCGAGCATTCAAGGCGACGTCCGGTCTGCGATGGGCGCACGTTTGACGCCGGTCTTGCTTGCTTCGATCGACAAGGCCGAAGCGGAGAAGAAAACGCCGGGAACACATGCGGATTTGTCGGCGATCGTGAAGGATCCTTTGTACGATTCGGCCAAAGTCTTGGCGATCAAGGATTTGTTGACGAAATGGGGCATGGAATCCGATTACGAAGCCGCGTCGGGTATGGATCCGGCCACGAACATGCCTTTGCCGGAATCGGGAGACACGGCAAAAGAAGCGCGTGCGGCACAAGCGACGTTGGTGTTCAATACGTTTCTCGTGCGGCTGCTCAATCGGGTGTTTGCCGACGAATTTGGTTTGGCGGGACGACAAGTGAGCAGCCAGATGCGAGCCAAAGCGATCTTGTCGCTCTGCTTGAACGATCCGACGAAATTGGCGACGTACGACATGTCGACGGGGCAGAGCATTCTTTGGGATGATCTGAATACGCCGGAGCAAGAAACGAAGGACGAACGTATCATTCGGGCGTTGCTTGACGCGGTCGATACGCTATCGAAGAATGTGGGGCCAAACCTTGCGGATTATCGTTGGGGTGAATTCCATTCGATTCGATTCGAGGCGATCGTGTCATTGTTCACGGCGTTATCGATTCCGCCGGGGAGCAACAAGGTATTTCCGAATGGATTCCCGCGACACGGGGACAATTTCGCGGTCGACGTGGCGGGTTTTTCCTTCGGAAGTTCGCCGGGACAAATGCCGAATTTCAAGTATGGGCACGGGCCGACACAAAGGTTCGTGATCGATATGGATCCGGCCGGACCGAAGATCTGGAATGCATTGCCGGGTGGAGCGATTTGGGATTCTCAGAATCCGCATTTCGCGGACCAAGCCGAGCTTTGGCGACGCAATGAAACGCACGCGGTGCCGTTTGCTTTGCCTGACGTCATTGCAGCGGCGGAAAGTCGCATTGTGCTGACGAAGAAGTAACGGTTTGGCAGAGTAAAACGACAAGGCCACGCTTTGGAAAGAGCGTGGCTTCGTCGTTTCGTCCCACCTATTTCAATTTCCGCACCCTGTCACGTAATCCGTAATCAGCGTCCACCCACGCTTTGTCGACGATCGCCATGAGCTCGCGCGCTTCGTCCGCGCGCCCGTCCGCACGCATCATGTCCGCAAGACGCAGACGGGCCGCAATGGCGTCGAAAGGATAAGTCCAAGGCTCTTCCATGCTCAAACGATATGCTTTTTCGGCCTCTGCCTTGGACCCGATCGCTTCGAACACGAGCCCCGCTTCCAATGCAACAGCCATGCTTGCGATTTGGGTTTCCATTCCGCGATACGCAGCGGCGGCTCCTTCGTTTCCACGAAAGCGCCGCACAAGTTGAAATGCCATGGCCGTACGCCAATTGGGATTCATATGGCGGCCCTGCAAGTCGGAATCATCCATGTATCTATCGAATTCAGCTTTGGCATTTGCTTCTTTCGATGTACCAAGCGCCAAAAACGCCAATTCGGGTACGATTTCCGTATTGTACTCAGCATCGCTTTTGGCCAACCGGTCCCGAATCACCTCCATTCGCAACGCTGGCAGGGCGGGAATATCAAGCAGGCGCCGCAATCGTAAATCCCATCGAGCCAGCTCGAAAAATGGGTATTCGTCTTCTTCTGCAGTCAAACGACCAAGTTCGAGATTGATCTCTCTTCCCGCCGCAATCAATTGTCCGGCCAACATGAAGGCAAGGATTCGATTCCGCGCTCCCTCATGGCTGGTGGGCATATCCGGGTCACCGATCATTTCATCCCCAACCCTTAGTGCTGTATTCGGGTCGAACATCACGAATGCCAAGAGCGACCGCTTGCGCGCCAATTCACGGGCCCGGGTGGTCTCGGCGCCTAATGCCTCCTCGATTGCCAATGCCTTGCGCGCTTCATCGACCTTTCCCAGCTTGAGAAAATCCTCCATGATACTTTTCGATGATTCCGGCAGCGTCGAACCCACCCATTGGAGATATTGCGCTTGCCGCTCCGAGCTTATGTCGCGAATCAGCGCCTGTCCGCAGCGCATGACCGGCAACCCCATGATGGGTTCGTTTTTGCTCAACCAATCGACCATCGGCAACGACATGGTCGTCAGAATGCATCCGCACATCGAATAAAGACCGGCGAAATCCGGGTCCGTTGCCATTTCCGAATACGCAGAAACCATGTCTGCCGCCTTGTCTTTGTCGTCGGTGGGAATGAACATCGCCATTTCACCGGCAATCAATTTGGCTCGCTTTGCGTTCATGGACGAATAACGTTTTCGCGCTTCTTCTTTTTCCGCTCGAGCTCGTTGCGGATCGTGATTTTTCGCGACGCACGCCACCAAGGCATGGGGAAGTGCAGAATCGGGATCCGTCTGAAGCAATGCTTCGGCGGTGGATTCCCTCTCGGCGAATCCAAATGCAAAGCGACGAAACCCGCGTTCGATACGTCGCGCGCTCGCTTCATCCTTGGCCCCCCAACCCACAATACGTTCGGGGGAAAACGGAGGCACCGAAATCATAGGCGCGAGTTTTTGAATGGCATCATTCGTCGCCTGAATCGGCGTTTTTCCTGTCCCCTCAGCCGTTTTTCCGGACAATTCCAGCGTCACGTGCGCGTCGTCTTTCCCCCGTACATCCGCACGCACACCCAAGCGCGTGGCACCCGCCACATGCCAAGGCACGCCAAGTTCAATACCGAGGCGCGCACATGCACCTTTTCCCAGCGCATCGGCAAATCCAGCCGGCACGTCATTACCCGTCACGTCGGCAATCGAGCAATCCATGGACGAAACCACCACGGTTGGCGCGACGGGCTGCGGTGTTTCTCGCTGCTTCCAGACCACACCCGCTGCAACGAAGGCCACCGCCACCAAACCCATTCCACCGAAATGCGCCCACCCGAATCGTTTGGTTTTTCCGGGCGTATCCGTCGTCGGCTTGGCATCTTTACGGCGAACCTCTTTCGGGTCACCCGTTCGCAACGATGCCTCGGGAACCACCGCGTCGAACGTATCCGGCTCGGGCAGCGTCACCGAATTCGAGGTTTGTACGTCCGCAGAAGCACGCTCGTCCGAGACAATCCCACGCTTGGTTTTTCCTTCGCCCACGCGTTCCAATGCCACCAGCAGTTCTTTGGCCGATTCGAACCGATCATCTTTCCGCAATTGCAAACAGCGATCGACGATATCTGCCAGCGGTCCAAGCTCGGGACGTTTTTCCCGCACACTCGGGAAAGCATCCGTTGCGCGCATGGCGGCCATCACCTGGGTGAATGAATCGCCGCGGATCGGACGTTCGCCCGCGACCATTTCGTACAACATGACCCCAACGGCCCAAATATCCGTTCGCGCATCAATGCTTTCGCCCCTGATTTGCTCGGGCGACATATATCCCAACGTACCGACCAATGCCCCGGCCTGGGTTTGCTCGGGCCTGTTCGTCTCGACAGACGACACGCCAGGATGGGTCGGTTCCGGCACAACCTCCGAAACTTGTTTGGCGATGCCAAAGTCGAGCACTTTGATTTGGCCGTCTTTCGACAACAATATGTTCTCGGGCTTCAAATCCCGGTGCACGATGTTCATTTCATGGGCACGAACGAGCGCGCGGGTCACCGAAATCATAGATTCGATCGCAAACGTCACCACATCACGGCCGGGATCGGCCATGGCTGCACGCAGGGTTCGTCCTTCGATGTATTCGAGGACCATGTACGGGTAGCCGTTGTATTCGTCGACATCGTAAATCACGACGATGTTCTCGTGACGGCATTGCGCTGTCGTCCGCGCTTCGGCGAGAAAACGATACGCAGCGGGGCCCGTGTAATTCAGCAATAATTTGACCGCGACGAGTCGTCCCAGGCGCGTGTCGCGGGCGAGAAAAACCGTACCCATCCCTCCCGCACCGAGTTGCCGAATGAACTCGTAATGCTTGACCACCGTCCCGGGCTCTACACTGGGCATGGCGGGAGCCGTTGCCGCGGCATCCAGCGCGCGGAACGGGTTTGCACGCTTCGCACCTTCAGCAGTGAGCGTATTCAGCACTTCGTCGTCGGCGCGAACGGTCGGCGCTTCGGCGAGACCAGCCGCACGTTGGTCGCCAAGCGCGTTGCCAAGTCGGCGCTTGTCAGCAGGAAGCATGCAAAAATCCCCTCGCGGACGAACCGCCACATGCACCTTAGTCGAAACGACGCGTCACTGGAAGATTTTGTTACGCGCCAAAAAATTGTGCAAACCGGGCGAAACAAAGTGTCCCAGCTCGTGGACAATGTGTCGCACCGACGAGACACCGCCAATCCAGGAAGCATGCCAAGCACGAAAAGAGCTGGTTTGGAACGCATGGGTGGTCGTCTCGTGAATCCATTACGCAACCCATTGCGGGATCCCGCAACTGGCAACCGCAACTCGCTGCGACGTCAACGCCGAGAGCCCGGTCAAACGGCAAATGGCACGCAGTTTGCCCATCGCTCGATGATTTTGGTGGCGAGCGGCGACGACATCTGCAAACATCCGCTCAGAAAGAAGGTTTCCGTGAAACAAGTGGCTCGCTTGGTTTCTCTGCTGCTGGTTCTTGGGGGCTGTGGCGCGCAATCTCCCGGGCAGACCAGCAAGAATCCACAACCCACGCATAACGCTGTCACGGAAACGTCCGTCGCCAAACCCGAGTGGATTCAGCGCAGCAATGCCATTGCGGAGATCTTGCTCGACGTGGATGTCCGCTTCAATCCCGAAATGGGAAGTCGCTTTGGAATCGAGCGGGCCGATGAGCAAATCATCGATTTGAAGCCTGGGCATCGGGAACGATGGCGGGCCGCGCTTGGAGAAGCCATTACCGCGATCGAAGCTCGCGGGGCCCAAGAATCGGATGCTCGGGTAAAACGCGACGTGGCCATTTTGATCCAAGCCGCGCGCCTGCGGATCAAGCAATCGGAAATGCACCAGCAATACGAGGTGCCTTATCACAACGCCACGGAAATCGTATTCAACAGCCTGCACACGCTGCTCGATGAGCAGGTGGCGCCGCCCCGAAGACAGCGGGCACTCATGCGTCTTCGTCGTTATGCGGGCCTGGAAGGCGAGCCATCGATTACCGCGCTTGCCAAGGCAGAAACACTCGAAGGACTTTCCCGTCCGGGACTCGTCGCGCCCAATCGTTTGGCGATCGAGAAACACTTGGCCACGAATGTACACATCCGTAAAGGCATCGGCGAGCTTCTCGTCAAATACAAGATCAGCGGCCACGAAAAACCCTTCGAAACACTGCTGGCGGATCTCACCGCCTACGACGATTTCCTAAAAAACGAAGTATTGCCCAAAGCTCGTCCGGATTTCGCACTTCCTCCGCCCATTTACGCTCTGGCATTGGAACAATTCGGGGTCGACATACCTCCAGCGGACCTCGTGAAATTGGCCCATGGCGCGTTTACCGACATTCAAAAAGAAATGGGCACTGTTGCCGCGGAAGTGGCCGCATCACGAAAGTTCTCGAGCAGTGATTATCGCGACGTCATTCGAGAATTGAAGAAAGAGCAACTCGAAGGGGACGCCATTCTCCCGCATTACAAGCAGCGGCTTGGCGATCTGGAGACCATCATTCGGCGGGAAAAACTCCTCACGCTGCCGGAACGACCCGCGCGAATTCGTCTGGGAACGGATGCCGAATCTGCTCAGCTTCCGGCTCCACATATGAATATCCCACGACTGATTGGCAATACCGGCGAGCAAGGTGAATTCGTCCTGCCGCTCAGCGTGCCCGCACCGGTAGGTACCAAAGAGGCGCCACAGAAAATCGACGACTTCACATTTGCAGCGGCATCGTGGACACTCACGGCCCACGAAGCTCGTCCGGGGCACGAATTGCAATTCGATTCGCTCGTGGAACGTGGCGTTTCGACGGCTCGAGTCATCTACGCCATGAATAGCACGAACGTGGAGGGTTGGGGACTTTATTCCGAATACATCGCCTATCCGTTCATGCCTCCTGAAGGAAAACTCATTTCGCTTCAGCTTCGCCTGACGCGTGCCGCACGCGCATTCATGGATCCCGAGCTCCAAGCCGGCAAGTGGACATTTGATTCGGCCCGCGCGTTTCTCATGAAAGACGTGGGACTCTCGCCAGCACTCGCCACGTCCGAAATCGAGCGGTATACATTCCGTATGCCCGGACAAGCGACGTCGTACTTTTATGGGTACACACGCATGATCGAATTGCGAAGCGCGGTCGAAAGCAAACAAAAGTCTGCATTCGATGCGCAACGATTTCATGATTTCGTGCTCGCCCAGGGGATTTTGCCACCCCATCTTTTGCGAGAAGCCGTCATGACCGAATTTGCCAAATGACTCCGGGCGGCTCGTTTCACGTCCCCCGTTGACCGAGCGGGCTCGACGCATCTTCGTTACCCGTCGAGAAGACAGTGCCGCCATCAATGGCCCGCAACGTCGCACTTCGTAATGTCGAAGCAATGGGGAGAAAATCGCGACCTCGTTCTCGCGTCATCGAATGCCGCAGGAATACGAGCATGGCGAAGAGCACCTGTTCGCGGTAGCTGCGTGCAATTCCAAAGACAGTCTTGACGCCGTGTTCTTTCACGAAATCCTGCACCGGAATCACCTTGCGCCCCTGGGCGTCGATCGAATTCGAGGCGTCTTCGACGAAGAAGAGCCCCGCTGGCCCCGCTCCCATGCTTTCTCCGCAATTTTATGGTCCTTGCTGGCACGCCAGGACAGCTTCGGATCGATCGTCCGAAACAACTTGGCCGTCATGGGCATCGATTCAACGAGCGCGACGGATACGAGTGGAATGGCGCGATAACTCTGAGAAACTCGACGGTCGTTCCAGGAAGGATTCATTCCGCGAGTTCCGAGCAAGGTCAATACGGGTGCCGTCGGAGGAACCATACC
>JBGAOI010000173.1:0-11471 GCA_044221885.1 Polyangium sp. (in: bacteria)
GGAGAAGGGCGAGGCGGGCGCGGCCTGGCAATAGAGCGACTCGAGGTTCCACGCGTTGCCGAGATCGGTGAAGACCACGCCGCGGATCTGCACGGCGTCGAGGATCGTGAACTCGAGCTCGATGTTTTGGTAGTACATCAAGTTGCCGCCGATATTGGCGCCGTTGGGATACGGGCGCGAGTTGGGATCGAGCGTCTGGGTAAGCGGCAAACGTGGGCCGATGCTGCGGAGACCGAAGCCGCGCACGTCGAGGATGCCGCCCAGGAAAAACCTCTGGAAGATCGGCACGCCTTGCGTCGAGGGGCTCGTGACGAGACCGAAGTTGCCTTGTGTTTTGAACACCAACCAACTGGTGATTGGATGGTAAAACCGGCCCGTCGCGCGGTAACGAATGAAGTCGTTGTCGCTGCCGAGGTACTTGGACGCGATTTCTGCAGATCCTTGGAGATACCAACCATCCGAGGGGAAAAGCTGGTTGTTCCGTGTGTCGTAGGTGATCGCCGGCTGAATGCTCGAGGTGATGCCGGCGTTAAAAAGGTTCGCCAAGGGCAAACGCTGAAAGACGCTGACGGATGCGGCCGTGCCAAACAGCGTGGACGTCGTCTGTGTCGAGATAGCGTTTTGCTCGACGGTGTACGTCAGCGACGTACGCAGTTCGGGGTTGATGATCGGGTAACCGAACGAGAGTGATCCACCGGTCGAAGTTTGGGAAAACTCGTTGTAGACGCGCAGTTGGTCATAGAGGCTGATGGACCCGTTGACCTGGGTATCGAAGAGGTATGGCTCGAAAAACCGGACGTCGATGAGCTGCCGTAAGCCAGAAATCTGCGCCTGAAGTGACAGCGATTGTCCGCGTCCGAAGAGATTTTGTTGTTGGACTTGCGCGGTAGCGATGAAGTTTTCGATGCTGGAAAAACCGGCTCCGACTTGGAATGTGCCCGTGGGTTTTTCCTGAACTTCCACGTTGATGTTGATGTGATCGGCGTCGTCGCCTTGTTCCGTCGAGATGTCGACTCGCTCGAAGTAGCCGAGCATCGTGATGCGACGCTTGCTGCGTTCGAGTTTTGACTCGCTGAAGAGCTGCTCTTCGTAGAGCTCCATCTCGCGACGAATGACTTTGTCGCGCGTCTTCGTGTTGCCCTTGATCTCGATGCGGCCGATCTTGACAGGTTTGTTTCGACGAATCGCGACGATGATGTCGACTTCCTTCGTTTCCGGATCGAGGTCCGTAGCGGGAGGAGCTTCGACGTTGGCGTAACCAGCATCGCGGTAAAGGGTTTGGATTTTTGAAAGATCCGCCGCGAGTTCGGCGCGGTTGAACCAGTCGCCGCTCTTGGCTCGAACCATCTCGCGCAGTTGTCGGCGACCACCAATCGGCTCGATTTCTTTGCCTTCGGCGTCGCGCTCGTACACGCGCATCTGACGGATTTTGTACCGCGGACCTTCGTTGATCGTGATGGTGACTTCGATGCCCGCACGGTCTGGCGTGAGCATCACACGCGGCGTAGCGACCTGTACCGAGAGAAACCCGCGGTCGTAATACAACGCCGAGATGACCAACACGTCGCGTTCGAATGCATCTTGGCGAAACGCGCCGCCCGTACCGAAGTCGAAGAAACTCCCCTGCCCCGTGATCATCACTTCGCGCAGTTCGGCTTCGGGAATGCTGGTGTTGCCGATGAACGTCACGCGACGAACGGAAACACGCTCGTGTTCCTTGATCTTGAACTTCACGAGCACTTGGTTGTCCCGTTGCGGGACTTGCTCGTAGTTCACTTCAGCGAGGAAGTAGCCCTCTTCGGCGTACTTGTCGCGCAGCTTCTGGATGCCGCGACGAACCGCGCTGTAGCTGATGATCGTGCCGGTTTTGACTTCCACACCGAGCGCTTCGGTGAGGTCTTCCGAGCTGATGTTGCTGTTGCCCTGAAACTCGATGGGCGCAGCGGCGGTTCCATTTGGTGGCGGTGGCGCGGGAGTTTGTCCTGGTGCAGGTGTTCCCGTAGGAGCCGGTTGGGCGCCGTCACCTTCATCGTCTTCGTCGTCAGCGGGTGCGGCGGCCGCTGTTGGCGGCTGCTTTTGAGGCTGTTGCGGAGCGGGTTTCGCTTTGACGGGAGCAGCAGCCGGTTTGGCCGAGTTGGACGTGGTGTTCGGTTTGGACGCGTTTGTCGGGTTCGTCAGGACAGAGGGTTTGCCCTGGGCCCAGGCCACGCCGCCGCCGGCGTCTGGAAATAGGCCAAAGGTGGACGACAAAAACACCACGAGCAGGCTCGTCGGTAAGAACCGAGGAGCAACCCTGAGGCGCAGCGGAGAGTTCGGCGTAGAAAACAAGGGGCGGCTTTGGGTAGCCCACCGGAGCGTGGGGCTCAAGGCCGCGGAGTGCGGTTTTTCCTCGAAACGACCCGGACGACCGGAAGGACCAGCCAATTTTCGCCGTTTCTGTTCCGTTGGGCGAGCGTTTGTCATCGAGAAATTCACGCGACCTGCAAGATGGCTCGGGAAGTAGTGTTCCAACTGCGCACGAATCGGTCCCAGACGCCCGGGCAGCTTGACCGATCGACGATGCGTGGGTAATGGCATGCGAGTCCACGCGCCCACTGAACGTGAGTACACCCTACGATCGTTGGTGAACGCGTGCATCCGTGTTTGCTGGTCGTTCCGCCAAACTCCTGGAGAAAACCGCCGTGGCTCCCGCATCGCAGCTCCCAGTGCCCGCAGACGGTGAAGCTTCCCGCCGTCGATCTCGGCGTGGTTCCCCGCCCCCGTCCGACCCGGGCGGCGATTCATCGAGTCCGCCGCCGCCTATTCCGGACACCTCGCTCGCTGATGAAGCGCAGCGTCGCTACCTGAACTACGCCCTCAGCGTCATCACCGCTCGCGCGTTGCCAGATGTACGTGACGGCTTAAAGCCCGTTCAGCGACGCATCCTGTACGCGATGCAGCACGATCTGTACCTCAATCCGGACGCACGACCTCGCAAAAGCGCGGCTGTCGTTGGTGACGTGATGGGTAAGTACCACCCGCATGGCGACACCGCGATTTACGACGCGATGGTGCGTATGGCGCAGGATTTCACGATGCGTGCGCCGCTCGTTGCTGGTCAAGGCAACTTCGGTTCGGCGGACGGCGATGCGCCCGCAGCCATGCGTTACACGGAAGCGAAACTGCGGCCGCTCGCGCTCGAATTGCTGGGTGAACTGGGCAAACGCACGGTCGAATGGCGACCCAACTACGACGGAACGAGAAGCGAACCACTTGTCTTGCCCGCGCGGTTTCCAAACCTGCTCGTCAACGGCTCGCAAGGCATCGCCGTCGGCATGGCGACGAGCATCCCGCCGCATAACTTGGGTGAAGTTCTCGATGCCGCGATTGCCCTGTCAAACCAGCGCGATTTGCCGGTCATTCAGCTCCTCAAGCACATCAAGGGACCAGACTTTCCAACCGGCGGACAACTGCACGCGACCAAGCGTGAACTCGAAGCTGTCTACACGACCGGACAAGGCTCGTTGAAACTTCGCGGCGAGTGGCACCTCGAAGAAGAAGACGGCAAACGCGGCGGTACCTACATCATCGTGACGAGCGTCCCGTACGCGATCGAGCGCAAGACGATCATCGAAAAAATCGCCGAAGTCATCATCGGGAAGAAGCTTCCCCCGCTGCTCGACGTGCGCGACGAATCCACCGATGTCGTGCGTATCGTGATGGAGATCAAACGCGGCTCTGATCCGCAGTTGGTCATGGCGTACCTGTACAAACACACGCCTTTGTCCACGCACATCGCGGTGAACCTCACGTGTTTGGTTCCAACGGACAATCCCGAATTGTCGGCGCCGAAGCGTTTGTCGCTGGACGAAATCCTGAACCAGTTCCTCACGTACCGGCTCATCACCGTCACACGCAGGCTCGAGTTCGAACTCAGTGAACTGAAGTCTCGAATTCACCTGCTTGAAGGTTTTGACAAGATTTTCGATGTTCTCGATGAAGTGATCGCCCTCATCCGCAAGAGCGAAGGCAAAGCGGACGCGGCGGAAAAACTCATCAAGAAGTTCCAGCTTTCGGAAGAACAAACCGAAGCAATCTTGGAGCTCAAACTATATCGTTTGGCTCGGCTCGAGATTCAGGTCGTTCGCAAGGAATTGGCCGAGAAACGTGCAGATGCGCGCAAACTCGAGACGCTCATCAAGAGTGAACCGCGACGTTGGGACGTCGTGCGTGACGAACTTGCGCAACTCAAAGAGAAGTACGCGGACAAACGGCGGACGAAGATCGTGGTTGCGATCGACGAACCCGAATTCCAGGCCGAAGACTTCATCGTTGCAGAAGACGCGAACGTGATCCTTTCAACGCAGGGTTGGGTCAAACGGCAACGCGAGATCAAGGATCCAACACAGACACGTTTGCGCGAAGGCGACAGCGTGCTGGCGGCGGTTGCTGGCTCGACCCGTTCGTCCGTGGCGTTTTTCTCGAACCACGGCACCTGTTACGTTTGTCGTGTCCACGATGTTCCGGCCTCGACGGGGTACGGCGATCCCGTGCAGAAGCTCTTCAAGTTGGCCGATGGCGAACGCATGGTCGCAATGTTGTCCCTCGATCCGCGTGTGCTCGGACAGGAACTGCGTGAGCCCATGGAAGGGGCAACGGAGATTGAAGGGCCGTTTGGCCTGGCGCTGACGCGTGGAGGTTTGGGGTTCCGGTTTCCGCTGCACATTCATCGCGATCCATCGACGCGTGCGGGACGAAAGTTCGCCAAACTGAACGAAAACGACGAAGTGCTTGCGGTACTGCTTCCGCAAAACGTGCCCGGCGTCGTCCTGGCCGCGACAAACGGCTACGCTTTGCGTGTACCTGTCGACGAAATCTCAGCTCTGTCGGGCGCGGACAAAGGGTCAATCGTGATGAAGGTCGACGAGGGCGAACGTCTCGTGGGCGCGCTTTTGGACGATCGTGACTTCATCGAATTGGAAACGGAAAAAGGGAAGATCGTGCGCGAATCCGTGGAAAAACTTCATGGTGTTCGCGGGGAATTCGGACGGCAAATCGCAGGCAAGAAAGATCGCGTCATGCGCATGATCATGCCTCCGATCGCAACTCCAAACCTCAATCGATCTGCCGAGGGAGAAGGCTGATCCATGGCGACAACGTCATCGACATCGACGACTGCTGCCGCGGCAGCGAAGTACACGGCCAAGGACATCGAAGTCCTCGAAGGGCTCGAGCCGGTGCGTGCACGACCGGCGATGTACATCGGCGGCACGGATATCCGTGGCTACCACCACTTGCTTTGGGAAATTGTCGACAACGCTGTCGACGAAGCGATCAATGGCCATGCCAAACGCATCGAAGTGACGCTCGATGAAGATCGCAAAGGCGTGACGATTACCGACGATGGTCGCGGCATCCCGGTGGACATTCACCCCAAGTACAATCGCCCGGCGCTCGAACTGATTCTTTGCACCCTGCACGCCGGCGGAAAGTTTGCCAGTTCGAACTACACGGTTTCTGGCGGCTTACACGGCGTTGGTTCGTCCGTCGTGAACGCTCTTTCCGACGTGCTCGACGTGAAGGTTCTGCGCGACGGTTACGAGCACGTCCAATCGTTTTCCCGCGGGGTTCCAACGGGCAAACTCAAGCGCGGACAAACCACGCGCAAACACGGAACGGTTATTCATTTTCGGCCTGACGCGAAGATCTTCGGGGACAAAGCCGCATTTGATCCCGACACAATCAAGGAGCGGCTCGAAGCGAAGGCCTACTTGCATGGCGGACTCGCGATCACGTTCAAAGATCCGACCGCTGGTGAAACGATCGAGTTTCTCCATCCAAACGGCATTGCCGACTATCTGCCGAAACTGATTGCACAACGCGGCAAGTCGCTCGTGCATCCGAGTCCCTTCATTCAGAGGTACACGGCGCCTGGTGGCGAGATGCTGGAAGCCGCACTGAGCTGGACCGAATCTCCGGATGAATCGATGCGTTCGTACGTCAACGGCATCCCCACGCATTCGGGTGGTTCGCACGAGAACGGCTTCAACACAGCGATCGTCAAAGCTGTCCGCGCCTTCATCGAGGCGAAGAAGATTCAGGTCAAAGGCGTCACGCTCGCCGCGGAAGACATTCGCGAGGGCATCGTGGCGCTCTTGTCGATTTACATTCAAAACCCGCAGTTTCAGGGACAAACCAAGGATCGCCTGAACAACGCCGAAGCCGGACCGATGGTCGAAAGTGCAATTCGTCCGGCCCTCGAACAATGGCTGCTCGAGAATGGAACCGCAGGCGAAGCGATCGTCATGCGCGGCATTCTCGCAGCGCGGGCCCGTGAAGCGCGACGTGAAGCGACGCAACAAGTCGTGCGCAAGACAGCGGTGTCGCATCGTCTGAATTTGCCGGGCAAACTCGCCGATTGTGGATCGACCGATCCCAACGAAAGCGAGCTGTTCATCGTCGAAGGCGACAGCGCCGGAGGCTCAGCGAAACAAGGCCGCGATCGACGAACGCAGGCGATCCTGCCGCTCCGCGGAAAGGTTTTGAATGCCGAACAGGCGTCGACATCCAAGGTGCTTTCGAACAAGGAGCTGCAAGACATCGTCAGCGCGCTGGGTTGTGGCTTTGGGAAAGACTTCGACGAATCGAAACTCCGATATGGTCGGATCTTCCTGCTGATGGACGCCGACAGTGATGGGCAACACATTGCGACATTACTGCTCACCTTCTTCTATCGGCATTTGCCGGGGCTGATTCGAGGCGGGCACGTTTACCTTGCGCAACCGCCGCTCTATCGCATCGATGCCGGTAAGGAAACGTACTGGGCGCTTGATGAGAAGGAGCGCGACCGAGTGTTGGCCAAGTTACCTAAGAACGTGAAAGCTGAGGTTTCGCGTTTTAAAGGGTTGGGCGAGATGCCGGCGGAGGATTTGCGGTCGACGACGTTGGAGAAGCGACGGCGTCGAGCTTTGCGGGTGGTGATTGACGGCGAGATTGAGACCGACCGCATTTTGAACGAGCTGATGGGCAAGGATGCGCAGGCTCGTTTTCGATTCATCATGGATCGAGCGCAGTCGGCTGAATTGGATATCTAGCCCACATCACGATTTCGACGCCCAACGGCGCGAACGTACGACCTGCCCATTTATTCACCCAGACGCACATTTTTTGAGAGCGAAATCCGGCATGGATCTCGCGCGAAATGCTGCGCAATGGGGTTTCTCTCACAGTTCTTTGAATGCGTCCAAACACGCTCACCCGGCGCGAGTCCTGCGCGAGTTGAGCAGAACTGGCACAAACGGGCGTGTCGATTGCTCAACTCTTTTGCTCAACAAAACGAAATTCAAATCACATCGAATGATAGGCCACGTTTTTGGCCGAAGGAATGTGGGCGGTGATGGGCGTGACCTGAAAATGGGCTTGAATTTGATGATTCGGGACGAACCGTCGCCGCACGTCGCCGAAAAATTCATGCGGATTCTGAAGCATCAGTATTTCGACGCACAGGGGGTTCGGAGGGCAGAAGGGGTTGGCCCGAGGGTTGCAGTTGGGTCTGAGCGTCGTCACGGACCCGCGCAGAGAGGCGGAACCAACCCCGTGACCACCGAGAGGTTCCTGTGAGTGAAGCACTTTCTTTGGCGATGGCCGCGACTCCTTCCGTTTCTCACCACATCTCGTCAACGGCCTTGCGTATGCCCGTGTTTGCCCCGCGCAACGACGCGCCCATTACGCAGACGTTGCCGAAGATTCCTGCGCGTGTGCCCGCAGCGAACAACATTCCGCGCACAACGCCGGAACGCATGGTGGTTGCTCGTGACCGTATTCGCGCTGCGGCAGAGAACGGTCAACGCGTTCGTTCGTATGAAGTGGCGCTCGACTTGGATCTCTCCGAGTTCCACTTCGCGCGTCAGTTCCGCGCGGCATTCGGTCGATCGCCGCACGTGTTTTACGACGAGGTTCGCGCGCAAAAAGCCCGCGAGCTCTTGAACGAAGGCATGAATGAAGGCGATGTGGCTCGTCGCATTGGTTTCCGCCGCCCTGCTGAACTTCGTGCCCTCCTTGCGAAACGTTGAGCTCAAACGAATTCACGGCGCGCACAAGCGCGATACATGACCTAAAAGACATACGGATCTACGAAGATCCCCCAGAGATGAAGCCCGGGTTTGTCGAGACGAGACAAGCGCGGGTTTCGTCATTTTGTATTCAAACTATTTTTTTCACGCCAATCTTTCATCCACCGCGCGCACGTTCATTTCTCCATCGCGCACCGCAGCCATGACACCATGTGCAGAGGTGCGGCGGCGATTCCGCACATCCGACTCCGCACATCGCCAAGGTTGATCGCGACAGACTCTCGATCAGGATTTCTGCTGCGGCGCTGGAACTCCAAGTCGGCGATGTTCGAGCGATGGAAGACTCGTACGCACATGCTTCAAGTAGGCAGGATCAAGCGTGGCGAGAGCGAAGCCTTCACCTTCCGAAGCTTGAGCGATCACTTCGCCCCACGGATCGACGATGCATGATTTGCCAAAGGTTCGACGCCCCTTCGGATGCGTTCCCCACTGTGCGGCGGCGATGACGTAACACTGCGATTCGATCGCCCGCGCTCGCAGAAGAACGTGCCAGTGATCCTTGCCTGTCGCCAAAGTAAACGCAGCCGGAACCACGAGCACTTCGGCGCCTTGCTCAACGAGCGTTCGATACAGTTCGGGAAAACGCAGGTCGTAACAAATCGACAAACCTACCCGAGCACCAGCCACGTCCGCAACGACAGGTTTGTCCCCGGGTGCACATGACGCCGACTCGCGATAACGCTGCCCGTCACCCACTTCGACGTCGAACATGTGAATCTTGCGATAACGCGCAGTCACCGAACCATCGGGCGCCACGACGACGCAGGTGTTGTGCACGCGCGCTGCGTCGCTCGAAGCTTCGGGCAAACCTCCCGCGATGATCCACACGCCAAACCGCTTGGTGTTTGTCTCAAGAAACTGACGAATGAGTCCCGAATTGGGGCCATCGAGGTTCTCGGCGACGCGAAGTCGTTCGTCGTCTTCGCCGCCCATGAACGCGAAGTTTTCTGGGAAGACGATGATCTCGGCGCCTCGTCTCGCGGCGTCCGCCACGAGCGCATCTGCGCGCGTGAGGTTCTGAGCAACGTCAGCGTGACTGTTCAGTTGCACGGCAGCGGCAACGACACGTTCTTGCATGGCCCTACCCTACTCTCGGCACGTGCCAACGTGCAGCAGGCACGACTGCGTCGCCGAATCTACAAGGTTCCCCTTCCCCGCGTGCCGAACGTCAGTATCCTCCCGCGTCCGATGGGGCCCCTTTCTCTGCTGCCGGCGAGCGTTCTTGGACTTGCTCGTGAAGTAGGCAGGCATCTTCTACGCCGGCCAGTCGTAGGCATCGCCGTCGCTGCTCGTGTAGCCGACGGTCGATGGCTTCTGATTCGTCGCGGAGATACCGGAACGTGGGCCTTGCCCGGAGGAACGCTCGAGTGGGGCGAAACGCTTCGTGATTCGGCACTTCGTGAACTTCAGGAAGAAGCTGGGGTTTTCGAAGCCGAACTCGGGCCAGTCGTGGGCGTGTTTTCGAGGCCCGATCGCGATGTGCGGTTTCACGCAGTCACCGTGGTGATCACCGCGCGTGTTGCAGCTCCGACGCGTCCTCCGACAAACCCGCTCGAAATTCGTGATGTGCGGCTGTTCCATGAAGACGAACTGCCGCGACCACTCGCGATGGGCATGGACGACATGCTGGATGCAGCGCGACGTGGTGGTGAAGTGGTGTTCGAGTAGTTCGTGACGGCGATTGAGGAAACGACGATGAGCAAGCAGAAGAAAGCAGCGACTGCGAGTGGCCAGATTGACTTCGACACCCGCGCCCGTATCGACGAACTGGCGAAACGGATCGAGCGGTACAAGGCGAGTTATTACGCCGGTACGCCAGAAATCTCAGACGCTGCCTACGACGCGCTCGAAGACGAACTGCGCGACATCGATCCCACGCATCCAGTGCTCGCCCATGTCGGCTCGCCTATCGCAGTGACCGAGTGGGAAAAAGCCCGGCATGAAATTCCGATGGGCTCACTCAACAAAGTGGTCAACGAAGCGGAGCTGGAAGGCTGGGCGACGCGTTGTGACGAACTCATCGTCAAAGACGGCGGAAAAGCCATCAGCGGTGATTTGTCGGTCGCGGAAAAACTCGATGGAATTTCGATCGAAGTGATCTACCGCGATGGCAAATACGCCGATGCGATCACACGTGGCGATGGCGTCATTGGCGAACGGATCAGCCAGAACGTCGCGCGCATGCGCGGTATTCCGCAGAAGCTCCGGGAAAAACACACACTCAGTGTTCGAGGGGAAATCATCCTGAAAAACTCGGACATGAAGAAGTATTTCCCGGGCGTAGCGAACCCGCGTAACGCGGCCGCGGGTACGTCAAAACGTTTTGACGGCCAAGGATGTGAACACCTCACGGTGCTCTTCTACGACCTCGCGGATCACCTGGGCATCACGACGGAAGAAGAGAAGTTTGCGTACTTGCGCAAGCAAGGATTTGCGACGCCGTGGAACGCTCACGGCACGCTCAAGGAAGTCATCGAGCACTACCGACGTTATTCGTCCGAGACACGCGCGACGCTCGACTACGAAATCGATGGGCTCGTCGTGAGTGCCAATTCGATTGCTGCTCAAACTTTGTTGGGCGAAGTGAACCGTCGTCCACGTGGCGCGATCGCCTTCAAGTTCGCGTCGCAAGCGAAGGTCAGCAAGGTCGTCGACATCCTTTGGGACACGGGTCCGAGCGGACGCGTGACGCCGGTGGCGATCGTCGAGCCGGTGGAACTTGCGGGCGCGACCGTGCAACGCGCGAGTTTGCACAACGTGGGCAACGTACGAGCGCTCGGGATTGGCATTGGCGACGAAGTGCTGGTTTCACGCCGCAACGACGTCATTCCTTACGTTGAGGAAGTCGTCGAAAAACGCGGCAAGAACGCCGAACCTCCGACGAAGTGCAAGACGTGCGGTTCGGGTTTGACCGCGAGCGGTGAATATCTTTTGTGTCGCAATCAAGAGTGTCCGGCCCTCGTGGAAGGCCGCATCTTGAATTGGATCGAAGCGATCGGGGCGCTCGAGTGGGGCGACAAACTCATCGAGCAGTTGGTCCAGGCCAAACTCGTCAAGGAACCTGGGGACCTCTACAAACTTACCTGGCAACAGATCGCGGACCTCGAACGACGTGGCGAGAAGATCGCGAAGAAGGTCTTGGAAGAGCTGAAGTCGCGGTTGCCTCTGACACTTCCGGTGTTCCTTGCGGCGCTCGGCATCGAAGGTTTTGCTATCCAAACAGCGCGTTTGCTCGTGAGCGCTGGGTACAACACGATCGAGAAACTCTTGGCGGCGAGCGAGCAAGACTTGGCGGCGATTTCAGGACTCGGCGCGATCAAAGCGGCGAACATCGTGAAAGGACTCGCGACGCGCAAGGAC
>JBGAOI010000174.1:0-11317 GCA_044221885.1 Polyangium sp. (in: bacteria)
TCACCAAATCGCTCGTGCCAATAAGCGGCATGCAATGCAAACGGCGCTTTGAAGTATTGTGTATGCGGGACGTCCGCGATCCAAAATGAACGATTTTCGCCAAACTCAGGCGACATCGTGGCCGCTCGATCTTTGAATGTAATGTTGTACGTTCCGAGCGGTGTCGTGCTTGCTTTGACCGGATCAATGCCCGCAACGGGAATTCCTCCAGCACCGGGAGAAATGAGCGTCGCATACACGGGACGCATTCCTTCGTACGCGACGAGCGTCCCTTGGCTGATGCTGACGATCACCCATTTTTGGCCTTCTTTCACCGCAAATGGAAGCTTCGAGCGGGCTTCGACAACCGTTGCGTCTTCTTCAGCCACCCAAACAGTATCTGCGCCTTCGCGCTCCTTGGTCTCGAGATACTTTTTCCCCGCTGCATCAATGGATTGTCCTGTCAATCGAGCCTGCGTACGGGCCGGAAAATTCACACCGATGCTTTCCATGGTTCCATCGGCAAGTTTGCGAAACTTCATCCGCGGACGTTTTCGAAACCACGCCATTGGCAATGTTTGCTCGTCGTTTAAGGCCACGCCGCGAAAAGAGGATGGTTTGAACGGGCGAATTCTATCCGCAGGCACAGCGGTCAGATCGACGCTCAATACATACGTGCGCCCATCGACCGCAAAAGCCTTGGTGTACGAAAGCATCGAACCTCGGGGAATCTTTTGCCGAACCAAACCATAGCGACCCGGACGAACCATTTGCCCACCCGTCAAAAATGGCGGAATCGGGTCCGACGGCGCGATTTGAATGTCCTCGGCCAAGTCTTCATGAGCCGCGAGAAATGGTGATAACTTTTCGTATTTCCCCGCAGGACCAAAAACAGCTTCAAAACGAATTTGTTCTCGCTGTGTAGGAATCCGATTGTACATCGGAGCGCCATTGGAAATGGCATAACGGTAAGGATACGGGCCCGCCTGTGGCGCAGTCGCCCCCATCGCCACGATGTGCTCGTTCGATGGTTCCAATGAAACGAAAGAATCGTTGCATACGTATCCACGCGGTTCGACCGCAAAAAACCCTCGAGAACAGTCGGCACCGGAAATTGGTTTTTCTTGGCGCAATGCAACCGATTCACCCGTCCGCAGATACCCAATGTATTTCCCGGAGTGTTTGTCTGGGATACTCAAGATCTGGGGCATTCCTTTGACCGCGTGCAGTCTGGGTGCCGCAGGTGGCGCGGGAAGAGGCGGCGCAGTTGCAATGATTGGCGCGACTTCGACGGGAGGTTCGCGAGGAACATCTGCCACGGGAACGGAAATCGGCACGACAGCTCGAGCTACGGGCACTTCGGGAGGAAGCGGCGAACGAGGTAGAGGCGCCTGCACCTCGGGTGCAGGCGTAGGTGCGGCGCACGCGCCGATCAACAAGACAAGACACGAAAACGAAGCGCCTCGGCGCGTCGATGTCACGGTGATCCCGAACCAAACATCCAAATCGTGCCATCGCGACAAGCAACGACGAGTTTGCGATCCCCGGCCGGCTGCAAGCCAATGGGATTGTTGCAAAGCCTCTCGCTCGTCACGGAAACTGTACCATCAGGGCGAACGATGCCCACCCGTCCGTTGTGCCGGACAAACGCCACGTGCCCAGCTTCATCGACGACCACCGGAGGACTCGGGTGCGCATCGCCTGTGCCGAAAAATGCAGCTTGCACTTGGTCGCTCGATCCTTTGTCGAGAAGCGCATGCATCTTTTCATTGCCGGATGCATCCACACCCACGAGCAGCCCAGACGCGAGGGCGACCATGACAAACCCGCGCGGATGGAGGGTGACGGGTTCGTCGAAAGACCCAAGACCAGCGTCGCCCATACGCGTGTGCGTCAGTCCCGTGGGTATGTCGAGACCAACCAAACTTTTACCTCCAACGATCGCGAGCAATGTTCGTGTTCCATCGAGCACTGCGCCACGGCGTATCGGTCCGCCAAACGTCCCAATCTTGCGCGGAAGGTTCGGCGGCTGAAACGAGTACACACTTCCCGCGTCACTCACGGCAAGGATTCCATCAGGCCCTTCGAGCAATGCTCCCATGGCACGTTCCGGCAATGCTGCTCGTGACCGAACATTGCCAAATGCGTCGAGCTCGACAAAGGCGCGACCGCCAAACACAACACTTCCATCGGCTCGAGCCAGCGGCGCGGCATCGAGATCGCGACCTCGCAAACCAAGCGGCGTGGCAAACTTGATGCGCCCATCGCGACTGATACCAATGGCAGCTCCGATTGTCGTGACAACCACGAAGGTGCCATCACTGGTCAAGACAGGCGGGGCGACAGCCGAGGCGGTGCCGATGCGCACACGCATGCTTTCTTTTCCGTCGGCGCTGACAGCAACGACTTCGGGAATGGTCAACGCAATCCATATGCGACCGCTGTCGTCGACGACCGGCGGCAGATCGATGTTTCCGCCCAAATGACGACGCCAACGTTCCACCGCGGGTAGCGGAAGGCGCAGCGCGGTTTTTCCGGACCGCCGGGCATCGAGACGTTCACTCGGCGCGTGACCCTTTGGAGGTCCAACGATCAACGTCCGCGGCATCGAGGAATCGAATCCATCAGCCCGTGCGTCTTGAAAAACACCACAAGCAATCACCGTGGTCGCAGCAAGAGCGAGCGTTGGGACGAAGCGAGGCAATCGCATGTGAATGGGTCGTATCACGGTGATGCTCGGCTCGCAGAAGGAAGCATAAAGGCCACCAGAACCTCCGGCAGAGGACCTCCGACTGCCGTCGTCGAACGTCCAATTTGACCGAACGCAGTGATGGAGTCTCCTACTTTGGTTGTCGATGTCGCCCCTTGCACAAGGCGCACGCGGCACGAGCTTCTTGGGCAACCATCTTTGACGGGTACGTCGAGCAAATAAATCGTTTGATGATTCTGCGTCCGCACTTCAACGATTTGACCTGCAACGATCGTGGGTCGACCCACGTCAGTGTCGGACCCCAGCGCCAGTGTCGTGTATCCGACGGGGTTTTCTTTTTGGAACTCCTTCGCCGCCTGTTCCAATCGTTCGACTCGTTGCACCGCGATGGGCACGATGCGCGGAGCCATACCCGGAATTTTCGCCCGCACTTCGATGTTTGTCGCGCCAATCGAGGAGACGCTCATGCGCTGCGCAAAGGCTCCGTCGGGACTCACTTGAATGGGCCGACCGGCAACGAGAACTTCAGCACCTTTCATCGTGTGCCCGGAAAGCACGAACGTATCGCTTTCAGTCACGACACGAGGTCCGGGAGCATCGACACGCAGCGCAACGATGCCCACGGCAATGTCGAGATTGCCATCCGCACGCGTACCTTCGTGTGACTTCACGGAATAGGCGATGTTCCGTTTCAGCGTGACAGGTTCGTCCGAGGAGCCGGTGCAATCTGCAGAAACGTCGATCGCGTGAGCTTTTGGTCCATCGGCGAGTTTGAACAGTTTGCCGTCGAGGGTGATTTCGGTTCCTTCGAGACCTTCGAGCGCAATGTGCAGCGTCGGTTTGTCCGAATTCAACATCGACAAATCGGGGCGTAGCCGATAACCAACCTGCACGGACAAACCAACCGTTTCATCACGACCATTGGCAGGTCGATCGACGGCGACTTTCAGGCGATTTTCGCCCAGCGCGAGGGGCGCGACCAACGGGATCTGCGCCTTGTGCGCAGCGACGACCGCCGCCGCGTCGCCGAGTGAAATCTTCGTTCCATCCGGACAGCTCGCACAATCGACTTCGATGGCTTCATGTCCATCGGGCATGACGCGAACTCGCGCCGACAAGGACGGAGGCAAACGCCAAAGAACGCCAACGACGACAAGAAGAGCCAGAACCGCGAGGGCCCCGACGGCAATCGAAACGGTCCGGCGCCGCTTCTTTCGGGCATCGGCACGAGCCTGCTCTTCACGTGAACGAACGGGCGGCAAAACGACGCGTTTGCGAGCAAGTTTGTCGCGATGTACCAGCAACGCATCCGGGTCGAGACGCTCGGCGCCAACACGATTTTGTCGCCGTGGCCGCACGGGTTGTGGAACGAGCGTTGCTCCTAGCTCGTGCGGCATTTGACGAGGTGCGTTTGGATCTTTGGGCGGAGGCGGCGCGCCGTTGCTGCGAGACGTTCCGTCCGGACCTTCCTCGACACGGTTTGTCGCGGGTGATGGCGGCACGTTTGGAGGAGCAGCGCCTCCGAGAATCGTGTGTTGCACCTGTGAAGGGACTCGAGCCCCCGGCTGTACCTTCGCAGCAGCTTTGGGCTGCTGAACCAAAGTTGGCAGGTCATCCGGATGAGGCGGAGGAACGAGCGGGCTTGCAGCACGTGCAGCAACACCACCAACCATTGTGCGAGCCGCGAGCAAGTTTGATTGACTCACGACCTCATGAGGCAATGGTTGGCTACACGCCGAACACGTGACAGCACCAGGATTCGCTTTGGTCCCGCACTCGGGGCAGTGCACTCCGCGCATACTACCGGCTTGGGTTTTGTTTGGAAGAGTTTCTCCGAAGGGTGCGTGACGCGCGGAACAGCGAGATCCCGTGGCGCCACGAGACATCTCGGTGCGCATTACTTGGCCCGGTGTTGACGAGAGCGTTATTCGCGCTGAGTGCTCGCAATACGCATCCTTCCCAGCTTCGACGCTCCTTGTAGGTGCGACGTGGTCGCGTGGACCCAACGCGGCGCCCAAAGCGCAGATGCGGCGTTCCTACACCCGCGCGGCGTTTTTGATGCCTCGCGCATGTGTGCACCATCAGCAGCGATTTCTGACACACGTCGTTCGGCGCTTGCGTCGAAGAAATCAGGGACGTTCGAGCACTTTCACCGAGGTTTGTCCGAGGCGTCCGTTGATGTCACGCGCCACGTCTCGACCTTGCCCGCCGGCACGAAAGTCGTTGCCGCCACAAACGCTCATTCGACCTACGCCGGACTCAATGTCCGGTCCGCTCCCTGCACGCCGCAACCGAGGGAAATGTCGTGAACCGATTGCATGTGACGCTTCCGCAAATTCTTGTCGCCGCTTCGACTCGCCACGCCAACATGGTGCCCGAAAGCGTGGGCTACTTCATCCTCGCCCTCTGCGAGACGATTGGATGTTTGCCGCTGAACGTGCCGGATAACGCCATCGAGCTTTCCGCCGATGGTGCGGTCACGGTGGCCCAACAAGGCAAGGTTGTGCAAGCGGCGGAAGCTGCACAAGCAATGCGTGAACTCTTCGCACGCCTGCTTGCTGTTACGACAGGACCAACCCCACGACTGGCCGCCGTTGCGCGACCCCGGGAGCTTTCGCTCGAGCGTGGTGTTGACGCGTTTGCCGCGGAAGTGGAAGCAGCGCTCGTCCCGATGAACCGCGCCGCCGGAAAGCGAAGTCTGGGTCGTTTGGCTCGAGAAACGTTGCGAGCCATTGAATCGGGTACGCTGGCGTTGCATCTTCAAGCCCGAGCCGCCGCGAAAGAAGCACCAGCCGCAGCCGCAGCCGCCATTGCGCCACTGATTGCTCCGCCGCCGCCAGCCCCCAAACCGACGTTTGTCCTTCCGCACTTTCCGGCACCTCCGCTTACACCTCCGCCGTCCCTGCTTGGTCCCCGTGCGGAAACAGATCCCTTTGCCATCTTCGTCACACCGACGACGCCAGGTTTGGGACTCGAAACCATCGCCACCGAAGCGCACGTCGATTCGAGCATCTTCGGCGCAACGCCCACATGCAAGGAGGGCGATGCGCTCGATGTTGAACCCAAGCTCGACTTCAGCGGTGCGTTGACGCCAGGGTTTGACTCGCCCAACACCTCGACAGTGTCTTGCGATCCCACGCAACTATCAGCGCGAGACGTACAGATCGATCCATCGTTGCGCGCTCCCCGATCCGACGAGGCGGCCACCGTCGTGTCAACGAAGGAACGAGTTCGTCGCGTTGAAACACCTCGCAGCCCGCAAGAAATCACGCTCGCGTCAGCAGGTGTCGAGCCCGTTACGGAAAACGCAGTTGAGACACCGGCCCCATCCGCTCCTGAAGTACCCATCCGTGAAGCGTCGCCGCAGGTCGTCGCCCAAGATTTCGCGGACTGTCACGACGGACAAACCCAGTCTGCACCCAAGTATGAAGAAACGTTGGTGGGTTTGGCCCCTGTCGCCCGCCCGTTGGCAGATCAGAGTGGTCCCGCGTCCGTAGAAGCCTTGGAGAGCTCGGACTACGTGCTGGTGACTCCATCGGCCTTGCCGCAAATCGTGGACCTTGTCTCGACAAACGCAGCCGTAGCACCTCCTGAGGATGTAGCGCCGCAGGCGGAAGAGTTGTCGTCCGAGTTGCTCCATACCGCGTCGCCATCGCGTGCGGTCGCGATTCAAGCGGATTCTGAAGCACCTCCAGAATTCCAACCTCTCGATGTTCCAAGTGACGAACCAGGACGCGTCGACGAGCTCTTGGGAACATTTGGTCGGCCCGAAGAAGGCGAAGAAGCGATGCTGCGGCGAACTGCTTCGAGTTTGAAAGAACTTGCAGGTCTCGAACCGACGCCTTGTGCACCGTCCGTATCTCCGGCGATTCGAGTTCCGCACATGTTGAATCGGGCCACGCCTGCCTGGGTCCCCGAAGCTCCGCGACAAACGCCAACGCTCGAACGGGCGCCGCTGGTTCAACAATCACGAGGTTGGCGAGCCAAACTCAAGATTCCCTTTGCGTTGTTTATTGCGCTTGCCGCGGGATTCGTCGTGGTGCATTGGCGTTTGCCGGAGGTCGTCTTGCGATTGGTTCGTCCCGTCGAAACGAAAACGCCGGCAACCGCTCCGGCTCAAGCCGCGGTCGAGCAAGATGTCTACGTCGAGCCGTAGATTTCGGTTGAATTGGATATTCGCGGCTGGGCGTCGGATGGGTTGAATTGCCGCAATGGCAATCAACCGCCGGGGCAGGTCAACATGAATCCAGTGCCTGCAGGCATGCAGCTTCCGGGAATGGGTGCGCCGCAGCCATCGCCAATGCAGGCACAGGACGGTGCGCCGCCGGCACATGCGGCCGGCAATGGCGTGCAGACGTAAGAATCCGGTGTTCCGCCCACGTCGGTGTTCGTCTTGCGGCAATATTCGGTTGCCGAATTGCAGAACATGTGTCCGCAGTTGAACAACCCGGCTTCCGGAGGCATACACCCACCCATATCGGAAATATCGAAGCCCGCGCCATTGGCGTCGCAAGCATTGCTGTACACCTTCCCGTCACATGCGCATGTGGGCGAATAGATCTCGGGGCAAGCTTCAGGTCGGGCTCGACAAACACCTTGGCCATCCGCAGCTCCGCAGATGTCATTCGGGTAATCGCAATACTCGGTCGCCGCGCATTGCACGCCCGCGAAGCCGCCACAGGCAATTCCACTGCCGCCACCAGCACCCCCTGCTCCCCCGCCACCCGTGCCGATTCCACCGGTGCCATTGCCACCCGCTCCCGAGCCGCCCGAACCGCCTCCGTCCACATTGCCGGAACATCCAGCCACAAGCAATGACACGACACCCACGAACGCCCAGCTTTTGACGTTGATCAACATAACAAACCTCCAAGTATGACCTAAGGAAGCATGCATATTTTCGCATGCATTTCGGCAGTCTAGCACAAGGAACGAAATTCTCGACCGCCCGTGACGGTTCGAAAAACGAAACCCCGCGAAACTCGAAGTTCCGCGGGGCTAGGTTCAGTTACGTAGGGTTCAGGCGGCTTCGAAAAGTCCGGCTGCTCCCATACCGCCACCAATGCACATCGTCACGATGGCATATTTGCCGCCTCGACGACGCAATTCATAAAGCGCCGTCGCCGTGAGTTTCGCGCCGGTGCAACCCAAGGGATGGCCGAGCGCAATGGCTCCGCCATTCACATTGAGCTTTTCATCGGCCATACCGAGCTCGCGTTTGCAATACACAGATTGCGACGCAAACGCTTCGTTCATTTCGATGACATCGATTTGATCGATTGTCAATCCGCTACGCGCCAAAAGCTTGCGCACCGCAGGCACGGGGCCAATGCCCATGATCGACGGATCTACGCCGGCCGTGACAAACATGCGCAAATACCCGAGAGGCTTGACGCCAAGTTCATCGGCCTTCGCTTTGGACATGATGAGGGCTGCCGCGGCACCATCCGACAAGGGCGAGCTATTGCCAGCCGTCACCGAGCCAGTGGTCGAAAATACCGGTTTCAAGGAAGACAAACCTTCGAGCGTCGTATCTCCACGCGGAAGTTCGTCGCGCGCAAAGTCAAAGGTGATTCGTTCGTTCCCGGAAAAACGGACGCCTTTGACCGAAACGATTTCGTCCTTGAACTTGCCCGATTCAATCGCGGCCGAGGCCTTCTTTTGACTGGCCAAGGCAAATGCATCTTGATCCGCGCGCGAAACCTCGAATTTCTTGGCGACGTTTTCCGCCGTAATGCCCATCGGCGTATAAACCGACGGGAATCGATGCATCGCTTCGGGAGATGCCGAAAGCTTGTTTCCGGTCATGGGAACCATCGACATGCTTTCCACACCGCCGGCAACGAAGATGTCGCCATAACCTGCCGCAATGCTCGAACCTGCAAGCGCAATGGCTTGCAATCCGCTCGAGCAAAAACGATTGATGGTCATGGCCGAGACTTCTTGGGGCAAACCGCCAAGCATAGCCGAAACGCGGGCCACATTGAGCCCTTGTTCGCCTTCTGGCATGGCGCAGCCCAAAATCACGTCCTCTACGTCGCTCGGTTTGACCTGAGGAACCCGCGCCAACAGTCCCGCAATGACTTCGCCCGCCAGTTCGTCGGGACGCTTCAATGCGAGCGCTCCTTTGTGCGCTCGGCCCACGGCCGAACGAACCGCCTCTACAATCACGATGTCCGCCATGGTCGTCACCTAGTTCCGCAGGGGTTTGTTGGTCATCAAAATCGCTTGCATACGCGCTTGGCTCTTTTCTTCGCCGCACAAGCTCACGAATGCTTCCCGTTCGAGTTCGAGAATCTCGTCCTCGGTTATTTCTCGCGATGCTCCACCGACGCCACCGCAAAGCACGTTTGCAAGTTTTCCGGCGATTTTCGCATCGTGTTCGCTCGCATGACCCCCAGCCACGAGCGTATCGACCATCATATTGAGTGTGGCGATGCCGCTGTCACCAGGCAATTTGTAGGCGCGTGGTGCGGGCGGATGATAGCCGGATGCTGCCAATCCGAGCACTCGACCTTTGGCTTCCGTCAAGAGACGCGATTTGTCGAACGAAACGCCGTCTGTGCGTCGGAAATACCCGAATGCTTTCGCTTCATCGGCGCTCGTTGCAACCTTCGCCAATGCGATATTCTTGAAAACTTGCGTGACGAGTTCCAACGTATTGATACTGGCCCCGTCCGGAATGCCTTCGAATGCTCGCCAAAGCATATTCAACGTTCCAGCGCCGCCCGGAATGAGCCCAACGCCCACTTCGACGAGGCCGGAATACGTTTCCGCTGCAGCCTGAACCGACGCTGTACCGAAGCACAATTCGAGACCGCCACCCAAGGTCATACCCCAAGGCGCCGCAACGACCGGCACGCGTGCATACTTCATGCGTTGCGTCGCGTATTGGTATTCCTTGACCAACTTGGAGATGGATTCCCAATCCTTGTTCGACGCGGCAACGACGATGAGGAACAAATTCGCTCCGACGCAGAAATGGTCGCCATCGTTAAAAAGCACCATTCCCTTGAAGTCTTGCTCGGCTTTTTCCGTCGCCTGCGTGATCATCGAAATGACATCCGGATCGATGCTGTTCATTTTGGTTTTGAACGTCAAACCAAGCACGCCATCGCCAAGATCCCAAGCTTCTGCGCCGTCGTTCTTGAGCACCGGCGCTTGGCCGCGCTTGAGAATCGTAAACGTGGCATTACGAGGATCCTCGACGCGCGGCACGTACGCGCCCTTCAGCAAGTCGTACACTTCACCGGGCCGGTAAAACCCAGTTGCTCCGGCTGCGTGCATTTTTTCAATGGATTCGGGCAGCGAAATTCCATCGGCCTTCATGCGCTCGTATGTCGCCGCAAACCCAAGCGCATCCCAAACCTCGAAAGGCCCGAGCTCCCAGTTGTAGCCCCATTTCATCGCATCATCGACAGCCGTCACGCTATCGGCAATTTCACCAATGCGTCGAGCGGCATACGCGAGCGACTTCGAGGTCACCTTCCAAGCAAATTCGCCGGCTTTGCCCTTGTCAGCAGCAAGTTTTTGCACGCGCTCGACAGGCGAAGGAATCTTTTCAATCGACTTGATGGCTTTCTTGATGCCTTCGTCTCCACCCTTGGCGCGGTATTCCAGCGTTTTCGGATCGAGCGTTTGCACGCCATCTTTGCCCTTTTTGTAAAATCCACCTTTGGTCTTGTCGCCCAAAAGCTTCTTATCGAGCATGCCGCGCAGGAACGTCGGAACCTTGAAAACTTCGCGGTCTTCATCTTGAACGAGCGATGTGTAGCAATTCTCGGCAACGTGCACGAACGTGTCGACACCGACGAGATCGGCCGTGCGGAAGCTGGCACTCTTGGGATGTGCCATTGCGGGACCCGTAATCGAATCGACATCTTCCGGTTCGAGACCCATTTCGACCATGGTGTGAATCGTCGCGAGCATTGCGTGCACGCCAATGCGATTGCCCACGAAGTTCGGCGTATCTTTGCCCACGACAATGCCTTTGCCGAGTACATCCTCGCCAAACTTCACGACGCGATCGAAAACAGCAGCGTCCGTATCGGGTCCGGCCACGAGTTCCAGCAGCTTCATGTAGCGGACTGGATTGAAGAAGTGCATGACCAGGAAGTTTTTCCGGAACGCATCCGTGCGTCCGTCCATCATTTCGGCAATGCGCAGACCAGACGTATTCGACGCGACAATAGCGTCGGCCTTGACGATCTTTTCGAGTCGTGCAAAGAGCTTTTGTTTGGGTTCGAGCTTTTCGATGATCGCTTCGATGATGAGATCGCAATCGGCGACACGCTCGAGATCGTCGTCCACGTTGCCGATGGACACGAGTTTGGCGAAGGACGAGTGGAAAAACGCGGCCGGCTTGGCCTTGAGCGCTTTGTCGAGCCCGCCTTGGGCCCACGCATTGCGCGCGGCGCGGTCATTTTTTTGCGCTTCGCTGATGTTGGGCGGGACCATATCGAGCAAGAGCACGGAAATGCCGGCGTTCGCAAGGTGAGCCGCGATTCCGCTGCCCATGACCCCTGCGCCGATGACGGCTGCACGGTGAATTGGTTTCATCTCCAGAAGACTCCCTGGTTCGTTGAGCGGACGAACGGGTACCGCGAAGAGGGACACGTGTCCACTTGC
>JBGAOI010000175.1:0-11255 GCA_044221885.1 Polyangium sp. (in: bacteria)
CAAGAATCAACACTTTTGCTCGAGATGAACGATGCGCGAGCGTATCGATTCGCGCGAGGAGTTCGACCATCACCGGATCACGAGACGGCAGGAATTCGTGAAGCTGGGGCTGAGTTTTCTCGATTTCGGCAGCGACTTCGCGAGCCATGGGACTTTCCTTTACAGCATGAGGGCGCATGTGAGCCTTTCGCGCCGACATCAGGCGCGCACACATGAAGTTACATCGACTAGGTTTTACCGAGCGATTATCAGCGGGCTTCGGTGCACCTTTTCCGTAAATTTTGCCGGTATTCGGTTTCGGGACATTCCATTCCGCTTGGCTTTTGATTCAAGTGCGCCAGACAGGATGCAGCATCTTGTTGTCGGTTCATGACCGTCTGCGCATCCAAGAAGGCATTAAAGCAGGCTTGATCGCTGGGCACCGATGATGTCGGGCGAGACGTTGGTGCCTTCAATGCGGGAGGAATGACGATAGGCGTGGGAACGACAGCAGAAGCCCCCACGTCGACGGCACCGGGAAAAACATCCGAATCGGTGGAAGGTTTCTCCTTCGGCGCCCCGTCATCAGGAACAATGAGCAACGATTTGGCGGCATCCGCGACGCGTGTGGTGGGCACGGAATGATTTTTCTCGACAATCTCGTTCTCGATCGCAACTGGTAACGGAATGAGCGGTTGAAGCACGAGGTGCTCGTCGGTTGTCCCAACGGATACGGTAGACTGAACAATAGCGTCAACGACGGTCCATTTCGCCATTCGCGGCATTTCGGTCGGCAATGTGGCGGGAGTGCCTCCCGAAACTAGCCCACCCATCATGACGCTCATTGAGCACCACCCGATATGCTGCATGGTATGGGATGTACGAATCAAGGTGCGTGACGTGGCGCCGAAGAATTCGCGCAAGTCCGCTCGAATGTCCCTAGCAGGCAACAGAATCGTGATCCCCTGACGAGCATCTCGCAATTGTTGCCGAACGTTTTTGACCAATGCGGCAAGTCGCCTTTGAAGCGTTCTCTTCTTAACACCTCGCGTGTCGGCAACCTCGCCGGACGAATATTCCAAAAGATACGTCGCGCAGAGCAGTTCCCGTTCTTCCGGGCTCAAAACTTCCAATGCTTTGGCCAGCGTAAGGCGCGAATGAACGGCATCCGAATGAGAACGAACATGGTCGTCCAGCAAAACCGGCCGCGCTTCCGCGAGAAGGATAGCATTCTTTTTATCGTTGGATTTTCGCGTTTGGAAGGTACGACTGCGCCAGTACACGAAATACATGAGCCATTCGCAAATCGCAGCAGGCTCGTTTGTCGCGGGACGCTCGCGTTTGGATCGATAAGCATTCCAAAGTGCCTCGGTCGCAACCTCACGAGCATCGGCTTTTCCAACGCGTTCCTCAGCGTATTGTAACATACACGAAAAATGCGCTACCCATTCATTCTGAGATGCGCTTGGATGGGTAACAAACTGAGGTAGCTTTCTTCTCTTACCATCTTTCACGTGACCCCTCCTTCTCCATTCTTGGCAAGTTCGTCACTCAAACAAGAAGAGCGCGCTGGGACGAAACTGCGTCATGAAATCTGCCCATCCAGAAAAAAAAGTGACGGAGATCAAGGCGATATGAATTGGACGGAAAAGTACACACGTACCGTACGGAAGAAGACGGCACTTGGGACGGTGGCGATCGTCGTTCTCGTGTGGACAAACACCGCAGGTGCGGAAGAACCACACGTGCACCTCTATGTGCCGACAATGTTTCCTGGCTGCAATGACCCGAGGTACTTTCGGGATCAGTTCCGTAAATCGCTTGAAACCAGAGACTGGGAGTTTCCCGACGGGCAAGCGCCGAACATCGCGCTTTGGATTCGGAAGGAGACCGAACTGCACACATTGAGCTTCCACTTACTCATCATCCCCTATGGGAAAGCGCCTTGGAGCACTCGAGAAATTAGAAGCTTTACCGAGTGCTCCAGATTGGTAAGTGATGCCGCATCCATTGCTGCTGAGATGTTGCGGCCGCCACCAACGCGGAGCATTCTGCTGGCAGCTCAATGGAACACAGGCGTTTTCCCCAATCCGTGGGTACCAGCGATCTACTTTCAAGGTGGCACGACGCTTCCCAAGCGTCCGAACCTGACGGTGTACGCGGGCATATCCGTAACACCTACATATTCGTGGACACCTCCACAAACGCCGAATGACGCGGGTAACCCTGAAATTCGGATGTGGCTTGGAACAGGCCTCACGTCTGGATTTCACCGAACCTTCGGCAAGCTCGAGCTTGGCGCCGAATTTACAGTTGGTATGCTCTACCTTGAGCAAGTACGACCAAAGCCGAGCGCCGACCAAACGCCTGACCACACGGCATCATATGCCCTGGTTGGACCTCGCATCGGATACCGTTTTCAATGGAACAATCAGGTCCAACTGTATTTCGGCGCCACGCTTTCGGGCTCTTTGACAAGACCATTGATACGACCGAGTGCTCGAAGTCAAAGCACCCTTTTTGAGGGAGATCGACTGAGCGCGACACTCATCGTCGGAGGTTATCTCTAACATCGGGCACGAGTAGAAATTGTGTCTTATCATTGCAATATACTTTTCAGATCGTCTACGCTCCTTTGCGTATTTAAGGTTTCGTCGAATGATGGAAGACGCGGCGTTTGTTAAAGAGCAGAACGCCACAACAAACGCACCCGGGATGTGACGACGTCTCAAGGCGCCGCCGCGCCCCCGTCTTCCTGCTCGCAAGGTGGTCCCGCATCCGTACAAATCGCCACAATTCGTACGTCACATTCCTCATCGTACATGCATGTGCAACAAACATCCGACATGCCTTCCGGACAGTTGTCCCCCATGTCGGCGTAAGAAACACCACACCCACTCAAGGCCACAAGTACACCCAGGCAAACCGCGAGGGACACTGCGCCAAACCCAATGATTCTTCGGTAACAGTTCATCCGCTCTTTGTAGGCGTTTTTATTCCCAAACCGCTACAAAAATATCAAAAATCAAATGTACAAGAAAAACAAACCTGCACCCAGGAAAACCAGCCAGATCGCCACAACAAAATGTTTTTCTGGACAATCACAACATGAAGAACACAAATACAGGGCACTTAATTGATGCGTCATTCGCGCAATGGTCCACAACGCAAGCGGTATCATCATTTCAAGATCATTTTTCGCGACAGATGCATAAGGCGGCACATGAATTGCATAATTCCAGACAAGGTCTTGCTCGGCGCATTCGTTTGACGCGCAAAACGTTTTACCATACCTTCGTCACTGGCGCAAGCGTTCTTCGCACAAGCGGTACACGTTTCGCGCACATGGGCCAGTGCCGAACCATTCGCGATTCGCGCAGAATCAGACGCCATTTGCGATTCGGACAAACCATCTGCCTCACTGACAAACCGTTCCGTCCGCGGGCACTTTCAAATCGACAAGGTAATCCATCACGGCGTTGTCTATGCATGTACTACCTCGCAAATAGGACACGTGGCCATGCCCTTCCCTTGTCAGAAGCACACCCGACGAAAGCTGTTTGGCTAGTGAAACTCCCCAAGCATACGGCGTCGCCGGATCGCTCGTAGACCCGACAACCAAGATAGGCGGCGCTCCGGCGGCCGCAATGGGACCCGGCGTCCGCCAGCTCGAAACTGGCCATAATGCTGACGGATACGACGAAAATGGAAAATAAGCCCCCAATCGAGGCGCCTCGGTTTCAAGCTTTTTCGTCAATGCATCGTAAACGTTCACGTCCTTGGGAAATGGTGTATCCACCGACAAAACGCCATAATACACTTCTAGCGTCCCGCCATAGGAGCCGTCCGTTTTCCGTTCAACGTAACCGTCCGACAAACTCAATAATCCCGAGCCATCACCTTTGGCAGCTTTGGCCAAGGCTTCGGCAAGTTTTTTCCACGACGTTGGCCGGTATAGGGGCGCCGAGACGGCGTACGCCATTTCCCCAGGTCCAACAAAACGATTGGTGCCCATCGCGGGCATGGGCGAAGCCTCAATCGACGCAACGATGGCGTCATACGCTGTTCGCGGGTCACCTGCCGAATAAAATGCACAAGCCGTATTGGCTGCACAATCGTCCAAGAATGCCTCGAGTTCCGCTTCGAACGCTCGACCTTGGCCTTCAATAAACGATAACCCATCCAAAGACGGATCGAGCGCCGCATCGAGCACCAGCGCGCGTACGTGATCGGGATATGCGTCCGCATACATGGTCCCCAAAAAGGTTCCGTATGAAAAACCCATGTACGTGAGTTTTTCATCCCCCAAAGCGCTACGCAAAACATCCATGTCGCGAATGATGTTGTTCGTGCCCACATAAGGCAGGACATCAGCGCTTCGTTCTTGGCATCCCGCGACAAACGCTTTTGATTCATTATCGATTTGTTGCACACTCGTGGCGTCCTCGGGTGTAGGATCAAGCGATATGAATGAACCCAGGTCATCCACGCAATCGATCGAGGGCGTGCTTCCAGCTTGACCGCGAGGATCGAATCCAACGAGGTCAAATCGATCAGCAATGGCCGGAGGTATGGCAATCCATGCAGCCTTGACAAACGAAATCCCTGAACCTCCGGGACCGCCAGGGTTGAAGAGGAGCGAGCCTATCCGTATATCCGGATTTTTGGCTGGGCGGCGAATCAAGGGCAAGGTAAATACGCGACCATCTGGTTTGTCATGATCGTAGGGCACCTCGAACGTGGCGCATTCGAATCCGCCACCACAATCAGCCCACGCAATGGTCGCTTCTGGGTCTTTTGGGGCAACGTCGTCGCTGCATCCGATGGAGCCCAAAGAAAGTACAATCGCCGAAGCAAGCAAAGTCAAAACGCGCATGAGTCCAAGCTTAGCCGAACTCGCGCGGAATTCAAACTTGCTCGGGCGCTCGTAATCGGGCCTGTTTAGACAATTCGTTGAGATCGTGAATTCGGAGTTCGGTGCTGGATACGACGTCAGCAGCAAGTTCCGCGACGCGCGCGTGATGGGTGAAGAAAAGCACCTGGGTTTTGCGAGAAAGTTCGCCCAATACGGCCAGCGAAGCGCGCGAACGAGTGTCGTCGAAGTTGACGAGAATATCGTCCAGGATGAAAGGAATGGGTTCGTTGTTGTCGAAATGCCGTTCGAGGCTGGCGATCCTCAGGGCCAGAAACAATTGATCGCGCGTTCCGTCGCTCAATCCGTCGACCGTGACGAGCATTCCGCCAGGACGAACGCATTCCAATACAGGTTTGCCTTCGTCGCCTTCGTTGTCGCCGCGAATTCCGATAAAAGAACCCAACGTGAGCCGTTCAAAAATTTCCGACGCGCGGCGCACAATCGGTCCCTGATTCATTTCGCGGTATTGGCGAATCTCGTCGTCGAGCAATTTGTGGGCAAGTTAGGCTCGAGCATACTCTTCAACCAAAATGGCCATCGATGCCAAGTGTTGTTCGGCTTCTTCCGCCGCTTCGGCAGCTCGAGCAGAACCATCCACGAGCGCAAGTTGCTGCGTGAGGCCACCAAGTTCGTGGTCGGCCGCGCCTTTTTGATCGGTTGCCGCGGCAAGTTTGTCCTGAAGCACTCGTAATTCTTCGGACACGTGATCACCGGACAATCCCGAGCATTCCGCGACCAGTGATTCAAGGGGCAAACCTTCGCCGACGTCGAGCAATTGGCGTTCGAGTGTTTCCAAGGTCAATCGCAATTCACGAATTTGTTTCGAGCGTTCTTCGGCCCCAGGCAATTCTGCCGGCGAGGAAACTCGAGCGGCCAGACACAAAGATTCGAGTTCGCTTTGGGCCGATCGACGACGCAAACCAAGCTCCGCGAGTTCACGACGTTTGTCCTCGAGCTGCGCGGCAAGCCCGCGACGAACCCCAGCATCACGTTCCGCATTACGAAACTCGTCAACGACGGCGGCGGCGAGACGTTCAATGGTCGATTGCTCGAGAACCTCGGGAGCGGGCTGGGCAATTTCGAGGGTACGTTCGCGAAAGGAAGTTTCTTCGCGTTCGATGGCGGCGAGCCGGCGCCGTTTGTCTTGAGCATCATGGACGCGTTTGCCCAATTCGGCGAGAACCGTGAGCATTTCTTCGACTTCGATGGGTCCCGTTTCGAGAGGCAAACCCAATTCGACGAGGGCTTTTTCCCAAAGAATGGCCCAATGGCCAATTTCGGCTTTTTCCCGTTCCACGATACGCCGACGTTCTTCGACGTCGACCTTCACTTTTTCCAAATCGCGTACGTGCGCGTCGCGTTCCTTGTGAACTCGCGCTTCGCGATCGCATGCAGCGGTAGCCCGTTCAATGAGCCGCGCCAAACCTTCGGAAGCCGATTCATCTCCCAGCGCTTGGGCCAGGGCTTCAGCATGTTTTGCGGCGCGATGCTGATCGGCAACCAGCACGGATTCCGATTCGCGGTAGCGGAAGAAATCGTCGGACAAACGTTCGTAAACGCCCAGAAAATCTTTCATTTCTGCGGGAGACAAGGGCTTGATTTCACTCGGCTTCCACACATCGACCCACCGAGCCCAGATTTCGTTTCGTTCGTCTTGAAGAACAGTTCGTCGGTGTTCGAGGGCGGTGATTTCGTCGGCGAGTTGTTCTTTTTGCAGGGACAATTCAGAAATGCGGGCAACACGGTCCGCTTCGCGAAACATGCGATCGGCCATTTCGTCGGCGTGACGAACGGCTGCTTCGTATTCGCTGAGCAATTCAAAATGCTGCATCATGGCCGAAGCACGAAATGTCGCCGCATCCACGGTGGAATCTGCAGGAGGCGATGCAAACAAGGTGCGCCGAAGGTTCGTCCAAGCGGATTGCCGCGCTTTTCGGGCGGCTTCCAAGTCCATCGCGGAAGGAACATCGCCGCCACGCGTAGCCAACGTTATGTCCCCGGTCAATTTGGACAAACTGCGCTGTTTGTCCGCAAGAATGCGCTCACCATTACGTAGGTCGTCGTCTTTGCCGGCCCATTCGCGTTCGAAACGTTCAATGGTTTCACGTGAAGGCATGGGCAGTGTACCAATGCGCTCGAAGGAGAATCCGTACAATTCGAGCGAGGCATAACGAGCGCGAACGCGTTGTCCGAGCTGGTCGGTTTCTTTGGACCGTTCTCGAATTCGTTTGTCGAGGTCACCTTCGCGACGGGCGGCATCGAGGGCAGTGGTCAATCGTTCGACGGAGGCTGGAATGGGCAAGGTTTCACCGCGTCGTGTTTCCGCGGCGAGTTTTTCTTCAGCGGTATGGAGCGTTTTCGCGGCTTCACGAATGCGGGCGTCGATTTCGACACGTTGTTTGATCAAGCTCCGAACACGTTTTTCCAACGCAACGGACAAGGAAGCCGATGCGTCTTTGCCTTGGAGGTATTCGGCCGGATCACGTTGTAATCGTTTGCATTTTGCGCGAATGTCGTCTTCGATGTGTTCGAGGGCATTGCGGAGCTGAACCGATTCGGCGAGGGCTTTGCGATGGCTCCCCAGGTCTTCTGCCAATTGGCGAATGCTGGTCGATTTGTCGAGGAGTTTGTCCGGAATAGCCAATGCAGCAATTTTTGCTTCGATTTCGGTGATGTCGACTTCGAGCTGTTCTTGACGTGGTCCGGCTTCGCGAATGATTTTCTCGGCTGAACGTCGATCTTCCGCGGCAGAATCGGGCAAAACCACATCGTCGCGACGTTGTTCGAGTGTCGCGAGGATTTCGGTTCGTTGGGCAATGGGGCGGAGCGCGCGTTTGACACGTTGAAGTCGCCGTTGTTCACGCCCGAGGGATTCCATTTCGACAACAAGCGCACGCTTTTTGGCTTCGAGGGCGAGTTTTTGCTTGTTCAGTTCCTCCCACGCGCGCATAGACTTGGAAGCCTCTTTTTGGTCGTCTTTGGCTTTTTTGAATTTGCCGATGGCCAAATTGAGTTTTCGCGTGCGAGCTTGCGGGGTGAATATTTCGTCGGCGCGTTTTCCGAGTTTTTGCAAAAGCGCCGACATGCCGGCTTGACCCAGACCAGCTCCGAAGAGACTTTCGCCCAAATCGCCTTTGCCTTGCACGAGCGCGTGTCCACCTTCGACGAGGCGCTCGTGGGACAAACCAAACATCATTTTGAATTGAGCTTCTTCGACGTTGCCCAAGAATTTGCGCAATCGATCTTCGTCGATGACTTGGTCGTTGGCGTCTTTGAGGGTATTCTTGCGGCCTTTTCGGCGGACGAGGGTTAATTCAGTGCCATCTTCGGCGGAAATTCTGGCACCCAGACGCAATTCGTCTTTTTTGTGGCGATGGTCGTCCGTCGTTCGGTCAGGAATGCCGAAGAATAATCCTGTAATCGCGCGAAGGGTGGTGCTTTTGCCGGCTTCATTGGAGCCGACGACGACGTGCAACGCTCGCGCGGGTGAAGAAAAATCGAGATGCAGGTCGGAAAACGGGCCCCACCGTAACAAATCGAGCGCGAGAATTTTCACGGCGCGTCGCCTTCACTGATGAGTTCGGGGAGCAGGTAATCGGCCATTTCGGAAACCATGCGGCGCATGATGTCGACGTTTTTCGGATCGAACGATGTGCCGTGGTGGGTATATTCCGTGGGCAATTTGCTCATGATGTCGTCGAAGCTTCCTGTCAATTTGAGCAACTGCGCTTCGTCCGATTCAATGGTTCGCAAATGGGTCAAAAGGGCGCCGAGAGGGTCATCGCGTTGGGCGAGTTTATTGAGATCGGCCATGGTTCGAGTCCGAACGTTGGCTTTTTCAATCCAAACGTCACCGATGTCGGACGCTGCGGAACAGAGTTCGATGCGAAATTTGTCAGGGTCGCGGGTGAGCGCGGCATGCGCGCGTGAAGCGCCGGTGACGACAATACGAGCGCACAACGCGCGTGAGCCAGCGGCGTCCATTTCGCGAAGCAATGCATTGCGGCACAAATCAACGACGTCGGCGGGCGTGGATGCAGGCGATGCATCGACTTGACAAACGGCCCAGCGGGCGACGTCGAGGGTGCGATGTTCGACAGACTCGATGCGGCCGTCTTCGACAGTCACGAGGGTGGCGCCTTTGGGGCCTGTTTCGCGGGCATGACGTCCCTGCAAATTGCCGGGAAAAACAATCCAGGGCCGTTCGAGTAAAATTTCGCGCTTGTGGACGTGGCCGAGGGCCCAATAGTCGTAGCCCTTGTTGGCCAGGGCCGTGGGCGTACAAGGAGCATAATCGGCGTGACCTTCGCGTCCGCCGGCGGCGGTATGCAAGAGGCCAATGTTGAATTGGCCGCGCCTGGGCGCCGGATACGATTGCGAGAGGTCTTCTTTGGTTTCGACGCGCGCGTAGCCGCGGCCGTGAATACAGACGCCGATATTTTCGAGAGAAATGGATTCGGCGCGGGAGGTAGAAAGCTCGGTGACGCCTTCGGGCAAGTTCAGGATTTTGCTTTTGGCGTCGTGGTTGCCTCGAACAATAAAGACGCGAATACTGGCGTCACGCAATCGAGCCATTTGGCGAATGAAAAAAATGCCGGTGTTGTAATCGGTCCAGTCGCCGTCGTAGAGGTCTCCGGCAATGAGGAGAAAGTCGACGCGTTCGGAGATGCATTCGTCCACGAGCGTTTCCAACGCGCGTCGAGTAGCTCCGCGAAGCTTGTCCACGGGTGCGCCATCATACCTGTCGAGGCCACAGAGTGGGCTATCGAGGTGCACGTCTGCGGTGTGGAAAAACTTCATGCTCGGATGAGCAGGTATAGGTCGGTCAGGGACGTGTGCCAACCACTTTTATGGGGGAGTGGGTTTCACCCGGACCGACTTGAAGGTGCCGAGCGTGTGGTAGCTATCAGGATGGGGACAGGGTTCCGGGCTTTGGGTAAGCGCCTGCCAAGGCGTGGGCCTATTCACCGACCGACCCTTCGGATACCGACCGACCCTTCGGATACCGACCGACCCTTCGGATACCGACCGACCCTTCGGATACCGACCGACCCTTCGGAGTACCGACCGACCCTTCGGAGTACCGACCGACCCTTCGGATACCGAATCTTGCAGCGTTAGCTTGGAAACGTACCGATCCTTGGGTACAGCCACGAACACCCGCCGACCCTTCGGATGCCACAACTCAAGACGTGAGCCTGGAAACCTACCGACCCTTGGAGTGAATTGACTCCTCTCCAAGGGCTTCGGGACAGACGTCGGCTTGATCGGACCGCTGCTTGAGTGGTCGTGGAGATGGGGTGGGATTACTCGACGGACTGCGCCGACTCGATGGCGTCTGCACGTCGCTCGCGGCGGTTCGTCGCGAGTTCTTTCTTACGAACGCGGACGGCGTCGGGCGTGACTTCAACGAGTTCGTCCGCGTCGATCCACTCCATGGCCGTTTCGATCGTGAGTAGCCGTGGGCTTGCGAGCAAAACGTTTTCGTCTTTGCCGTGGTTGCGAATGTTGCTGAGTTTCTTCTCTTTGATGACGTTGCAGTCGGTGTCGTTGGGACGATTGTGCTCGCCAACAATCATGCCTTCGTACACTTCGATGCCCGGAACGATGAAGAACGTGCCACGTGGCTGGAGGTGATGAAGCGCGTAAGGTGTCGATATACCGCCACGATCGGCGACGATTGCTCCGGTCGGACGACGCATCATTGGGCCGCCCCAGGCGGTCCAACCGTCGAACATGGTGTTGAGAAGACCTGTTCCACGTGTGGACGTGAGGAACTCACCACGGAAACCGATCAGCCCGCGGGAAGGAACTCGGAACTCGAGACGTGCCCGGCCAAACCCGGGGTTGGTCATCTTCACCATACGTCCGCGACGCGTGGACAAACGCTCGGTGACAATACCGACATACGTTTCCGGAACATCGATGACCACGAGTTCGACAGGCTCGCGAACTTCACCATCGATGGTGCGCGTGACGACTTCCGGGTTCGAAAGCTGCATCTCGTAGCCTTCGCGACGCATCGTTTCAACAAGGATGGCGAGCTGCAATTCGCCGCGTCCAAGCACGAGAAACGTATCGGGAGACTCGGTCGGTTCGACGCGAATCGCGAGGTTACGACGAGCTTCGCGCTCGAGGCGATCCTTGACATGACGGCTCGTGAGGAATTTTGACGTCTTCGCCTTGCCCGCAAAGGGCGAAGTGTTGACGCCGATCTTCATCTTGATCGTTGGCTCTTCGACCACGATTCGCGGCAACGCGTCGGGGAATTGCGGATCGGTGAGTGTGTCGCCAATGTTGGCATGTTCGAGGCCCGCGATCGCAACGACTTCGCCTGCCGAAGCACTCTCGGCAGTCGTTC
>JBGAOI010000176.1:0-272 GCA_044221885.1 Polyangium sp. (in: bacteria)
TATGCATCCTCGATCGAAGGAGGCACGATCCGGGACACTCGATCCACGAACGCATCAACGGAAAGGGTTCGTCCGCCCGTAACAAGCTCGTACGACGATGCGAGCAACGACCACAGAGCGATCGGCAACGATGCACCTGCGGAAACAAGTTGCCCGTAATCGTACGAAGCAAAAACAACCATCGGGTAGAGACGGCCTGCGTTGTCACCACTCGCAGCCCACGCACCCACGAGACCACGCGAGGGACCTTCGTCGTCTTTCGCGCCTTCACC
>JBGAOI010000176.1:282-11249 GCA_044221885.1 Polyangium sp. (in: bacteria)
TCTGGAAGATTTAGTGCCCGACCGTGGGTTGGTCCCCCTGGTAAACCGATGGCCGGAGCGCTCGACGTGAAAAGTCGAGCGCGCCTCCGAGCCACCTATCGAAGGCCGCCAATTCATCACCACCCGCATTGAACCGAATGAAATCTCCCGTCGCGGGGAGCTTTCCGAAACAGCCAATCTGCGGCGGGGCAGCAGCTTTCTTGCGACGCCAGAACATCACCGGCAGTGCCTACCCATACACGAAGCCCGACCCATCTCGCTATCCCTTTTTGTCGAGAAACAATGAGGTTGGTGCGATGCGCTCATGGTTCGAGACGCGCGGTTGAATTGGATTGTCGGGGAAGGACTACTTCTTGCCACCACCGAAGCTGTCGCCGATTGACGGAGGACAGTTCGATGCGCGGAAGAAGCTGCTCGAGAAGGGATGATTTGTGCGAGTTGGTCGCACTTCCATCGTCACCGACACCGGAGGTGCCGTCGTCTGCCACGTCACGGTGAAGACGTTGTCCTTGTCTTTCTCCGCAGTTGTCGTGCCGCGTTCAAACAAGCGGAAGATGCCCCACGGACCCGTCGCCGTGATCTCTTCATCCAATCCACCAGCACCTCGGATGCGCATACGTGCACCCGTTTGCTTTTCGCCCGGCCAAACGAACGTGTGCCAGAACTCCTTCTCGTTGCGGTACAGACGCTTCTGATTGTCCACCTCGAAAAGAACTTCGCTGACGATCGGACTGACAGTCTTCAAGTTGATGTGGAACGTGACCTTGGGCTTGTCCCCAGTTCGTCCGGGCCACAACGCATCCGTGATCTCATCCATACGGTGCAAGCATGGATAGAGCATGTTGTTGAATGGCGAGAACGGTTTGGCCGGACGAGGTCGTCCTTCGAGTCCACCCTTGGGCACGAAGTCGTGACCGACCTGCATGTGGAAGTCCTTGAGGTACTGTCCGTAGAAACCCCACAAGATGCCATCACCCGGCTTGAGGAAGGCAATCGCGTCTTCATACGAGGCATCACGTGCAGACGACAGATCGAACGGATAACGATCCTTGATGTTGTCGCGGAATGGAGGCCACACGACGACTTCCCAAAGACCGCTCGCCGAACCACCCGCGCTGCGCATGACGGCTTTGTACGCCTGACGAAGAGGATTCATGAGCAATGGCGTCATGAGCTCCTGACCCGTCTCATCCATTTTGAGCAGCAACTTTTCAGTCTCTTGGATGGCCTGGCCAAACTTCTCACGAGCTTGTTGCGTGCTCGCTTGGCCTGGCGGCGCATCCTCGATGCCACCCATTTCAGCAGCGAGTCCTTCGAGGTGACCAACGTACCGTGAAAGCTCAGCAGGCTTGGGCGGCGGAGGTGCAACACCTTCGGCTTGTTGCTTGGGAACTTCAGGTACGCCGAAACGAACCATCGAACGGAACTTGTCCGGGATCGGATCCCGCGGCGCACGAGCACCAGGACCACCCATCGAAACGAGATCCGTCACGCGACCCGTTGTGCCAAGTGCACTGCTCGCACGCGAATCGATTCGTCGTCGTGCGCGCTCTTTGATCTGATCGATCAAGCCACCGTCGGCCAACACCTGCTCTTCGGCTTGGTTCTGCAACGCATCGAATTGCGTGTTGTCTTCAAGCGTGCGGAGCAATCGTTGGTACGGCCAATCAGGTGTCGACAGAACTCGGAACTCTTCGATCGCTTCCTTGTTGTTCGGCGGAATCTCAACCTGGATGTCCCGGAAAAACTCGACCCACTCGCGAATGTACTGGGCGTCGTAATCTTGACGCACACGCGCGAGCGCTTGCTGGATCTTGTCGCCCTGACGCTCTTCTTCTTGCGTCAATGGCACGACCCAACGTTCACGATCGAGAACCGTGAGACCTTCGTCGAGCGATGCGATGACCTGAGCGTGTCCCTTCGCCGTGTACGGACCACGTACGTTGATCCACTTGCCGGTACGTTCCTTCTGCGACGAACGAACCTTGCCAAGCACTTCACGACGATCCGAGAAGAGTTCGTCGAGAGAAATCGGCGGGTACTTCAGGTTGTCTTTATCGTCGGGCCCGTTCTCGTCGTACTTCTCGTATTCGAGCTTCGTGACGAAACGATCGTAGAAGCGTTGGGCAGGACCAACACGAGCGAGAATGTCGCGCGTTCGTTCAACGAGCGCCTTGTCGAGGGTCTCGCTCGGCGCAGCACCACGTCGCAACAGGTCGACGTAATACTTCACGTGCGGAAGAAGTTTGGCGCGCAGATCCGCTTCCGACATGTCGGTGGTCGTTCGAAGCGTATCGACCCAAAGCTGCACCAAACGACCCGTCTCCCACGCCGTCTCGGACTCGGGCAACAGGTGCGTCTTGTTCTCGTCGGCGAGCAACAAGTACGTCTTCAGATCGTTGTACTCCTCGAGGTACTTCGCTCCGCTGACTTGACCGAGGCGATCTTCGAGACGTGCTCGTACCGGTTTGATGAACCCTTCACGAAGCGACGCGATGTACTGATCTTTGGTCGGATCGAAGAGTTTGTCGCCTTGGTACATGCCCCAGCGATAGCTGACGGGAGCACCTTCTTCGCGGAACTGATCGAGGAGCTGTGCGTGCTCGCGGATGTTGTCGAGCTTCTCGATCTTGTCGACCGGAGACGTCGCACCATCCGTCCACTTCACCGCAGCAGCTTCTTTGGAAACTTGAGATGTCTTCGCAACGAGGGCGCGGTTGTTCCAGAACGCGAGGAGCGACGGGACCAACAAGAGCATGCCCAACAACGCAGCCGCGAGAGCAGCAGCGAATCGTTGCAGACGTTGCTTGCGAATGACCGCTGCCGTGCGCGCTGCAAGATCCTGATCCGGGAAGATCACGTTCATGAACACATCGCGCAGGAAGTAGCTCTTCGATTCCGTTGCTTCACCGATCAACAAGTCATCATTGGCGGCTGCGGTCGGCTTCAACCCGAAGGCACTCATCATGCTGCCGAGCACGCGCTCGAGAGGTTTGCCCTCTTGCGTGCCGCTCGTCATGTAAAACCCGCGCAGGATCGGCGTTGCCACGCCCGCCGTCTTCGATGGCGAAAACGCAACGTTGAGGAACGACGACAAGTTGTGTTTGACGGCCGCAAACTCGAGCGGGAACTGGAACACACGCTCTTTCGATGCGCGGCTTCGTTCCGTCGTCATGCGCTTGAGTGATCGCGTGTGTACGCGCTCGACGATCGCGTCGAACTCTTCGTCGAAGAGTTTCCCAGGCTCGGACTTGTTCGCGTCGAGCTTGAGTGTCGCGCCAAACCCTTGGCCACGTTCGCTCTTCTTGAGGTCGCCGAAGAACTCGACGAAGCCGGCCACGAGGTCCGCCTTCGTGAACATCACGTAGACGGGCAGAACCATCTTCAATGTCGTCTGCATCTCGTCGATACGTGCACGAACTTTCTTCGCCACCGCCTCGACCTGCTCTTCGCTCGCATCAACGAGCTCGCTGATGCTCACGGCACAGATGACACCGTTGACAGGTTTGTCTGGACGGTACTTGTGGAGCTGTTCGAGGAACGCCATCCACTCGTCGTGATCATCGGCTTCGGTCGTGTACCGACCAGCCGTGTCGAGAAGGATCGCTTCGTTCGTGAACCACCACTCGCAGTTGCGCGTACCGCCGACACCTTGAACGCCACCACCTTGTGGATCGAGGTACGGGAAGACGAGACCCGAGTGACGAAGTGCGGTGGTTTTACCAGCACCGGGCGGACCAACCATGACGTACCAAGGAAGGGAGTAGAGAGCGTTGCCGCCTCCGCCGAGCTTTGAGGCTTTGAGCGCCTTGATGCCTTCTTGGAGTTGATTGTGCAGAGCAATGATCTCTGCGCGTCGTTCCGGTTTCGCCGCGAGGGCTTGCTCCTGCGCTTGCTGCGCAATCGCTTTCTCGAGGGCGCGCGCAGCACGAGCTGCACGTACACGTCGATAAATGACGAGCCCCACAAGACCGACGACGACAACGACCGTGAGTACGATCGGGATCCACGTCGGAAAAACTTCAGCGCTGGGCCCCGGCCCAGTTGGCCTCAAGATGAACCACGTTCCCCAAACGAGAGCGAGGAACAGCGCGCTCAGGATCCACAACCACATGGGACGTCTCCCTCGGTCCTTTGCCAGGTCCCCCTGACGCTACTTGCCACCACCAATGAGTCGTTTGATCTCGTCTGCGGTGGAGTCGGCGTTCGAGCCAATGACCAACCAGAGGATGAAGATCACGATCAGTGCCAGGGCGAGAAAGCCCAGGGCAATGAAGAGATACGGCAGCTCACGACGAACAGCGCTTCCGCCTCCGTCTTTGCGCTCTGCATTCGGTGCAAGTTGATCGTTTGCACCTTCTGTGAGCGCAACGTAGTTGCCGAGTCCTTCCACCACCGCCTGCAACCCTTCCTGGTGTCGCAAACGATATTTCCCCTGAAAGCCAAGGGCCAAACAGAGGAAGTAAATTTGTGCGACATGCGCGCGATTGCGCTGTCCGTGAAGGTTGTCCAGGTTCACGAAGAACTGATCACCGGCGGTGTTTAACTGGAAAAACTGCAGCTGGAGCGGGTTGCTCAACCACTGCTGTTTGCCCGGCCAACTCGAGTGATAGATGACTTCGTCCGCGAAGGCGGCGAGCGCAAACTTCGCGTCGATCATGTCTTGCTCGGGTATTCGCGCTTCGCGCCCGTTCTGCATCATCGTGTCGAAGAGCTGCAACACACGACGTTGCAAAATGTCAGGCGCAGGAAGCTCACGTGAGTTCCTGAGCTGAAGGATCAGGGACAAAACGTCCGAGCACACCCAATACATCGACTGCGACTGGCTCATGTGCGCCCCATGAATTGAACAGTTACGCCCTCAATCACTTGCCACCCTGCACGGCGATAAGCCGGAGATCGACCTTCTGCGGATCGATCGGTTGGTAAATCGCGACAGTTCCCGAACCAAGAATGTCGTTCCAGTAGTCGCCTGCTTGATCGATTCGCAGGTACACGACACCGGGTTTGACCGGGATAGCCCCCGGCGGTCGATATTCGACAGCCACACGCACGCCAGGCATGGCGGCGTTGAGGATGTATCCAATCTGCGTCCACGACCCCATCTTGAGCAGCCGCGGCAAACGCTCGCGAAGCGTCGCTTCGTCCGCGCCCTTGGCCTCCAAGAAAAGCTCGTGCGTACGCGGAAGTTTCGGATCCTCGAACTTGCCGAGGTACATGCCGTCCTCGCGCTTCTCGAGCGGCACGACGGTGTAGTTCTCAGCGAGCACGGCCGAGATCATCGTGAGCGCACGATCGAAGAGCGGTTCGAAAACTCCTTCGAGGTCCAAGTAATTGAACTTCGGAAGCGACGTCGGATCTCCATCGGCCGCAAACGTACAGAGCTCACCAATCAACGACGAAATCAGGATGTACGTGTCTTCCGGATGCGCATTGCCGTGATCGACCATGTGCGACACAGCCGGAATGAACGCGTTCAGCGTGTGCAACATCCAGAACTTCGCCGTGTCGGAAAACTGAAAGTCGACCGATGCCGCCGTACGCAAACGACGTCCTTCAGCCAAAGACTTTTGTTTACCAACCATCGCCGACAAAATTCGACGCAGACCCGCCATGATGTGGTCGGAACTTCCCACATGCGGAATCGGCGGAATAAAGGTCTTTTTCAGGACAATCGCACCCGTTCGATCCCGAACGAGTTGGGCAATACGAACCGTCTGGTACGCATCACGTGGCTCGGTGCCAAACAGAATGCGCAGGTTGTAACGAGCCCACACAACGGCCGTGTCACTTCGCCCTGTGTTGATGTCGGGTACGGTCGATGTCGCTGCGACAAACCGAATCGCCGGATTCACTTTGGAAGGATCCAGCGCGATGTTCGGGTGCGTTTCGCGAACTTGGGGAATCGCCAAGAACACGTCGAGCGCTTCAAGTGCGGCGGGAAAAACCCCTTCGAGAGGCCTCGCTTCGACGACATCTTCGCCGCGATCTCCGACGAAAAACGGTGTACCGTCCGGGAAAAACCCGTGGCACTTCACGAGCTTCAATTGACCAGCCGACAGCGCACGTTCGTCGAATTGCACGCCAACGACACCCCACGGATAGTTCAGTAGGGCATTCGTTCGCGCTTGTATCAACGCCTCGTGATACTGGTCCCCTTGCTGCAAATGCTGAGGGGTCATGAAGAGCCCCTCGGTCCAGACGGGCTTGCGCGGGTGGATCATATTGCCCGGTCAGTCTTATCAGAACTCGCCCCCCAAAGGACGCGAGTCGAGGGTGGAAAGGCGTGGCTCGAGCAGTCGCCAAGTGCACCAGGCACTCGAACAACAACGATGGGGAGCGGATGGAGACACGACATCACACGAGGCTCCAGAGTCTTCTCAAGGTGCTGAGGACGCAGCCTTCGGCGCGCCATCAGACGACTTCTTCGGCAAGTTGACTTTCCGAACCGATGTCGCGTTCGGAAACATCGACTCGTCAAACTCACTCCCGTTGTCGAGCTTCGTCGACTCGACGAAGAACGACACCTGCGGGTCGGCGTTCGGTCCAGCATCACCAGCCCGCCCCGCACATTGCGCTTCACCAGGCTTGAGCGGGAATGTGTAGAAGGTCTTCCAGCTCTGGCCCTTGGGACTGTGGAAAAGCGCCACGCCGCCAAGAACACTCGCTTCCTTCACACGCTCGAACTTGACCTCAACGAGGTCGTTCGGAAAAACCACAACCTCGTCCTGCGCGACAATGTCGTCACCAAGGACCTCTTTGTCCGTCAGCAGAACTTCGTCGTAACTCGCGTTCTGCAAACGCATCTCGTCCTTCAGTTGATAAAGCCGAATGACGACAGAACGAGGATTCTGGTTCTCATTGGGATTGATGTTGTCCGCTGCATAAATCCGAAGCGTGACGATCTGCACGTCACACGGTTTCGGAGCAGCTGGCGGAGGTGCTTGAGCACAACCAATCCCCAACGCTCCCACCGCAAAGCCAACAGTGAGTCCAAGTCCGACGAGGACGTGGGCCGCACGCCTGCGCATTCGATGGGTGAACGACGCTAAAACCGCCATGGCTCTCCTTTCTATCGGAACACACGGCGACTGGCCTAAATTTTTGGGATCGATAAACGCTGTCGATGAAGTCACGCGCGCCGACACGCACGCGCGTGTGAGAAATGCAGCCAGGTCAAAAACAAAAGCTCCCCTCGCGCTCGCTGCGCGAGAGGAGCCTTGCGTTCGATCCGATCGCTCAGATCACTCGGGGAACGTCGCGACGAAATTCTTGTTGTCGTCGATGTCGATGAACAACTTCTTCGGCTGAATTCCTTCAGCCATCTTGCCGAGGATCTCCTGCGAAAGCAGCGGCAAGAGCGACGCGCGCAAGATGTGATCGATGTTGCGGGCGCCCGTGTCGACTTCCGTGCAACGGCTCGCGATGAGCTCAACCATGCGGTCCGAGTACGTCGTGTCGATCCGTTGGCTCTTCTTCAAACGATCCACAAGACCGTTGAGCTTGAGTCGCGTGATCTCTCCCAACGCCTTCGGCGAGATCGGGATGTACGGGACAACCGTCATACGTGCGAGCAACGCAGGCTTGAAGTGCGCCGAGAGCGTCGGCTTGATCTCTTCGTAGATCTCGCGAATCACCGGCTCACGATTTTCTTCCCACGCACTCACGACGTGGTTCGTGATCTTGTCCGTAGCAAGGTTGCTCGTCAGGATGATGACGGTGTTCTTGAAGTCGACGAGAAGGCCCGTTCCATCGGTCAACATGCCCTTGTCGAACACTTGGTAAAACAGGTTCATGACATCGGGATCCGCCTTCTCGCATTCGTCGAGAAGAACCACGGTGTACGGACGTTGACGAACACCTTCCGTCAACATGCCGCCTTCGCCGTAACCGACGTAGCCCGGAGGCGAACCGATGAGGCGCGACGTGGTGTGTTTTTCCTGGAACTCGCTCATGTTGATGGTGACCATCATGCGTTCACCACCAAAGAGCATGTCGGCAAGCGCGAGCGCCGTTTCGGTTTTACCGACACCGGACGGACCGACAAACAGGAACACGCCCATCGGCGTATTCAAAGGCTTCAAACCTGCACGTGCTGATCGGAGCTCCTTTGCCACCGTCTCGAGCGCGTAGTTCTGACCTTTGATGCGCGCGTTGAGACGCGACTCCATTTCAACGAGCGCACGCACGTTGTCCGACTGCATCTTGCCCGCCGGAATACCCGTCCATGCGCTGACGACAGCCGCAACCATCGCTTCATCCACGTCCGGACGAATGAGCGGCACTTCGCCTTGGCTCTTGTGCAGTTCGTCGATCGCCGCGACAACCTCTTTGCGAACAGCATCGCGTTCCGCTTCGCTCTTCGTTTCGTTCATGCGCTTGCGAGCTTCGAGAACCTTCTTCGCTCCTTCCGACTCTTGGTCGTAAGCAGCCTTCACCTTCACGAGCTCTTCTTTCGACTTCTCGATCTTTGCTTCGAGCTGCTCGATGCGCTCGGGATCCAGAATCGTGATGCCAGCCGCGAGGTCGCGCTTCAAGGCGGCGAGTTCCGTCGACAGTGTGTCAATACGAACCTCGATGTCTTCCACCTGCGCAGGCTTCTGCTGCAACGCGATCTTCACCTTCGCTGAGCACGTATCGAGAAGATCGACGGCCTTGTCCGGAAGCAAGCGACCCGAGATGAAGCGCGCGGACAGTTTGACCGCGGCCACGACAGCTTCATCCGTGACGATGACGTTGTGCGCTTCTTCGAACTTCGATCGCAGACCACGAATCATCGTGATCGCAACGGCTTCGCTGGGTTCGTCCACCTTGACCGGTTGGAAACGACGCGCGAGCGCGGCGTCTTTCTCGAAGTACTTCTTGTACTCAGCCCACGTCGTTGCCGCGATCGTGCGGAGCTCACCACGAGCAAGCGCAGGCTTGAGCAAGTTCGCGGCATCGCCCGCACCTTGCTGATTACCCGCACCGATGATCGTGTGCGCTTCATCGATGAACATGATGATCGGTTTGGCCGAGCCTTTGATCTCCGAGATGACCTGCTTCATGCGGTTCTCGAATTCGCCCTTCACGGCCGCGCCGGCCTGAAGCAAACCAAGATCGAGACCCATGATCTCGACGCCTTGCATGAGCGGCGGAACTTGGTTGTTCACGATCATCAGCGCCAAACCTTCGACGAGCGCCGTTTTACCAACGCCGGAGTCGCCGACGATGATCGGGTTGTTCTTTCGACGACGACCGAGGATGTCGATCATCTGTCGAATCTCACTCTCGCGACCAAAGATCGGATCGATCTGTCCCGCACGCGCACGACCCGTGTAGTCGACGCAGTACTTCGCCAAAGCGGAGTCTGCTGCAGCGCTTCCGGCTCCCGCGGGCAAACCGCCACCGCCGCCTGCACCACCTGCACTGCCACCGGCCGCTGCCGGTTGCGATTCGGCGTCTTCCTTCGAACCCGAAATAATCTTCTGGAGGTTGTTCTTGATGTCCTCGCGCGAGATGCCTTCGAGCAACGCGCCGATGCCGCTCATCGTGTAGCGGCTGGTTTGGATCAACAAACGCGAGAACAACATGCCGCTGCGAACCTTGGCAAAACCGTACTCGACGGATCCGACGGTCCACGCGTCCTGCATCCACTCGAGCATCGTCGGAGAAAACACGGGTTTGCCCGCGTTCCCGGTCCGCAGATCCGAGAGACTTCGTTGCAGAGCCGTGCGCAAACGCGACGGGTCAAGGTCGTAGTGCATCACGAGGAACGCGACGTCCGAGTTCGCGTCGTCGAGCAGCGCAAGAAGCAAGTGCTCAACGGTCACCTCGTAGTGCCGTGCGTTGACACATTGAACAACGGCCGCCTCGAGCGCACTGGTGCAGATCCGAGAGAGCCTTTTGATGATGGATTTGGCTTCGACGAGCATACTCATGGCGCACGCATCGTACACAGGATCGTGTCCGTGGGGATCCCTCGTTGGATCGTTTGCGCGATGAGGTGATTGCTAGGGAAAGTGCAGTGAAGACGAGGCTGGAAAGGATCAGCCGCGAGGTCTGTCACTACGAACTGCTGAACTCTTGTCTCGCGAAGATCGTTTGCCTTCGGATTTTGGTTCCGCGGCATCGCGATGACTGCCCTTCGCGTCCTTTGCTTCCGACGCATTGGCTTTGTCTTCTTGGGGAACGACTTCGATGCGTTCATCCAAAGAGCCGAGCACCGACGGCTTTACGCGCAGTTTCAAGATCGCGCCTGTGCGCAACTTCGAGTCATCGTCGATGTGGTTGTCCTTCGCCACGTCATCGACATCCATCGCGAACTGACGCGCCACGCCGAGAAGCGTATCGCCCGGACCAACCTTGTAGAGCAGGGTCTTGCGAGCACCACGCTTCACACGACGACGTTGCTCGGGAACCTCGAAGTCGTCGTCACCTTGATCGTCATCGGCTGTCCCGACCAACTCCTCTACGGGGTCACGCAACGCGCGACGCTTCTTGTACGACGGCAACATCGACAACAAGCTTCCGCCGTCGCGGCTCGATGGACGCAAACGCGCTTCACGTCCACCGACGAGATCGACAGGATCGAGAACCGATGCGTCGTCGACGGCGATGGGCTCGGTCTGGAGAAGCACTGGAAGCGTCGCATGCGCACGCGAGAGCGACTCGGGCGGAATGTTGAGGATGAAGTCTCCGTGCCCAGGAGGAACTTTGTCCCCCAACAAATCTGGATTGAGTGATCGGATTGTCTTGACAGACACGCCCGCGGCTTTGGCCAACGTCTTGAGAGACAAACGAGGCGGCACCGCGATCTCGGCACCGTCGATGGGGCGCATGATCTCGACTTGGTCGAAACCAAATCGTTCGAGGTTGTTGGCGATGAGGGCCGCAGCCGCGATCTTCGGAACGTAGGAAGCTGTTTCCGAAGGCAACGCATCTTGTCGGGCAAGCTCGTTGAAGTCAGCCGTGCCGTACTGATCGAT
>JBGAOI010000177.1:0-11141 GCA_044221885.1 Polyangium sp. (in: bacteria)
AAGCAAGCGCGCGCTTCGTCGTCATAACCTTGTCCGTAGCGATGAATTTCGTTGCCGCAGGACGGAGCATCGTTGGCTTTGCTCGAGGAAGAGGACGTTCCTGCAGGACGTGAGACGCTCGAGGTGGACGCAACGGACTCTTCGGCGTTGCGGGTCCGGGTTTTCGAGTTCGAGCAGGCGGCGGCGAAGCTTGGCAACACGCCCAGCAGAACGATGCAGATGCTGTGTTGGTAGCGGAGCGTCATGCCTTGTTGGAGGTAGCCCGTGCGGGCGACATGAGCAACGTCGAAGGTGAGTCAAAAAGACGAGAGGGTTTGTCGAGGACGAACACTTCAGGGCTTGCCGAATCGCACGAGCAGGCCGAGCCAGCCCCGGCCGAGGTAGAGAAGGTTCAAGGTGGCGTACATCCAGAAGAAGACGTCGAGACGATTGGCCAGCGCGAAGATCCAGATGTGGCTTGGGTAGTGATTGAGGAAGCGCAGAAAGGTCATCACGAGGGCGCCGATGGACGTGGGCCGAGATTGCTCGTGGGTTTCGTAATGCGCTTCGGTTTTCGTGGCTTCGCCTGAAATTTCCGGGCGGCGAACGAAGTTTGTCAATCCAATCGAGGAGGCGATGATGACGGCACCGAGTGTTCCGGCGATGAGAAACGCTGAAGAGCCGGCGGACCAAAACGTTCCGTCACAACCCCATCCTCCACGGCGGTGCAGGTGAATTCCGATGACCGCGATGAGCAGGACGGCTTTTTGTTCGTCGACGAAGAAGTCGAAGAGGTGACCCGTGGGTGAGGCGAGCTTTTTGTAGCGCGCCAGCATTCCGTCCGCGCAATCGAAAAGATATGCGATTTCCAGCACGAGAACGGCGATGAGCCCGCCTTCGTACGTGGGCAGAAGGGCGAAGAGGGCCGAGCTGGTGAGGGCGATGAAGAAGCTGACGAGGGTGATTTGATTGGGCGTGATGCGCGTGCGGTAAATTGTCGCAACGAACGCGGCGGCGAGAGGCCGCATCACGTACGTGTTCCACACCTGATCGTGTTTTTTCTTGGTGACTCGATAGACGTCGGCGGGGCGGAACATGGCGCGCGGATGCTAGCAGCCCGGGGCGCTTGTGGTGCCATATCCAGCAGGTCCGGCTTTCGCTGACTTGCCGCACAGCGCGTTGATTGAGTGTGACAAACGGTTTGGCGGGGCAGGTCGAATCAGGAGATCAGGTCAAGGAGAGCAGCCGCAGCTTTGTTTGCGTGCCGTTTCGGTGCCTTGCAGATTGAACCACGTGTAACTCGGGGATCGATTGGGGGTTTCGACGGCGGCTTCCGGCGGGGGTTTTTGATTTTCGATTTGTGGGCCGCCATCGCCACCCATCGAAAAACTTTTGAGATCCGCAGAGAAAACGAACGTATTGAGCGGTTGATTCCACGTTTCGTCTTGCTTGTTTTCGCCGTCCATTAACTTGCCTTGAGAACACGAAGCAAGCGCGCTGTTATCGGTGCACGTCACGGTTCCGAGGCTGTGATAATTCTCAATGCAACCGGGGCCATTGGCGGCGTCATCCGGCGTCCAGCTATTGGCATTGTCGCCATTGGTCGCGTTGTACATGCACGATTCCCAAAGCAACTTCGTGTCGGTGAGTTTGCCCGAAGCGACGCCACAACCATTGGGCCCAGCCGACGCAACCACATCGGTATCGACGACCAATCCGCTTGTATCTTTGGAGAACTTGATGGGCATGTTGTATTCGAGGAGCTGAACGCCGCCGGTTGCAGGAGCCCCGCCAGAATCAGGAAATCGCAACGTGAGGCTTCCTGGCCCAATGGCATTGGTGGCATCTCCGAGGCCCAACGTGGTCCCCGTAATGAAAAAATTTCCCTTGATTTCGTAAGTCACATCCCACGAAGGAATCGAACACGCATTGCCGCTCGATCCACCACTGGACGTACTGCCGCCCGTGACTTGTCCCGACGTGTCAGGAGTTGCGTCGGAGCCGCATCCCGCTATCGATTGCATAGCGAATGCGAAGGCGACCAAGCCCAAAGAAAGATATCGATGTTGTTTCATATGGTTTCACCTGTCGTACTGGTTGGTTCCCTACGGCCAAAGCCGCGGGCAAATCAAATAGAGCACGATGCGTACGAGCGAAGGAAGCATTAGGTGCCGATTTAAAAAGATAGACAAAGCGCCATGAATACGTCACTATGGCCTTGACATGTTGCATCTACCTGCACAAGTGCGAGACTGGCAGTCCCAAGGTTCAAAAATGCGTGTTTTTGGTCGGGACGTATTCGTCTTCGACGAGGGCAAGCCGAGTGAAGGTACGCTGGTCATTCTGCACGGATTTCCGACGTCGTCTTTCGATTTTCATCGCGTCATGCCGCACTTTACGAAGCGTTTTCGCGTCGTCGTGCACGATCATTTGGGATTTGGACTTTCCGACAAACCGCAGGATTATTCGTATTCGCTCATCGAACAAGCCGAAGTGGCGATGGACATCTGGCGGCAATTGGGTATCGAACGCGCTCACTTGCTCGCGCATGATTATGGAACCAGCGTGGCGACAGAGGTGCTTGCGCGTCGTGAACGAGGTTCATGTCCTGTCGATTTGCAATCGGTGACGTTGGCCAATGGCAGTGTTTTCATTGAATTGGCGCACTTGACACCGTCCCAAGTGGCGTTGCGCAATAAAGTCATCGGCCCTGTGTTTGCTCGACTTTCGTCGCAATTCATCTTTCAAGCCCAATTGCGGAAAATATTTGGAACACCCGACGCTGTTTCCAAAGATGAACTCGATGCCGCCTGGGCGCTGCTCGTACACGACGAAGGAAAACGGGTATTGCCGGCGATATCGTCGTACCTCGACGAACGTTCGCGTTTTAAACAACGCTGGATTGGTGCGTTGGGAAAACTCGATATTCCCGCCCACGTTCTTTGGGGGAAGCGGGATCCCGTGGCAGTGCCCGCGATTGCCGAAGCTTTGGCCGATACGATTCCCAATGTGCGATTGACGTGGCTCGATGAACTCGGGCATTACCCCATGCTGGAAAATCCTACGCGATGGGCGGAAAGTGCATTGACGTTCTGGAAGTGAATTCGAGGCCATTCAAAATCGGAATGTTGCTGTGGCCAATACGGTCATGGGCGCTCCTGGGGAGAGGTGTTTGGTTGGTAATTGCGAGGGAATCTCTCCGGTTTTCCAGTCGGAAACGAAAACATATTCCGTGTCTGCGTAGGATCGATCAAAAAGATTGACGGCGTCGATGCCGATTTCGACAGGATCTCGTCGCACGCTGGCCGACGCATCCAAGGTAAATGCGGGTTTGGCTTCGAGGCCATAAGGTAATGGGCGGCTCGAGATAAACGTCGCTCCGTAGCCGATTCGTCCAATCAGAGATTTCGATCCAATGGCGAAAAGAGGGCGTTCGTAGCGCACGTCGGTGCGAATGAGCACGGGAGGTACGTAAGGAATCGATTGGCCCTCGGTAAATGTAGAATTACCATTTCCTGGCGAAGGTGCAGATGGCGCGTCGATCTTGGCGTATACGTACGTCGCGCTGAAGGACGTTTTGAGGCCCTTGACTGGTTCGGCTTGAATATACGCCACAAGGCCTCGCCGGACGGTGGAACCAATGCGCGTGAATCTGCCTGGGGTCGTGTCGAACGCCCAATCGTCGGAAAGCCGAGTTTCATACGCAATGAAGGCTGCAGATACTCGACGCGGGTCGAATTTGAATCGTGCTCCAATTTCGTAACTATGCACTTTTGCAAAAGGAATGTCTTCATTTTCCAAGAGTTGCAGGGCTTGAGGAGAACGATATCCTTGGCCGTACGCGGCCGATAATCGTAAATGGGGTCGAGGGTCGACTTCGAGCGCGACGCGGGGACCCCAAGCGACGCCGGCAATGGTCCGACGAGTCCCCGGATCGGGCCGAGAATCCTGCATGAATACCGAACCATCGCCCAACCGATCGTGCACTTGAAAAAGGACGACGTCGGTTCGTAATCCGCCACGTAAACGCGCGCGTTCGGTGACAGAAATGACGCCGTCCAAAAAAAGACCCGCCCGAAACGTACGAATATCCGCATCGATACGCCTGTCCCAGACGAGGTTCGCCGGAGCGGTAATCATGTTTTGACTTTGATCGATGACGTGAACCTCGATATCCGCGCCTCGAGAAAATTGCGCATCGAGCCACGACAACAAGCGAAATCGGCGAGTTTGTAAAGACAATCTAGCCCCAAATCCGATGTCATCATTGACTTGCTCGACGAGATCTCCACGGCCGAGCTGCCGAGGTTGAGCTTTCGAGCGTTCGACATACCCGGTTGAATTGATTCGACTTCGATAGGTAGCGTATGCGCCCCAAAGGCCAATGGACGTGCTCGTTTCGTCGTTGCCAGCTTTGTGCAGGGAAAAACCGCCTTGTACTCGAGCGACGGCTGCGACTTGGGCTCGCGCGGACGGGTCGTCGTAGGAATCATGGAACGCTATTTTTCCAGCATAAACATCGTCGCGTCGAATGACGCCGCCGACACCCGAGCGAACACCGTGTCCAGACACGTGCAAAATGGCCGTGGTTTTTCCGGGCATTTCCAGGCGATATTGCCCAATGAACGCTCCAGACGTGCTGGCGCGACCGCCGTTGCCGAATCCGGTCGACGTGCGTACCGAGGCCGCGCCAAACGTTTCTTCTGCGTGTCCGACGGGCGCCAAGACACCAAGGGCTGTAAGTGTGTCGAACGAGCCATAACCATAACTCGAGCGAATTCCACGATCTTCAACGCCAAGGTCGAAATCGACGCTGCCAGCAACTGCGAATTCGCCTTGGTTCGGATCATACGCGCCTTCGAGTACGCGTACGTAACGCACGGTTTCGGGAATGAGCGTATCGATATCGGCATAACCGTGGCCGTGAATGTGGGACGGCTGATTGAGAGGAATCGTTCCCAAAATGGTAAATCGAATGTCGCGGCCATGATCGGCATCGAATCCGCGGAGCGAGAATCGCGGTGCGACGGCTTCGCCATAAGGGCGCGTGACCAACATGCCCGGCGCAGAACGAATGATATCAGACGCCGCAAATCGCGGCACGGATTGTATCAAATCACGCTCCAAGAGAATATCGGATTCCGAGCGATTGGCGGGCTGAATGCGGCCTTGGACGTGTGATTCAATGATTTTTCCGTGATCGTGTAACGTGTGCGGCAAACCAAGAGGCGTTCCAAGGTCGACTGGAGCTTCCTGATATTCGATGATTTTCGGCTTGGGAGGTGCATGTGGTCGAGGTTTTCGTTTCAATGCTTCCAGCACCGGTTCGAGAATCGCATGACCAGCCTCGGTAGGGGCATGAACACTCACGGAGAAGTGAAATGGAATATGAATTCTCGATCGAATGGCAACGCCGCCACGGGTGGCCGGAATAAAACGCCAACGTTGCACGGCTTCTCGAGCGGCATTGTCGAAATCGAGGCCTCCAGATTGCAGTACGGCGATATCGCCAACGGTGCCTTCACGTTCGACAGTCACCAAAAGTTCAATTTTTTTATCGAGCGCTTGGGCGAGTTTTTCGGGAGGATAAATGGGATCGATATGTTCGACGACCGTGGGGAGAGTCACGTTTGCCGGAATGCTGGCTGTTGAATCTGCTTCTTCGGCACTGCCCGTGAGCAAGTTCATGAAATACGTGGCAGCGCCCAACGCAAGCCGTGAATATCGTGTGGTCATGGAGAATGACTCCTCCCTCTTTTAGAAGCATTACAGTGCGGAAGGCTCGAATACTCGCACCTTTGCGCGCGATAGCATACCCGAGAAACTACCGCGCGGTTGGATGCGAACGCGCGATTCGTCTTGGTAAGGTAGCTTGGCGCAAACTGTCAAGGCGACGTGGCGGGTATGGACGACCGGAAACGCACCCAAGTGAAGTGAAAAATGCTTGAATGACGGGGACTTCGTCCGTATGCGGCGAATTCCTACGGCGTTCGAGCGAGACCGATTTGTTCGCGATAAGGATCAAGAATGCTGCGCAGCGATTCTTCCGTCGCTTTTCGGACGCGTTCGACGTCCGCAGCGTTTCCCGGATCTCCTGCGGTGTCAATGGGCGCGAGCAAATGATAATCCAGCGGAACTCGACGAGGTTTGAACGAACTGGGAATGGGCACATCGTACCGCGACGAACCTGCGAATGATCGGCCTAAAAACGATTCGCGTTCGTCAATCTGATACAATTCATCGACGCCGGTTGCGGCGACGGGGATGATGGGTACTTTGGCGCGCATGGCGACGCGGGCAAACCCGGCGCGATTGTTCCATTGCAAGGTGTAGGCTTCTTTGGACAGCTTGAAAGAATCGTCGATACCGCCGGGATAAACGATGACGACGTGACCTGCTTCGAGCAATTCGACGGCATTGTCGGGTTGACCAGCGATGGCGCCAAACGTCGTCAAGAATCGATTGACGAGAGGAATGCGCCATAAATTGCGATCGCCAAGAAAACGCGGGACCACTTGGCATTGCGAAATCAAGAGGGCGCTGAGAATCCAAGAATCGACGCCCAGATAGGCATGATTGCCGACGAGCAAAGCTCCGCCGGAGCGCGGCAAGTGCTCGGCTCCGTGAAGTCTGGCATTGGAGCGTTTTTCGAGCTCGTGGGCAATTTGCCGAAACGCTTCCGTATGGGCGAGCGCGTATCCGAAACCGGGAGGCGACATGGGGCGCATCATGGGGCAACAAGACGAGCGTGTAAAGGGCGAGGCGCATTGGCTGAAATAAACCCTTGGATTTTCGATGGAAAGAGTGACATAGAGGGAGCATGCGTGACGTAACCGTTCAGACAGGTGAAGGAAAGTTTCAACAATTGGTGACGGTGGGACCTCATCGAGGGCTCGCGGACGAACCCAAGGAATTGGGTGGTGACGATACTGGACCGGCGCCATTCGAGCATCTCTTGGCGGGGCTCGGTGCATGCACGTCAATGACCGTCAAAATGTATGCGGATCGAAAATCCTTGCCGCTCAAAAGCGTGCACGTCGATTTGTCGATTCACAAAGAAGACGACGGGTATCGATTGACGCGCTCGATCAAGCTCGAAGGTGATCTTACGGAAGAGCAGCGGACGCGGCTTCTCGAGATTGCGAACAAATGCCCCGTGCACAAAATGTTGACGGGGAAGATTGAAATCCAGAGTGCCTTGGTGAGTTAGCGGTGGAGTCGTAATGCCAAGACAATCGATTGTCTTGGCATTAGATCATTGCACGTTCGGGTAAACGAGGAAGTGGCCGTTGGATGATTCCAACAAACGCTTGCCACCGGGATCCCAGACCGTATGCGTGATGTATTCGCCGGTCACGGGTGAAAGCGAGTTCGTGTACGCGGCATCGTACGTGCTCGTCGCGAGCGTATACATGCCCTTGATTGCGGTGCCATTGAAGTTCTCGCCCACGTAGTACCGCCCGTTCACCATAAAGCCAAAGCCAATTTGGGTTTTCACGAGCGGAATGTTCCACGTTTGCATGACATTGAGTGTCGTCGGATCGAGGCGTGACAGATTGGTCACGGGACCATTTCCTGGGGGCGCGTAGGCGACATAGAGCGTGTTTCCGGCATCGACGTAGAAGTCAATGTCGGTGTAACCACCCCAGTCGTAATGGCTCACGTTGGTATGACCGGCGTTGGCCAAGGGGACTTGCGTCAGAATCGCATTGGTTGCCAGATTGACGCGGTACATCGTGTTCGTGTTGTTGTAGTAGAGAATGCCGTTGATTGCGACGTGGTACGTCCCTTGACGGGCGACCGGCAGGGCGTAATTGGTTGGATTCGTATTGGCGAGGAAATTCGCCATGTTCGGATATTCGGTCAATTGATTGGTGCTGTAGCCCGGGCCCCAATACACTTTGCCGGTGACGGGATCGGCGAAAAACGCGTTATGCGTCGAACCGCGCGTAATGTCGGCGTTGTGCGTACCCGCCAATTGCGGAAGTTGTCCGTTGGAGCAAGCGCCATTGATGCAGGCGAGACCCGCGGCACAAGCCAGGCCACACGCTCCGCAATGCGTAGCGCTCGTTTGGGTATTGACTTCGCAACCGTTCGTGGGATTCATGTCGCAATCGCCAAACCCAGCGCTGCAACTGAAACTGCATGTTCCCCCGGCGCACGTGGGGGTTGCATTGGCCGAGACGGCGCAAACATTGTTGCACATCCCGCAATGCGAGACTGACGTTTGCGTATTCGTTTCGCAACCGTTTGCCGCTTGGCCATCGCAATTGCCGAAACCAGCATTACACGCGAGCCCACAAGCGCCGGCGGCACACGTGCCCATGGCATTGGCGCCGTTTGGACAAACGTTTCCACAGAAACCGCAATTGGCCGGATCAGCACTGGGTGTCACTTCGCATCCGTCGGCAATCATCCCGTTGCAATCGACTTTCCCCTGATTGCAAATGGATGCGCAGGCTGCTGCAATGCATACGCCGGTGGCGTTCGGATAAGGACCGCACGTGGTTTGACAATTGCCGCAATGGGTGGGATCGTTTTGCGTATCGACACACGAAGCTCCGCACAACGTCGCCCCGCCGGAACACACGAGGGAACAAGTTCCTGCTTGACAAACCTGACCTTGAGGGCAGGGATTGTTGCAACCGCCGCAATGGGCCGGATCATTTTGGGTATTGACGCAAGCGTTGTCGCATTTCGTCGTTCCGGCTCCGCAAATGAGCGAGCACACGCTGTTGACGCAGCTCAAGCCGGGGGCGCAAACATTGCCGCATCCGCCGCAATTCACCGAATCCTTTGCCGTATCGACACACGTGCCGCCGCATTTCGTAGTGCCACCGCCGCACACCAAGCTGCAAACGCCATTGCTGCATACTTGATCCGGACCGCATACGTTGAAGCAGCTTCCGCAATTCTTGGCGTCCGTCGTGATATTTGCGCACGTGCCGCCGCATTTCACGGTATTGCCGGTGCAAAGCAATCCACACTTGCCTTGACTGCAAACTTCGCCAAAGCCGCAGAGGTTATTACATGCACCGCAATGGCTGGGATCAAGCTGCGTGTCGACACAAGAATTGCCGCATTGCGTGGTGCCTCCCGAACAGGTCACGCCACACGTGCCATTGTCGCAAACTTCGTCCGAAGCACAGACGGTGCCGCACGCCCCGCAATGGGCCGGATCATGCTTGACATCGACGCACGCATTGCCGCATTTCGTCGAACCTCCGGCACAATTCAAGCTGCATGCGCCATCGACACAAACTTCGCCTTGTGCACAGGCCTTTCCACAACTTCCACAATTCGTCGCGTCGGTGTTGACATTGACGCAAGCCCCGTCACACAGCGTCTGCGACGTCGGACAAGTGCTCGAACCACCCGCGCCGCCGCTTCCGCCGCTACCGCCGCCGGAACTCGTACTTCCGCTGGTTGTGACCGAGTTTGTCGAACCAGTATCGCCTCCGCAACCAATCCAGCCCGATGCCACGAGCAGCGTGGTTATGGCCAACGTGCTCAATTTCCAAGGATGATTCCGCTTCATCGTTCGCTCCAATGCTCACGTGGATTTAATGGACGACGGCATCGTCGCACGACGGCCACGGAGAACTCCAGAGCTTTGTGAACTGGAAGAGAAAATGACGTATTCTCTTCCTGCTTCGATTCAGGGATGAATGAACACCACCGTACCCGTCAGTGACCTTGCGGCCCCGTGCCAGCCGTAGGGCACTTGGGGTTCGGTCCAGAAAAACAGCCGACGAGCATCCTCCGGCGACAAATTGACGCACCCATGACTCTTGGGACGGCCGAATTTGTCGTGCCAGTAAGCGCCGTGCAGTGCATAACCGTCTTCGAAGTATTGAACATACGGCACATCGCGTAGTTCGAATTCTTCGCCAACGACATCCGAATCCATCGTCATGCTGATGTATTTCGTGTGAATTCGAAAAATGCCGCGTTTCGTCGCTTTGGACGTTTCGGGATCGTCCAGACCGCTTTCGCCGCTCGCCACGAGCGTTGCATACACGGCTTTGGTCCCCTCATAAGCAACCAACACTTGCTTGGTGATATTGATATCGATCCACTTTTCGCCATTTTTGCCCCATGCGGGCATTTTTTTTGCAGGATCGACGCGTCCCGCATGGCGATCATCGACCCAGCCGCCATCCTTCATTTCATAATGCAGGACGCCGCCAAGGATTTTTTGCTTTCCGGTCAAGGCCACGGCTGAGCGCCAGGCGACTTCGCCATCAGAAACGAATTTCTTCTTCGATTCGTTCCATACCCAGCGTTTGGTGCCTTCGCGCCGAATGAGCGCAAATGGGAAATCGATGTCTTTGCCGATCTCATAACCGTGGAAATCGCTGCCTCGAATGGGCCGAAAACGATCCGCGGGAATGACGCGCAAATCCGTCGAAACGTTGTAGCGTCGCCCTTCGTGTAAAAATGTTTCAATGAATGCGACACCATTACGCCTGTCGACTTGGCCAATCTTGACGAGATCGTTGGACTTGACCAAACCCGACAAATTGGGCACACGCCCGCCATTTTGCAAATACCAGGGAATGTCCGGATCGGTGATTTTTTGCTCGAGCGCATCGAGCGCCGGCGGAGATGGTTCCTTTTTCCATTTCATCCAGACATCGAGGCCGTAGGTGGCCCCGTTTTCCTTGTCTTTGGCCCATTTGGAAAAATGCGATTTGAGATTCGGTTCGTGGGTCTTTAGTTCCTCGGGCGAAGGAATTTTGGTATAGACCGGACCGCCACGCATGGTGACGCCGTACATGTACGGGAGTTTTTGCGTGATGTCGGGACGTCGCGTGGAGGCTCGAACGATGGGATTCTCGAGGTCGAGCGTGGCTTCGGGGCCGATGCAGACATAACCGTAAGGCTTGATTTTGTGATAACCCTGTTTGCATCCTGCCGTCCCGGCTATCTCGGGTTCCATTTCGACAATCGCCCCCGCACGCAGGTACCCGACCCGTTTGGCGTTGGGATCTGGTTTGGCAAGGACGTCCGTACGCATGGCAATGCTGGCCAATCGAGGAACATTGCTCGGGGTCGCTTCAGGCACGTGCGCATTGCCCGAAAGGTCGACGAGCAAGGGCCCCGCGGGCGCCTGGGGAACTTCCGCCTCAGGCGCTTCGGCATCCGCGGAAGCGCTGGGT
>JBGAOI010000178.1:0-11138 GCA_044221885.1 Polyangium sp. (in: bacteria)
ACCGCATGTCCCCTTTTGGATCGCGTGCAAGAGCTGGATCCCACGGAAGGATCGCACTTTGCATTGGCCGATTGCCGCGAACGCGAAGGGAGAATTGAGACGGCACTTCACCATTGGCGTTCCTTTGTCAAAACGTACTCCGCCACGGAGGAGCCAACGAACGAAAAGCGAAAACTGCGCTTGAAGGCGGCGACAGAACGAATCGCGAATCTGGAAGCCGAAGTCCCAAGACTCAGCGTCGTGGGCGCCGAAAGCGAGCGAGATACCATCAGAATTGTTTTGGACGGCAAGCAAATCGAACTCAATGCCATTGTGGAGCTGAACCCAGGGGAGCATCGGCTGGTTATCACACGGAAGCAACAAGGTCGTGAGTTTCGGGTCATAAAACTCGAACGAGCCCAACCGCTGGAACTGGTCCGAATCGAGCCCTATCCAAAAATCGCGGCTGGACAAGCGCCCGAGCAGGTCCAAGTCGCGCCCAATCCGAAAATAATTGCCGGACAAACGCTACCCAAACGGTCGCAAAAGAATGTCACTTCAAAGTCCGCAGCAAATTCGGCACGTAATCGAGCCTATGGTATTGGCGGCTTGGGGGTTGGAAGCGCGAGCATCATCGCAGGGGGATTTCTCGCGGGGATTGCACTGGCGGAAAGGAACATCGCCACCACTCAGTGTCTTACCAATCTCGGGGGAACTGTATGCACGCCGATCGGACAGCTAGCTGTCAATGACGGTCGCGCGATTGGGAATATCGCCACACTGCCATTGATATTCGGTGCCGCGTTGACCACCATGGGTGTAATTCTGGTTGTGCGTAATCCCCAAGCGGTCACGTTCGCCGGGTTTGGCTGGGCCGGCGATGGTACACCCGTTGTTGCGATGAAGGGGCATTTTTGATGAGAGCTGTAATTGGGATTGTCATGGCCACGGCGTGCTCGCTAGCGGGTTGTGGAGAACTCATTTTCGGAGCTTCGAATGGCTACTCTTTGGAAGGCACCGGATGCAAAAATTTGGCAAAACGTTGCGGCGCCGAGAGCAATGAAGACTGTTGCACGTCGCCAATCGTCGAGAGCGCGCCAGTACGGAACGCGGGGTCTGCGCCGCGCGAAATTGGCAACTTTCGCTTAGATAAATTTGAAGTCACTGTGGGGCGATTTCGGGAGTTCATCAAAAGATACCCTCAAAACAGGCCAGAGGCGGGGCAGGGTTATCACCCCCGAATACCGCAGAGTGGATGGAAACCGCAATGGGACGCCATGCTGCCCGTCGATCAAGACGCGTTGCTCTCGCGGTTGCATTGCAGTGAGACACTGAGTACATGGACCGACGTAGCGACGAATCGAGAATTCTTGCCTATCAATTGTGTCGATTGGTATCTCGCATTCGCCTTTTGCGCGTGGGACGATGGCCGATTGCCGACAGAAGCCGAATGGTTGTATGCGGCGGAAGGCGGTGATCGTGGCCGAATTTTGCCGTGGTCAAATCCTCCCGATGACAGACTGATTGATTTCAACCATGCTTCGTATGATTGCCTCGCAGACGGGTCCGATCGATGGCAATGTGCGCTCACGGATATTCTCGCCGTTGGTTCACGTTCCCCGGACGGAAATGGTTTTTTTGGCCAATCTGATTTGGCGGGAAGCATGCGCGAATGGACGCTCGATGCATTTCAAGTGGATACGCCGAACCCATGCCACGATTGTGCTGTTTTACCCAAGGAACCACTTCCACGGGTTCTGCACGGTGGGGCTTGGGATCTTGATCAGGATTTGCTCTTGAATTCAACGCGCCAAGAAGCGTCGCCGGGCTTTCGTTTTCAGGATATCGGATTTCGGTGCGCGCGCGACATTTGAACCGCTTGTCGCACGTTCGGCGTCATCAAGGAGTTATTATGGTTCGTGTTCGACGATCGCTTGTCCTGGTTGCTCTTTTGGCTCTCACCGTCCTGGGTTGCGCGGATGCAAGCACCTCGAATCTTGGAACTCTGTTGAATCCTCAGGTTTTTGGGAAGCACGAGTTGCGTAGCGTAGACAAGATCGACCTGTTGCTGGCGATCGACAATTCGCGCTCTATGGCCGACAAACAGCAGATTTTGGCATTGGCGATTCCGGACTTAGTCAATCGTCTCGTCAATCCACATTGCGTCTATGACGGTGATATTCCTTCGCAAACACAACCAAGCTCGCCCACGGAATCATGTCCGTTGGGAACGAAGCGCGAGTTCGAGCCGGTACTCGATATGCACATCGGCGTCATCAGCTCCTCCATCGGTGGGCACGGTGCAGATTCGTGTCCGAACGTTGATACGGCATCAAAGGAATGTTCGCCGAGCCCAAACACGACGAACAACGACCAAGGGCATTTGCTCGCCCGGCTAGATCAATGCGGAGGTCAGGAAGCCCCCACGTACATGGACAAGAAGTTCCTTGCGTGGGACCCGACAAACAAGTACGGCGGTGAATCAATCATTGAAAATGGAACGCTCGGCATCGTTCCGACATTGCGAGACATGGTCGTCGGCGTGGGACAGATTGGTTGTGGTTATGAATCGCAGCTCGAATCCACTTATCGTTTTCTCGTTGACCCAAATCCTTATGAAACCATCATTGTCGAGAACTCCAAAGCCACACCAAGCGGCACGGATCTGGTGCTCCTGAATCAGCGTCGTGAATTCTTGCGCCCGGATTCAATGCTGGCCATTGTCATGCTGAGCGACGAGAATGATTGTTCCATCAAGGAATACAGCCAGCATTATTACGTGGCTCAATTGCGCAATGGTGCGAGTTCCGTTCGTTTGCCACGTGCTCGTCAGGAGTGTGCGACAAACCCGAATGATCCGTGTTGCAAATCGTGTGGTCAAGGAGCAGGTAATTGCCCTGACGACCCAACGTGCAAAGATCCCAATGGGGGCAAAGGACCTGCGCTTTTGTCGAACATCGAGGACCACGAGAACTTGCGTTGTTGGGACCAGAAACGTCGTTTTGGCATCGACTTTCTCTACCCAACGGATCGTTATGTGCAGGCATTCTCAAGCGCGCTTATAGCAGATCGCGACGGTAACCTCGTGACAAACCCGATTTTCTCGGACCTCGATCCAAACGACGCGAACACGACCATTCGCGATCCGAGCCTCGTTCTTTTTGCCGGCATTGTCGGCGTCCCGTGGCAAGACATTGCGCTCGACAAAAGCGACCTGAAAAAAGGATTCAAGAACGCGAGGCAATTGACAGCGCCGTCGGAGCCAAACAATTCGAATAGCCCGTCGACCTGGCGGATCATTCTGGGCGATCCCGAAAACAACGTAAAGCCACTCGACCCTCTTATGCAAGAAGCCGTGCAAAAGCGTTCCGGGACGAACCCCGTAACAGGAGATATGCTCGCGGACTCAACGACCCCTGGGGCAAACCCCATCAATGGGCATGAATGGACCATTCCAAACGATGACTTGCAATACGCGTGCATTTTTCCGTTATTGCCAGGGACCGAACGAGATTGCACCAACACAAACCTGCCATCGTGCGACTGTACGAGCAAGACAAACGACAATCCGCTTTGCCAGCCCGATCCAAACAACATGAACAGTCCCACGCTGCAGGTGAAGGCGAAGGCATATCCCGGTTTGCGACAGTTAGCCGTTCTTCGTGATTTGGGCGACCGGGGCATTGTGGCTTCCGTTTGTCCGGCGCAACTTAGTGACCCAAGCGAAGCGGCGACGGATTTTGGGTACCGCCCGGCGATTGGTGGAATCGTGGATCGATTAAAAGGAACGCTCAATCGCAGCCATGAATGTTATGCACAAACTGTTGCGCCGAATGCCGATGGAGACGTGCCATGCGTCGTCTTGGAAGCTCGTCATCTCGAAAACGAGGTGTGTTTGTGTGATCCCGCCAAGGCGCGCGTGGAGGCTACGAATCCAGGCGCGGTAGACCTCATTGAATACGTGGCAAAGGATCCATCCTTGGCAGGCGATTGGAATTGTTATTGCGAAGTCAAACAACTTGCCGGTGACCAACGCAATGCGTGCCAAAACGAACTCAACAATCCACCTACGCTCAATGGCGAACCTGTCAATGGTTGGTGCTATATCGACGCAACGACCGACCCTCCCCTCGGCAACGTCGATATCGTCAAAACATGCTCGGTCAACGACAAGCGCGTATTGCGGTTTGTCGGCGCCGGTAGTCCGCAAGTGGGAACAACCTTCCTCATTGCCTGTTCCGGTGCTGCGGGCGGTTAGTTCGTCATTTCCCGCTCCCCACACATCACACCATTTTCTCCTCGCGCGGCGGCCAAAGATCGACTATCCTCGGCGCCATGAAAAAACTCCGGATCGATATCTGGTCGGATATTGCTTGCCCGTGGTGTTATGTCGGAAAACGCCGCCTCGAAGCAGCGCTCGAGCAATTCGCAGATCGTGATGCCGTCGAGATCGTTTGGCGCGCATTCGAGCTCGATCCTTCCGCACCGCGGAAAATTGACCAAACCATTTCCTACGCCGAACGTCTCGGTAGAAAATACGGAACTTCCGCCGCGCAAGCCCAAGCCATGATGGACCGCATGACCAACATAGCCCGCAGCGATGGCCTCGATTTTCATTTCGAGCGCATTCAACCCGGCAATACGTTCGACGCCCATCGCGTTTTGCATCTTGCCGAAGAAAAAGGTCAACAAGATGCCCTCAAAGAACGATATCTGCGCGGCTATTTGTGCGAAGGTGAAGCGATTGGCGATCCGGAAACATTGGTGCGCATGGCTGCTGAGGTAGGGCTAGACGCCGAAGAAGTACGCGGAACGCTCGCGAGCGAAGCATACTCGCGTGAGGTTCGTGCGGACGAACAGGAAGCCCGAACCAATGGAATCACCGGCGTGCCTTTTTTCGTGATTGGTGGTCGATACGCCGTTTCCGGCGCTCAACCAGTCGAGCTATTGTTACGCGCATTAAACCAAGCCTGGAATGAATTGCGCGCAAAGCCTGTGGTTTTAGAAGAAGGCGCGACGTGCGGGCCGGATGGATGCAACTGAACCCAAGGTTCAGCAGGCCAAGGTGTCCTGATCGACGCTTCGCCCTCCGACCGAAACGATCCATGATGCGTAACTCATTTCATTCCGCAACGTTTCGAACACCTCTCACAGGTTTATCGTTATGGTTTGTCTTTCTCCTAGCGGGATGCGGATCACCGCAAACCGAGCACGTGGCGACCCTTTCAACCGTTGTTGCATTGCCATCCAATGCTGAGAATGGCGCCAATATGCCAACCGCCGATTCCGATTCCGATGAACTCATTGCCCCGGTGGTGATTACGGGACCTGCAGTCGGTCAATATGCACCTCGTATCAACGCCGAGTTTGTCGTGGGACACGGTCCGGTCACACTGGAAGAAGCCCGCGACAAAGTGGTCATTGTCGATTTTTGGGCAACATTTTGCGCTCCATGCCAGAAAACATTTCCCAAGTATCAAGCGTTACTCGACCAATTTGCTCCTAACTTGGCCATCATTGCGGTAAGCGTGGACGACGACGAAACGAATCGCGAACAATTGGAAGAATTTGCGCACATGACCCGCGTGAAGTTCCCGATCGTTTGGGACAAAGAACACCGTACCGCGGAAGCTTATCGAGTATCAAAAATGCCGACATCGTTCGTCATCGACAAACGGGGAGTCATTCTCCACATTCACGCTGGTAGCTCCGGTGACACGGCAGCCGAAATCGCCCGCGAGATTCGCCCCCTCGCGACCCAATAATCGTTCGAATGCAAACAGACAGAGCAAGGCACGACGAGACGTTTTTCGGCCAACTTGGCCCGACCAAACGATTGACCGGTTGGGTTCGTTGTTTTTCCTCCCAAGCCGAACAAAATCTCTGGCGTTTGTCCACCTTGTGGTGCTACGCATCCGTTCATTCGGAAAAGTGGAAGGGAAAACCGGAGTTCACCCATGAAAACCAGGGACAACGTTCTTGCAGTCACGCTCGGAATCACCACGTTTGTCGGAGCCATCGCCATCGGATGCGGTGATACGGCTCCTCCAACGTCGAGCGGCAGTGGCGCATCTTCAGCAGGCGGTGATGGATCCGGCGGTAATCCCGTGTCTAGTTCGAGCTCGAGTTCGAGCTCCAATTCGAGCAGCGGAAACATGGGCGGCGCCGGGGGCATGATGGCCGGTCCTGGAGGCGCCGGGGGAATGGGAGGAGTGGGAGGAATGGGCGGTTCCGGCGGGCCTGGTGGTGCCGCAGGGATGGGCGGTTCCGGCGGCTGTTCTGTTGCTGCGGATTGCAATGACGGATTCAATTGCACCATTGATACATGTAATGCGGGGATGTGTGAACATGTCGTGGGACCCAACAGTGGGGCAACGATGTGTCCTCCGGGAAAACTCTGTCAAGTCGACAAGGGTTGCGTCGACGTCACGATTTGCGCCGATGACGCGATTTGCATTCAAAAACTCGGTGGGGATCCTTGCAAATCGAATATTCACTGCGATTTGGCCACGTCAGTATGCGTTTCTTCGCCGCTCGACAAGGACAAAGACGGCCAGTCGCCCATTGTTTGTGGCGGAATGGATTGCGACGACAGTATGGCCGATACCTTCCCCGGCGCCATGGAAAAATGCGACGGGAAGGACAACAACTGCAATGGAATGCTTGATGAAAACGCGACGTGTCCTGGTTTGTCCGTGTGTCAAGCCGGAGCATGCGCGTGTCCGCCTGCGAATACATGCGGCGCGGATTGCATTGACAAGATGAAGAGCAACACGCATTGCGGTATGTGCAACAATGCGTGTACGGGCGCGGCAACGTGTATGAACGGACAATGCGTTTGTCCGGGTGGAGCGACCACGTGCAATGGCGCGTGTGTGGATACGAAGACGGATCCGATGAATTGCGGCGGCTGCAACAAAACCTGCGCCAGCGGATATTCCTGCGCCAATTCGCTCTGCACGTGTCTCGGGACGCCCTGTGGCATGAGCTGCGTGAATACGATGAATGATCCGCAACATTGCGGAGGATGCAACATGCCCTGCCCCATGGGAGCAGGATGTCTGAATGGCGCGTGCATTTGTCCAAACGGACAAACCTATTGCGGTGGCCAATGCGTCGATACGATGACGAATACGACGCATTGTGGAGGTTGCAACAAACCCTGCAACGGAATTTGTCAAAATGGTGCCTGCACGCCGTGCACTGTCGCCAATCTTTACCTCTTCGGCGATATTTCGGGCTCGATGGGTGACACGGTCCCCACGGGCGGCACGAAACTCGACGCCATGCGCACGGGAATCAATACGTTCTTGGCCGATCCTCTCTCGACGAATATGGGTGTCGGCCTCGGTTACCATCCGGTTCCGAGTACGGGTATGGGCATGGTCTGTTTCGGGACGAATATCCCATGTATGAACGACATGGATTGCGCGCTTGTGCCGTTTGGATTCTGTACGTCCGCGTCTGGCACTGATTCCTGCTCGCAAATGGATTACGAAACGCCGGCGGTGGGCATTGGGCTCCTCCCTGGGAATCAAATGCCCCTCACCTCGTCTCTTGCGATGCAAGCGCCCACTGGCGGGAGTTTGCCGCCGCCTGGATATCAAGGCGCGTTGCAATACGCGAAAAACTACGCTATGATGAACGCGGCGCAAAAAGTCGCAGTCGTCTTGATTTCCGACAACTTCCCGCGCATTTGCAATACGGTTTCGGATTTGCCCGATGATTTATTGCCCATTGCGCAACAATACGCAACAGGAACCCCCAAGGTCCTGACCTACGTGATTGGCATTAGCGATGGGGTGAATCCCAATCCGACCCAGGCGCAACTGAATCAGGTAGCGACGGCCGGTGGCACAGGCACGGGGTATTTGGCGAATTCCGCAATGGCGATAACCAGCGCCTTGAGTTCGATTCGCATGCAATTCAAGACCTGCCCATAGCAGTAGCCCGCCAAAGACTTGCGGGGTAAAACGCAAAGCGTTCAGCCTGCATGCAAATCATCCCCGCGCCAGTTTCATCATCTCCTCGAACGTGCGAACCCGCGCCCCTGTTTGTCCTTTGCGCATGGCCGCAACCATCGCCGCCGCAACGTCGGTAGCGTCAATGGGACGATATTGACGAAGTGGACCAAGAAATGCCGTGCTCGCCACTTTCATGGCAGCGATGCCCAGCGCTTCTCCAGGGCGTTTTTCATGACGCTCGCCCACCAAAAGACCAGGACGAAAAATCTCAACGCAGTCGTATCCTAGAGCCATCGTGTCGCGTTCGGTGTCTGCTTTGACGCGTAAATAAAAATTGGCGGCAACACCGCCCACACCAATGCTCGATACAAGCGCCAAACGAGAAGCGCCAAACCGTTTGGCCAGTTTCGCCGTCGCCACGACGTAATCATGGTCGACTTTGTAAAAAGCGTCTTGCGACCCGGCGGCTTTGATAGTCGTCCCCAGGGTGATAAAAACATCATCGACAGGATTCAATTCGAGCGATTCGAGTTTGTCGAAGTCGACTCTTTTCTCGTCGAGTTTGTCATGCCGCACTTCCAAAGGTCGCCGCACGAGCACTTGAACTCGACCGTAGGTGGGGCATTCAAGAAGCCGTTCGAGACAACATCGGCCGACGAGACCGGTGGCACCGGCGAGAAGAGCGGTTCGAGGTTCGTTTGGTTTGCTCATAGGGCACTTCGTAGCAAGCGCATGAAGAAGCAAATCGTTCCGAAAGTCAAGGCACATGGCGTGACGTCTACGGTTGTTGCGACCCTCCATGTCAGGCTTGTAATGGCAAGCGAGTTTGTACTCACGCGCCCACGAATGCCGGTAAACTTGCAAAAGCCAGGTTGGGCGTGATAGCGTGTCTGGGTGGGTGTTCATACCGCGTCGTTTCTCTCTCTATTTTCGCAAATCCCATGACCAATCCTCTGTGGTTCGAGCTCGACATCGAAGCGGCGGGGGATCGGATCCGCATTGCCGCGCGTGGGTGCCGAGGCGAACGTCCTGCTGCGCATAACCTGGCCGCGAGGTTGACGTTGGACACGCTATCGGCGCTGGCGACGAAAGTGGGACGAACTGCCCGTGCTGCTCGGGCCCTCGAATTGGACCTCGTCAATGAAATGCAGTCGCTTCACGAAGAGGTTTTACAGGGCGAAATTCGCGACGTCTTCATGCAGCTTTTGGAAGCCGCTCGATGCGCGAAAGAGCCGCGGTTGCTGGTGCGATTGTTTGCCGATGATCGCACGTTGAAGGGCGTGCCGTGGGAAGCTTTGTGTAAAGCAAGCACAACGGAAGGGTTTTGGGGGACAGACTCGAAAATCATCTTTGCTCGCGGTGCGAATTCACCCGAACCTTGGCAACCGCGGGATGTCGATGGTGCCGTACGCATTTTGGCGATTGCTCCGGGAAACGAGCAACAAGCATTGACCAATTTGCAGCAGGCTCTGGCGCCGGCCATTGAAGCGGGCGAAGTGGAATGGCTCGATCCCATTGCCGGACCGGACGTGAGCCCGCAATTTCTTTATGATCGCCTACGGCGCGGCGTGAGTCCGCACATTGTACATTTTATTGGCCACGGGGGCATTCATTCTTCGGGCAAACCCACGTTACGACTGGCCGATGACGAAGACGGCGAAGAAGTGTGGATACCCGTTGAAGCATTGGCGCGTGAACTCAGTGCGAGTTTTGCAGAAACGCTTTCGCTTGTCGTTCTGGAAGCCTGCGAAGGCGCCAAATCGGGTCTATTGGGGAACGCAGCCGAAATCTTGGTGAAGGCTGGTGCAGATGCTGTCGTTGCGCACCTTTGGCCCATCAAAGCCGATATTGCGCATACATGTTCGAAAGAATTTTACCAGGCTTTGACCGCTGCCGAACAGACTTCGGGCGACGTCGGCGCAAGTATGTCCGCTGCGCGGCACACGTTGCTTGCTCATGGTGCTCAAGCATTTTCACCGGTTCTCTATTTGCGCTGTCCGCAATCGGTGATTTTTGAATTCGATCAGCGACGAATCGTTCCGCCGGGAAGCAAACGGACTCAAAAACTGATTCCGACCGCATTACAGGCTTTGCTTGAAAAACCATTTACGTTGGTGCTGGGCGATTTGGATGCCGATCGCTTGGCGTTTCGCAAAGATCTCCAAGTGTTCATGCAGGAAAACGGTGATGCTGCGGATGAGCAAGCATCACTCAGCGCATTGACGCAACGCTGCGTGATGCGGTTTGGCCAGGAAGTGTTGCAGTCGCTTTTTCAACAGTCGCTCTCTGCTGGACTGACCGAGCAGCCACCATTACCCATCGAGGCCTTGGCCGAGCATATCGGCCCGGGCGTTCATTTCACCCTTTTATGGCGCCCACATCTCGAACGGGCCATCGCCGCCAAACACCCCGATCGAAATATTTTTGCCATTCAACCGTCGAACGCGGGGGAAATCAACAAACCACGTATCGTCAAACGTTTGGCTGGGTCGAATGTTTGGAAAATGGAACCAATCTTGCCCAAACGATTCGATGTGGACAACGACATCATCGTGCTGCGTCTTTATGGCGGCTATTCGCCAGAACCACGGCCGATTTTCTCGCCGCCTGTGCTTACCGAAGACGACCATATTCATGGATTGCTCGGCGTAGAAGGATCTCTGCGCCCCGCGACGTGGCTCGAAGAATTGCTTTCGCGTCCGCGTATTTACCCAGGGCTGTACGTAGGTTTGTCCGTTTTGGATTTTCGGCACCGCATGTTGTTACGTTGGATTTACGATCGCCGTCCGGCGCCTCAAGGCAGTGTGGCCATTTTGGATCCTGCATCGGATGTTCGAGAACCGGAAATTTGGGACAGTGGCGGAGGACTTCCAGGTGCCGGACGAATTGCACCCATTCGTGAAAGTCCCGAGCAACTTGCGGATTTCTTGCATGCAATGACGCCCGCGGGAGGACGCCGATGAACAATCCGTTTCCCGGTGCAAAAGCATATCGCGCCGAACATCGCGAACAATTTTTTGAGCGTGACGAACTTGCGGCCAAACTCGTCGACCGCATTCTCGGTACCCGATGCGTGGCCGTCTATGGCCCAAATGGCGCGGGAAAGTCGTCGCTTTTGAATGCCGCAGTCCTTCCGACATTGCTGACAACACACAGAGTGCGGTGTGCAAACGTCGAATCATGGTCGAGAGACGA
>JBGAOI010000179.1:0-11111 GCA_044221885.1 Polyangium sp. (in: bacteria)
GGCGGGCGCACGTGAAGGACATTTTCGAGCCGGGCCAAGAATTGCACAGCGGCGAGGGAATGACCGCCAAGACTGAAGAAATCGTCATTCGGACCGACGTGCGCGACGCCGAGAATTTCCGACCATAAGGTCGCAATGGTTTGTTGCAGGGGCGAATTCGGCCATTGACTCACGTCTTGGGATGATTCGATGGGTTCAACGGGCGGCAATGCGGCGAGATTACGTTTGCCGTTGGTCGTGAGGGGCACATGATCGATGAAGACGTACCGTGCCGGTATCATTGATTCCGACAATTTGCGCCGCAAGATGTCCCGCAAATGGTTTGGCATGGGCCTTGGCGTCGTGGTGACCAAATATGCGACGAGCGCTTTGTCGTTTGTCCCTACAGATCGAACAACAACGACAGCGTCGCGTATTGTCGGGATCTCCAAGATGGCCGCTTCGATTTCCCCGAGTTCGATGCGCACACCACGGATTTTGACCTGATGGTCATTGCGACCGAGAAACTCAATCTCACCGTCAACCCGATATCGCCCAAGATCGCCCGTTCTGTAGAGACGGCTCCCGGGTTCGATACCAAACGGACTCGGAACAAATCGACCCGCGGTCAATGATGGTCGATTTTGGTACCCGCGCGCAAGCTGAATTCCGCCAATGTAGATCTCTCCAACAATGCCGATCGGCACTGGTTCGAGTTCGGCATCGAGAATGTGAATTTGCGTATTCGCAACTGGACGCCCTATGGGAATACTTAAAGCATTGCGCTCACGTCGACATTGCCAAAAGGTAACGTCGACAGCGGCTTCCGTAGGACCATACAAATTGTGTAAATCTGTATTGGTAAATTGTCGAAAAAAAGCGTCGTGCACGTCGGAAGATAGGGCTTCTCCACTGACGAATACGCGTTTGACGGTACTACCCTGTAAACCTACATTTTCATTCAAGAATAGACGCAGCATCGACGGAACGAAATGCAATGTCGTAATACATTGCTGTTCGATCAATCGAGCCAAATACACATTGTCGCGATGCCCGCCCGGAGCTGCAAGAACGAGTTGCGCACCAAACATGAGCGGCCAAAAGAACTCCCATACCGAAACATCAAAGCTCATCGGCGTTTTCTGAAGCACACGATCGTCGTCCGTCAATGGATAGTTTCGCTGCATCCAGTCGAGCCGATTTACGATTCCTGCATGCGTGTTCATAGCGCCTTTTGGGACACCCGTGGAACCGGACGTGTAAATCACATAAGCCAAGTTGGACCCTTCAATCGCAACCGAAGGCGTGTTCGAATCGTCCTCGACGGCAATTGCATCCCAATCGGAATCCAAATAGACTATCCCCGTCCCGTCAGCCGAGAGTAGATCTCGGCAATGCTTTTGCGCGACGATGCACCTGGGTGCCGCCTCGCGAATCATAGCCTCGAGACGCTCCGCCGGATTTTCTGGATCGAGTGGAACATACGCACCTCCCGCTTTCAAGATCCCAAGCAGCGCCACCACCATTTCAAACGAACGCTCCATACACACGCCGACGCGAACATCGGGACCAACACCTCGCGCGATCAACGCGCGCGCGAGCTGATTCGTGCGTTTATCGAGTTCCGCGTAGGTAAGGGTATGGTCAGCAAAACGAAGTGCTATCGCCTCGGGTGTTTTTTGGGCTTGCTCACTGAATTGTTGATGTATTGGCAGGAGGTTCAATGGCCACTTTGTATCGTTCCAATCCGTCACGATTTGCCGACGTTCACCTTCCGAAATCAACGAGATCCGAGAAATGGCGCATTCAGCATTCTCCACTACGACCACAAGCAATGCCTTGAACGCATGCATCATTCCCCGAACGGCCTCCTTTTCCAACAGCCCCATCCGATATTCAAAAATGCCCTGAAGCCCTTCGTCGACCCGGAAAAACTCGAGCGACAAATCGAACTTTGCGGTACCGCTCTCAAACGGCACATCCGACACCTCGATTCCGGCAAGCGAAAACTTGTCCGCAACCATCGCCGATAACGCGAAAAACACCCGAAACAATGGGGAATCGTCCGCACGAGCAAGCCCTAGCGCAGCAACGAGGCTCTCCAGCGGCAATTCCTGGTGCTCTTGCGCCCCGAGCACCATGTCGCGTGTACGTGCCAGCAGCTCGGCGAAGGTTCTGTTTTCATCGAAACGCGCACGCAGCACGACTGTATTCACGAAATATCCAACCACGCCCTCGAATTCCGATTGCGAGCGATTCGCCACCGGTGTTCCGATGAGTATGTCCTCTTGACCGCTGAAGCGCAGGAGCAAAACCTGAAATGAGGCCAGCAAGGTCATATAAAGCGTGCCGCCATAACGCCGGCTCGTGGATTCCAATGCCGCAACGAGAGACGCGTCGAGCAAAAACGAGATATGATGGCCACGATCGTCGTCGCCAGTGTTCGTTCGCGCCAAACCTGCAAATGAGAACTCGGGACGCGGTGCGCTCAATTGCTCCGTCCAGTATCTCATCTGGCGCTCGAAAGCACCCGATGTGCGCCAAACATTCCTTTGCCAATGCGCATAGTCGGCGTATTGGTGCGACAAGTCTCGAAGTTTCGGACGTGATTGAAGTATGGTCGCATCGTAGATTGCGCCAAGCTCCCGGGTCAGGATGCCCAACGACGTTCCATCCGCAATGATGTGGTGCATTGTCAAAACGAGAACATGATCGTCCGGCCCGAGCCGTAATACGAGCGCTCGAAACAGCGGCCCGTTGCGCAGATCGAAAGGACGACGAATTTCAGACGTCATTCGCCGATACGCTTCGTCTTCAAGTTTGTCTGCATGTAACGATTGCAAATCGATCACCAATGGTAGCCACACGTCCGCCACGATTTCATCGCCTACATGAGCCAAGACAACGCGCATGCCGTGATGACGATACGGCGCGATTCGTTGGTAAACTTCGCCGCCCACCATTTCCAACGTCGTCCGTAAAACCTCGTGCCGCTCGACCAATGCTTCCAAACCCGCCGCAAGCGCAGGCAATTGCAACGGCCCACGCAAACGATACACGAGCGGCAAGTGATACGCTGCACTCCCCGGCTGCATTTGATCAATGATCCAGAGGCTTTGCTGTCCGTAAGATGCCGGAGTTTCCCTCGAACGATCACACGTGGGAAGCTTGTCTTGTGATTCGATGTGCATTCCATCTTGCGCCAACAACATCGAAAACAGTTCCGATTCCTCGTCTGCGGAGAAGGCTGATTCATGCGCCGAGTTCGTCATGGAATACGCTCACTTTCGACTTTCCTACGCCGTGGCACGAACCAGCACCTATGTCGAAGCCGGCTTTCGTTGCAGCAAAGCTTTTCGCTCATCCAGCGACAAACGCTGCATTTTTTGCCACGCTCGAGCCATCGCAAGCAATTGACCAGGTTGTTTTTCGTAGCGCTCGAGGGCCGTGACGAATTCACGTAATGTAGGGTGATCAAAAATCAGACGCAATGGAACTTCGAGACGCAAGACGCCACGGACGCGCGCAATCAATCGGGTCACAAGCAACGAATGCCCTCCCAATTCAAAAAAATGATCATGCGCATCGATCTGCGATACGCCAAGCACTTCCGTCCAAAAAGTCGCCACCATTTCTTCCACAAGCGTCCGTCCCGCCACGGTTTGCCGGGCTCCAGGAAGCTGCTCCGACGGATTGGGCAGCGCGCGACGGTCCACCTTACCGTTGGGCGTCTGCGGCAGTTTGTCGAGCAATATGACCATCGTCGGTATCATATAATCAGGAAGGGTTTCAGCCGCGTACGTACGCAATGCGTTTGCGCTCGGCGCTTGCCCCTTCGCGACGACGTAAGCAACGAGCGTTGGGCCGAGCCTCGGCAGGTCCTTTACTGCAACGACAACGCGGTCAACCGACGGATGGCGACCCAGAACGATTTCGATTTCACCCAGCTCGATGCGATAACCTCGAAGCTTGATTTGATTGTCACGACGACCGAGACATTCGATTCGACCGTCAGGCAACCAGCGCGCCATATCGCCCGTGCGATAAAGGCGTGCGCCTTTGTGCATGCTCCATGGATCGGGAATGAATCGTTCCGCAGTAAGCCCAGGTCGGCGAAAATAGTCCCGTGCTAGGCCATTTCCGCCGAGATACAATTCTCCCGTCACACCCAAGGGTAATGGCTGAAGGTTTTCGTCAAGAATGTACGCCGCGGTGTTCGCAATGGGCGAACCGATGGTAACGACTGGACATTCCGAGGAAATTTGCGCCATGGTCGACCATATCGTCGTTTCTGTGGGACCATACATGTTCCAAAGTTCGGCGCACTGTGTACGTAGTCGTTGAGCCAATTCCGGAGGTAATGCTTCACCGCCACACAAGACACGAAGATTCGCATGACCTTGCCACCCGGCAGCAAGCAACAAATGCCATGTCGCGGGTGTCGCTTGCATGAGGGTAATGCTTCGCTTTTCGATTTCCTGGATCAACGCAACGCCATCCATAACGGTATCGCGAGACGCAATGGTAGTGACGGCGAGCAATGCGTCGGTCGAGCGGATATGCAGTTTGTCTTGCATCGCGTGCACAAAATTGAGCAATGCGGCATGTGGAATCCGCACCCCTTTCGGCGTACCCGTCGAACCCGACGTGTAAATCACATAAGCGGTATGGGCACAAGATACACGCGGCAGTTTGTCTTGACGAGAACGCAGCATCGATTCCCCCGAATCCCCGTCGAGACAAACCACATGACTTTCTTGCGTTGGAAAAAACTCGCGTAGCGTCTTCTGCGTGAGAACAACGGCCGGATTCGCGTCTGCACAAATCATTCGAATACGTTCACGTGGAAAAATCGGATCCAGAGGCAGGTATGCACCGCCAGCTTTCAACACGGCAAGGAGCGCAACGAGCAACATTTCCGAACGTTCCAAAAAAACCGCCACCAGAACTTCGGGACCAACGCCCAAGGAGCGCAAACGCTGGGCCCATTGATCCGATTGTTCTTTCAATTCCGCATAGGTCAAGCGACGGTTTTCATGTTCGACCGCAATGGCGTACGGCGTTGCTTCCGCATACCTATCGATGAGCTCAGACAAACCCCTGTCGATGGGATATTCGCACCGTGTCTGGTTGAAATCATGAATGATTTTCTCGTATTCCGTGGGCGGAAGGACGGCCAATTCACCCGGGGATGTATTCGGTTCCGACGCGATGCTTTGAAGAATGGTTCGCAAATGCGCGGCCATACGGCGCACGGCATCGCACGAGAAACGCGCCGATTGATAACTCAATCGAAGGCGCAACGAAGGCCCCGGCTCTGCAAACACCGTCATTGGGTAGTGCGTTTGTTCGTGCGCTTGAAAGTTCCAAAGGCCCAAGTCTTGGCCTCCTGCATTCGCGTCGAACGGATAATTCTCGAATACCACCAAACTTTCAAACAAGGGTTCACCTTGGCGAAGGGCGCTAAACGTCTTCAGTTCCGCAAGTGAAACAAGATCGTGTTGGTGAAGTTCGGCCAACTTCTGCTGCATGGATTGTAACCAATCCCTGGAAGATCCGTGCCGCAGAATCTTCATCCGAACCGGAATCGTCTGAATGAATAGGCCCGTCATGTGCTCAATTCCGGGCACATTCGCGGATCGCCCGGCAATGGTTGCTCCGAAGAGAACTTCGTCGTCGCCGGTATAGCGGCCAAGAAGCAGCCCCCATGCACACTGTACGAGTGTGCTCATGGTCAAACGGGAATCGCGGACAAACGCTTCGAGTTGTTGGGTTTCCTGTTCAGAATAAACGACACATTCCTCGCCCAATGGATTTGATGCCGACAAGTGCTTCGCTGAAGCCGGGCGATCGACCGCAAATGATGTCGCCGCGCCAAACCCACGGATTTCATTGCGCCAAAACGATTGGTGTGCACTCTTTTCTTGCCGTGCAAGCCAAGCGACGTAATCGCGAAATGGTCGTCGAACGGGAAGACGCGGCCTGTCTTTGGTGAGCTCGGCACGATACAATGTTTCGACATCCGCCAGCACGAGCGGCAAACTCCAACCGTCTTGCAGCAAATGGTGAAAACTCCATACCACAGCGAAACGATGCGCCGGTAAACGAATCAGCACAAATCGCAACAGAGGCGCTTGTGCCAAATCAAAAGGCCGTCCTCGATCGATTTGCAACCATTCTGTCAAGCCGGCCGAAACATCCGACTCGGTCATACATTGCCAGTCGAGTTCTTCCCACGGAACGGCAACATTTTTCGTGACGATCTGCAATGGTTCGTCTACACCAGCCCAGACAAACGATGTCCGAAGACTGGAATGCTTCGACACGAGCGCATCCCAAGCTGCACGCCACGCAGCAGGCTGAAACTGCGCATCGAACGTCCACACGAGCTGCTGAAAATAGATTCCAGCGACCGCATTTTCGTAAAGCGATTCAAACAGCAGACCCTGTTGCGAAGGCGTGAGCGGATACATGTCCTCGATGTCGCGACGAGTGCCAACGATTTGATTCAAGGAAGTTCGCGAGAGTTTGGCAAGGGGAAATTCCGCGGGAACATAGCCGGTACCAAAGGCTGTCCGACAATGGTCGATCAACGTACGCAATGCATTCGAGAAAGCATCGGCGAGGTGAGAGATCGTTTCGCGCCGATGAATGCTTTCACTGTACGTCCATTCCACTTGCAATCGACCTTCGGCAATCCAGGCGTCGATTTGAATGAGGTGCGAACGCTGCCCTCCTGCGTGGAACGCTTGCCCTGTCGATTCCGGAGCTGTCTGAAATAAACGCTCGCCGGAAAGAACTTGGTCGAACTGGCCCAGGTAATTAAAGGCGATTTCGGGCGCCGCCGTCTTTGTCAATGTTGCGCGAATCTCGGGCTGCTGCTCCGCGTAACGCAAGATGCCATAACCAACACCACGGCGAGGAATTTCCCGCAAACTGTGTTTGATGTGCTGAAGCACATCGGCAGGTTCCTGCACGGTGCGCAGGTCCAGTATGACCGGAAAAACACTCGTAAACCACCCAATGGTCCGGGAAAGGTCGATATCGTCGAAGAGTGGCTCGCGACCGTGACCTTCCAAGTCAATGGGGACCGGAACATTACCCATCCACGTATTCAAAGCCATGGCCAACGCGGCAAGCAAGATATCATTGATTTGTGTGAGATATGCTTGGTGTACATGGGTTAAAAGCGAGGTGGTATTCGGTTCATCCAGGAACTGCCGCACGATGCGCGCATTACTAACGCGATTTTCGCCTTGGGGATTGTCCCGCGGAAGCGCTCGAACGTCGCTCCAAGGTTGGTTTTCCCAATATGCGATTTCATCACGCACGTCGAGGTTCAACAATCTTGCAGCCCAAGTTGAAAATGGTGTCGTTGCAATGTCGCCTATCACGGATTGGCCTGTTTGTAACTGTTGTAATGCCATTTGCAAGTCTTCCAGTAGAATACGCCATGACACACCATCAATGACGAGATGATGAACGACGATGAGGAGCCGCGACGTTTGCCCGGGGCCACAATCAAAATGGACAACATGAAACAACTGTCCCGAAGCCAAGTCGAGAGTGGTTTGGAACTTGGTACAATATGCCTCCAAGTGCGCGAATTCGGCGTTATCGAGGCGAACCTGTTCGATACGTACGGGATGCGGTTTGTCCGTCCGATGCTGCTCCCATCCGGATAACGTTTGGACATATCGAAAACGCAGCGCCTCGTGACGGACGCACACTTCTTCAAATGCGCGCGTCAACATCGACAACTCCAACGGTTCCGAAGGAATCAAAAGCATCGCCTGATTCCAATGGTGCGGCTCCGGCAAAGATTGCTCGAAGAACCACCGCTGTATCGGGAGCAGCGGGACAAGCGATGTTTCAAGCTCGGAACGACGCGCCGCGAGTTCACGTAGCGGCTCGGCAACGCTCGCCAACTCCGCGAGTGTTTGGTGCTGAAACAATTGTCGTGGCAAGAGCTTCCAACCGGCGTCGCGGGCACGCGCCACGAGCTGCATCGCGATAATGGAATCGCCACCCAGAGCGAAAAAGTTATCGTGCAGCCCGATGTTTGTTCTCCGAAGAACTTGTGACCAGATGGTCGCAAGCGTTTTTTCGACAGAGGTGGCTGGCGCATGAAATTCAGCAGAATGAGTACGCGGTTCCAGCGATACCGATTCCAATGTTTTGCGGTCGATTTTGCCATTGGGTAATTTCGGCAAAACATCCGGGAACATCCATACCGACGGGACCATGTGCGGGGGCAAAGTGTTTCCGAGATGACGCTCGAGGATCGCGCCAGTCAGGGTTTGTCCCTCTCGTGCCACAACAAACGCAACCAGAAACTTTCCGCCATGCTCGGCGGACTTTGCCAACACTGCAACGGACTGCACGGCGGGAACCATTTGAATTGCCGCTTCGACTTCACCCAATTCAATGCGAAAGCCACGCACCTTTACTTGGTTATCTTTGCGGCCAAGAAAAACCAGCGCACCGTCGAGTTGCACGCGCGCAAGATCACCTGTGCGGAAAAGGCGTGCGCCTGGGGGACCGAACGGATCGGGAACGAATCGTTCCGCAGTCAAACCTGGTCGGTTCACATAGCCATTGGCTACGCCATCGCCACCGACGTAGATTTCACCGGCGACATCAACAGGCGACAGCGCCAGGTGTTCATCCAATACATAGACTTGCATATTCGCATAAGGCAGGCCAATCGCTACCAACGACTCCGCTTGCCAGTTTGCCGTATTGTAACCACTACATGCAACCGTGGCTTCCGTGGGCCCGTACTCATTATGGAGCGTCGCTCGCGGGAGTCGATGTCGGTGTCTATGAATCAAGTCCCCGGTACATGCCTCAGCAGCCACAACAATTCCCTCGAGACTCGACAGCAAATGCAAAGGTTGCTCGAGGAGTAGGCGGTATACAGACGGAATCAGCAGTGCTGCCGAAGTGCTGTTGCGTCTTATCCATGTCGCCAATTCGGGAATATCTTGCTCGTGTTCGCGTGGCGGGAGGTTGACAGACCCGCCATTTAGCAACTGACCAAAAATGCCAGCAACCGATGAGTCGAATACCAATGGCGCAAGCAAGAGAAGTTGCTTTTGTAGGTGGCCGTGAAAATACGCCAGCGCGGCAGCCAGATTCATCACTCCACGTTGATTCACCATCACGCCTTTGGGTTGTCCCGTCGAACCCGACGTGTAAATCACATACGCTAGATTATCGGCAACAGCGATGGGAGCGAAATCATCAGCGCTGAAAGCACTCCGGACCGCTTCGATGTCTTCCCAACCAATAATGGGAACAGCTTGTCCGGTCAATTTCAGGACGTCATTCTGCTGGGTAATCACCAATGTCGCATTGGCATCACGCAGGATAAAGTGCAATCGCGTCGATGGATAGTCCGGGTCGATGGGCACATACGCGGCACCAGCTTTGAGAATCGCGAATACCGCAACAATGGCGGCAATCGATCGGTGCATGGCCAGCGCGACAATCGATTCGCGCCGGATTCCCAGCTTCCGCAATTGCCGCGCCACTTGATTCGAGCGTGCGTTGAGCTCGCGGTAGGTCAATACATCATCACCCGAGATGAGCGCTATCGCTTCGGGATTTCTCGCGACTTGTTCCTCGAAAACTTCGGCAATGCTGCAGTGTTTGGGGTAAGCCAACGTGACTCCGCGCGCAAGACGAACGCGTTCCATAACCTGCGTCGGGGACAACAACGGTAATTCCGCAGCAGGAATGCGAGCATAACGAACGGCAGATTCGAGCAAAACCTGGAAGTGGTCGGCCATTCGCCGAATAGTATCGGACGCGTACAATTCGATATTGTAATTCCAATCGGCACGAATCGCGCCGCCGTCATCGGCAATCGAAAGCGTCAAGTCAAAAGGACTCACGTCACTCTGGAGTTCTTCCCGATGGAACGTCACCCCACACGCAACGCGATCTTCTTGGGGTGCGGGCTGCAACGCAAACATCACTTGAAACATTGGTTGATAATTCAGTTCGCGATGCGGTCGAATGATTTCGACCAGGCGTTCGAAAGGCACGTCCTGGTGCGAATAGGCGTCGAGCGCCGCCGAGCGTGTAAACGCGAGAACTTCCGCAAATGTCTGCGGATGGTCTAGATTGGCACGTAAAACTAGCGTATTCGCCAAAAATCCGACCACCGGTTCGAGTTCTGGACGTGAACGATTGGCGATGGCTGTACCCATGCATACGTCTTTTTGGCCCATATACCGGGCCAAAAACATTTGAAATGCAGCAAGCACGGTCATGAATACCGTCGCGCCTGCGGAATGACTGGCGGCTCGAATAGCATTCGACAATTCGCTGGACCATTGCGTTTGAAACGTCGCCCCTCGGAAGGTCGGAAGCGCCGGGCGCAGAAGATCCGTTGGAAATGTGGAGATCTCCGGCGCTCCCTGAAGCCGTTCGCGCCAATGCTCCATCTGTTTGGCAAAAGATTCCGACGGTTCCAATGTCTCGCGTTGCCACATCACGACGTCCGCAAATTGCAGCGGCACGGCGGAAAGCTTCTTTCCTGCGTAAACATCAATAATTTCGGTATTGATGATGTCCAATGACCAACCATCCGCAACGATATGGTGAAAACACAGCAGCAGAATGTGTATGTCCGGTGCAATGCGGTACAAGCTTGCACGAACCAATGACTCGCCGGTCAAGTCAAACGGCCGATGTAATTCCTCTTTTGCCAGCACAACCCAATCTTTCCCTTCGCGCCGGGTTGCTACATCGGAAACCTTTAAGGAAATGCGCTCCGGTGCGGAAATGACTTGCACAGGCACACCGTCGTGTATTCCGATGGTCGTTCGAAGCGCCTCGTGACGTTCGAGGACCGCGTTCACCGCCAATTCCAGGACCGCAACATCAAGCGACCCGGACAAACGTACTACGAGCGGCAGGTTGTACGTCGCGGTTCCGGGTGCCAATTGGTCCAAAATCCAAAGCCGTCGCTGATTCCACGACAATGGCACGGGCCCGACTCGATTTCGTCGACAAACCGGGGGCACTTGCTGCACCGGACAAACAGCCACCTTCAAGTGGGCAACAATTTCAGCTCTTTGGGCGGCAATGCTGGCACGAAGTTCAGGAGTCAACGCTTGCGG
>JBGAOI010000017.1:0-33355 GCA_044221885.1 Polyangium sp. (in: bacteria)
CCACCCCCGAACGGACCCCGTATACGTAATTATATAACTCCCCCCGCGCGCGCGTGGCCGTAGAAAGCGCTCTGCGCCCACCCAAAACACGACTCTGTTGCGCGGCATCTTGAGCTACCAGCACATCCAGCGCGTTTGCCGCGACGCACGCTTCGCCAATGCGCTCGAGGGCCGCGTCTGTCGTTACCGGATCGCCATCGACCTCAATGAGCAACATGGCCCCCGCGCGTTCGTCCACAGAAACACCTCGCGCACGCACTGCCGAAAGCGCGCCCGGGTCCATGAATTCCAAACACCGCGGGACGAGACCCGCGGCGATCATGGCCGAGACAGCGCGCCCGGCATCTTTTGCCGCTTCGAATAAGCCAAGCAAAGTGACGACACCGGCCGGTGTCGGGATCAATTGCAATGTAGCTTCGGTGAATACCCCCAGCGTGCCTTCGCTCCCGACAAACAAGCTCGTGATGTCGTACCCGGTAACGCCTTTGACGGTGCGGCGACCCGAACGAATGCGCGTGCCATTCATCAAAATCGCTTCGAGGCCCAACACGTATTCGCGAGTCACGCCATATTTGAAGGCTCGAGGACCTCCAGCATTTTCCGCAAGATTGCCTCCGAGCGCGCAGATCTGGAGCGAATTTGGGTCTGGCGGGTAAAACAAACCTTCCGCCTCTACCGCCGCGTGAAAATCAGCCAGAATCACGCCCGGTTCGACCACCGCCAGAAGTTCGTCCCGGTCAATCTCTTTGATGGACTTCATGCCAATCGTCGCGAGCACGATGCCCCCGCTCACGGGCACGCAACCGCCTGATTTTCCGCTTCCTGCCGCTCGTGGAACAATTGGCACTTCGGCTTCGTTCGCGACGGCAAGCGCGCGCGTGATGTCATCGGGCGACGAAGCAAGCACGACGGCATCGGGAACGACGGGCTCTTGATCCGATTCGTCGCCGGCATACGCCGCACACGCATCCGCGGAAGTGATGACTTTGGACGGGCCCAGGGCGCGATCGAGCAGAATGCGGGCCTTTTCAACGGCAGCCGCGGAAGGACGCGGAAATGGCGGGCGACGAATCACGCACGAGGTGTACAACGAATCATTCACAAATGCCCGAAGAATTTACATGCATTCTGCGCTGACCGAATCACTCGTCCGCTCGGAATCCCTTTGTGCTATGCGAACGAAATGAAAACCCTCTACTTTCTCCTCACGGGCGTTGCGAGTTTGTTTCTCGTGGGTTGCGGCGACGCGACCACCGGCAACGATATCGATCCCCCGAATCCGAATGCATGCGATGCATTGGCAGATTCCACGCGCACAATTAGCTGTGTCGAATCTTTTGAACCAGGGGAAGGCGCTGGCTACGGTTCCAATCGATATCCCGACGTGATTTATGGTGAACCGTATGGCAATGGTTTGACCGTTGGCGGCGTCGACGTCTTATCGCTCGGGACAAACGGAACGATTACCGTTGGATTTGGCGGCAATACCATCGTCGATGGCCCAGGCGTGGACTTTATCGTCTTCGAAAACCCCTTCCAATACGGCCAAGATATGATTTTCAGTGAACTTGGGGAAGTTTCCGTAAGTTTGGATGGCCAAACATGGATCCCGTTTCCGTGTGCCCAAGACGCCATGCCTCCGACGGGCTGCGCCGGATTTGCTCCCGTATTGGCCAATGGCGACGCAGGCATTTCAGCGTTCGACCCTGCCGTTTCGGGCGGAGACCTTTTCGACTTGGCCACCGTTGGTTTGTCCGAAGTACGGTTTGTCCGAATTCGCGACCTTCAAGGGGGCGGCGGCGAACCTACTGCGGGATTCGATCTGGATGCCGTGAGCATCGTCAACGCGAAGATGCCTTGAACTGGTTCGTGCGGAAGCGACGCTCACAAAAGCTGCAAAAACGCCTCGAGCGCCTGCGTTTCTCGCGCGTCCAATCGTTTTGCCGACGTCGGCGCTCCATCGTGGAAGAAATCGTTTGTCTCTGTAATACCAATCCGCTCGAGCACCCCGTGCACGTCTTTGGCGGCGCCGCTCGTCAAATACGGGCGCTTTTTGTAAAGCCGACGCAAAGATGGCACCCGCGCACCACGCTCGTGTACGTACGGAACAACCCCCGTTTGCCGATATTCGTTCATCGCCCAAACAATCGGCCCGGACGGCGAAAGCACCAGCTTTTCCCATAACTCGAATCGCACGTGCGACGCGGGCTCATCCGTGGATGTACGCGCATGATGACACGATTCGCATTTGTCTCGAAAAACACTTGCGCCTTCCCGCTCGATATCCGAAAACGCGGTTTTCCCCTCAATGGCTGGATTCGTTCGCGGTGAAAACGCCATCAAGAACGTCATGAAGGCTTTGCGCAATTCCAGCGGCTCGAGTGCTGCTTGGAAAGGCGGTTCCATCGCTGTCAACGTCGCATGCGTCGCGGGTTCCAAGGTAAACCAAGGCGAAGCGTCAATACCCGCACCAGCCACCCGAAATTCATTATGCGCCACCGAAGACATGTCCGGGTCCAGTGCTCGAGAAAAATGCGGACGATTGTTGAATAAACCAAGCAATGGTTTGGTCACGACACGAACTTCGCCGCGACCTGTGTGATGAATACGTCCGTCGATATACCCCTCGAAATGGCACGTTTCACACGTAAAACGACTGTGGGCATCTTCCGTGACGTTGTTCGGCGCCATCAATGACGTAAAAAACAAGGCTTCGCCGAGCCGCAATGTCCGACGCGCATCTGAGTCTTCTTGCGGTTCGGGTACACGCACGAGCTTCTTGGTCGTCCCGTTCGCGTTCAACACGACAAACGCGTCGAGCAACGGATTGGCCACAACGAAACCGCCTTCCGCCGTCTTCACGAATGCCCGCGAACCCGCGGCAACAGGTTGCGTCTGCACGTCTTTGGGAAGTTTGTCTGCGTCGCCAAGGGTAAACTGGACGAGCTTCTCGCCCCCGTATCCCGTAACCAAAGCCCGGAACTTGCCATCCTTGGCAACTTCGATCTGTACCGCCTTGGGCGTGATCACGCCCAATTCGGAGACGTTGATCGCCGCCAATCGCTCGGTTTTCCCCGCATGCAGCTTGTACAGGTAAACGTACGAATCGATGTACCCGAAAAACCCACCCCGACGATCGAGCGGGTGATCTTCCACGCCGCCCACCAGGATGACCACATCATCACCCGACGGAACCGCAGAAAAACTCCAGATCGGACCGTCATGCGTCATGCGTACCGAAACCTCGTCTTGGCGTAACAAGCCACCCTCGTCCACGGCCTGCACCACAAGCGAGTGCGTCACGAGGCAGTTCGTCAACACAAACTTGCCCACACGCGCGACTTGAATCGGGTTGCCACCCAGCGCGAGATCGACACGACGCGCAGGAAGAAATGCATCCGGTTGAGCTGCTTCCGATGGTTGGGGCACCAAGGAAATCAGGTTGCCGTGATCCTCGTCCACGACGTACAAAGCGCCCTCCGGCCCCACCGTGACGTCACGTAGCGTCCGCACACCAGCAAGGTCGTACCGCCCTGCGGCTTGAAGAAACGGTGCACCCTCTTGGACGAAATACCGGGCAATGTAAGCATCGCGTTCGCCCACGACAAACACTGTTTTTCCGTCCGAACTCACCGCCAAACCTGTTGGCGAACGCGGAGCGGGCAAGCGGGCGACTTCGCGCAGGTCTGCATCGAGCACGACGATCTGGTCACGACCGCGCAGAATCGACACGAAACGATCGCCCATCGACGCGATGCCGTAGGGATCTGGGCCCAGCACTTGGTCGCTTGGCGGCAACGTCACGAAGTTTGTCTGGGTACGACGTTCCGCTTCGAAGGCTCGAAGTGCTGGAAAAGGATCCGGCGGATCTTGCAGAAAGGTTTCAAAAGACGCACGACGCCGTTCACAGCTCGCGCTACCGCCAAGAGCAACGAGCAGCGCAAGTAGCAGGCTTTTTTGCAAGTTCGATGGGGAACGATTCACGAATGCGAAGCGTCGTTCACCAACCGCCTTCGTCCTTTTTCTCGGCGGGTTTGTCCGGTGCAGCAGCAGGCGCAGCGTTGGCCGACGGAGCTGCCGTGCTGGCCTTTGCCGGATCAGCGGTGGGCTTGGCTTTATCCTCCGCACAACCCGCGACCATCGATGCAGCGAGAACGACGAACACGAACGACATTGCTTTCATGGTGAACTCCTCGAATCGGAGCCAACCACAACCAGCACCAGGCGCGAAGAGATTTTCTTCACCGAGGTCGACGATTGCCCCGAGACTCGTCGCGCTACACATCTGGCCTCGAGCCCTCAATGATGATGGTCGTGCTCGTCCTCGTGTTCGTGCCCGTGTTCGTGTTCGTGCCCGTGATCGTGATCGTGGTCGTGATCTTCTTCTTTCTTTTCGTTTTTCCCCAAGTCCCAGGCGTGCGAAATGGATAACTGCGCCAAACCCGGATAATTGAAGGCTGGAGCGTCGGTCAAGCGCAATACACGCGCCTTGACGTTCGCTTCGAGCTTCCATTTCTCGGCAAATTCCCATTGCACGCCTGCGCCCACGAGCACATCGGCGCGCGCATTAAAACCTTCGAGCGCATACGCGCCATGCCAAATTTCAGTGCTTTCGTAGGCAATATCGGCCGTCAACTGCGGCGTGAGTTTGATGGAGGGAATGGGATATCCCGCCCGAATGCCGCCAAACATCCTGCTTGGCGCGCGAAACCCGTCCGGATTTTCGTACACATTAAAGATCCCCAGCGCCGACGCCGCAAATTCCACGGGACCAATCGGGTACGCCACGCCCATCCCCACAATGGGCATGAACGTTCCGGTCCCCATCATGATGTGTTCGTGCCATTTCCCCTGCGCAGCCAATGCATAAGGATCAGGTTCGGTTCGTCCGACCGGAAAAGAAACGCCCAATCGAGCCGCCGTACGCAGCTTTCCCCAAGCCGCGGCAGCGCGAAAAACCAGCCACGGGTCGCCGAATCCAACGATGGTGCGATCGTGGTGATGAATATCATTTGGGACAAACTTCTCCGTACCGTCGATTTCCCGGTACGTGGGCGTCGTATCGGCAACGCGAAAAACAACACGCGCCTCGACGGCAATCGCTTCGGTCAATCCATAAGCCACATCTGCGGTCACATCGGAAAGCAACAAGCCGACGTGATGATAATAAGGCACCGGCGGAACGGGACCATTACACGCCGGCCCAAGATCCGGGCACTCGGCAAGATGCTCCGCCGAACCGTACAATCCGCTCATTCCAAGACGAACATCCAATCGTCCTGGCGTAACGGCTTTCGTTTCCGACCCACCAACTGGTAGGTTGGGATTGCTTCAGGCGCCTCAGGCTTCGGCGTAGCTGGTCACAGGGACCGACAACGCGAGGAGCGCGAGGCTCAATGCGGGAAATTTCACGGTATATTCTCCACGGGAATTCGCCGCAACGTAACTGATAAGATCGGTCACGCAAGAAAAAAGTGCGCAGCCAGGATTTTGGTCTTTTCCAAGCCACTATCGGCCCCTATGCTTCGCCGCGATGAACCACCCTGTCCTTGACCCGATCGTCGCATTTCAAGACGCGCTTGCTCGTGCGAAGGCGCGCGAAACGAGCGATGCCACCGCAATGACCCTGGCTTCGGTTACGGCCGACGGGCGTCCTTCGGCCCGTGTGGTTCTCCTGAAGTCCGTCGATCATCAGGGATTCGTGTTTTATACGAATTTCACGAGTCGCAAAGGCCGTGAGCTCGAAAAACATCCTTATGCAGCTTTGTGTTTTCATTGGCCCGCCGCTGCGGAACAAGTGCGAATCGAAGGGCGCGTTGAACGCGTGAGTGATGCGGAAGCCGATGCGTATTTTGCAAGTCGTCCGCGCGGCAGCCAAATTGGTGCCTGGGCGTCAGCGCAAAGCGAAATCGTGGCTTCGCGCGAAGAATTGGAAAAGGCGTTTGCCGACGTGGAAAAACGATATGCAGGACGCAATGTACCTCGACCCCCGCATTGGAGTGGCTTCCGCGTCGCGCCGGAACGTATCGAGTTTTGGTTTGGCCGGGATGATCGCATGCACGACCGTTACCTGTATCTCCGCACGGAATCGGGGTATTCGACAAGTCGGCTTTGTCCATGAGCGGCATTCCCGCAACCAAGCCCGTGCGTCTTTTTCTCGCGGTGGATCCGAATCCGGAAATCATCGCTCAATTTGAACAAACCATTGCGCAGTTACGTTTGGTCGCGCCGCATGCCCGCTGGGTCCGAGCCGAAAAACTCCACGTGACCTTGGTTTTTCTGGGCGACGTCGAGCAGGCGCAAATCGCGACCATTCGTGACATCATGCATTCCGTCGTCGCCTTGCACGATCCATTTCAATTAAGGTTTGCCCATGGTGGATCGTTTGGCGAAACGAAACATCCGCGGGTTCTTTGGGCGGGTATCGGGGGTGATATGATGGCGCTTCGCGCCTTGCAAAAAACCCTCGCCGACAAGCTCGAACCGTTGGGTTTCAAGCCGGAACATCGCGAATACGCGCCACATTTGACGCTGGCCCGATCTGCCGATCCCCGCGGAGATGAATCGTTGGTTGATTGTCGGAACAAACTAGCGGAACGAACGTTCGGAGAAACGTTCATTCACGAAGTCGTGCTTTACGAAAGCGTCCCAGGCACGAGCAGCTCGACGTATGCGGCGCTTGTACGTGCGCCATTGCGCAGGTAAACCATTTGGGGAATTAAAAATTGGGGGGCGGAGGCAATTGGCTGAGACGAGCTTCGGTTTCATCCGCCAAATCGTCGAATACTTCGCGGACCAAAGCGAGTTGTTCACAACCGGCCAATGTTCCGATGACGATGTGTTTGGCCGCTGCATAGGTGCGCTGCCACGTTTGCCATGCCGAAAATACCTCGGAAGGAATCCCGCGCCGTTCCGCTCGTTCCGCGCGAACCTTGGCATCAAAGGCGATGAGCGCGTGCCGCGCGCGATCGAGAACGCCGCTCCAATGCGCATGGGCCACAAATGTCGCTTTCGCCTCATCGATTTCGCGACGTGCGTGATCCATACGCGCCAGGAGTTTTCCCGGCGTTCGGCGCAACGCCGTACTCAATGACTCACCTTGCAACAAACGCGAGGCAAACATGAATCCATCGCGCGCCGTTTCGGCATCGTGGACGACTCCCCGCAACGCATCCCGAGCTTCGCGCAAAGGATCCGGTTGTCCCGCAGGCGCTCGATGCAAAAGAAATTCCGGCATACCCGATCGAATCATGGCCAACTCGAGCGCGTCACTGGCCGAAGACACGCGATTTGCAACGAGTTTCAAAGCAGGATCGAGTTCAACATCGAGTCCAAGCAACAGGGTTTGGATTTGTGCCGCAGTAAAACGGCCAAACGCGATCGCTTCATAAACGTCCATGCGAGTGTCGTGCATGATGAGCCTTCCCATCGAGCGGCACGGGAGACGTGCCGAACAACGATGCCTGGCGATGATTCAAAATACCGGCCGCCGCGTCAAGATGATTGCCCCACAAATGCAATCGTCGGTTGATTTGCTCGGTGGAAACGCGCCGGATCAACCTTGACCGCGGCCCATTTGAACTGCTCTATTTCATAATCGCTCAATGGCCCACCTTTGGTACAGCGGCGCGACCGCTGGTTTGCCATCTTTCTCCGTGAATTCGCAGCATTGCTCGTGGCGCGAGATTTCATGTTTTTTGGTTGTCCGGGCATTAAACCATAAATCCAAGCCGGACGACGCGTCGCAATGGATGCCCAGGACGCATGACACACCCGTCCTGGGGAGTTTTCGGCCATGGTGATCACCATCATCCGGGCACGGAACATGTCGCTTCGAAAAGCGCCACGCAGGATGACCTAGGTCGATTGCCCGAACGGGGCTGGGGCAACGATTCGTTTACACTCCAAGTGTTTTTCTTTGGTGCTCAAAATATTTGTGGATGAGAACGCTGCGTGCCCGGCGGGCGTTGCCACACGCGTCAAGGAATTTGCGACAAGGCTTGTACGAGCAGTTTCCCGATCGGTTTTTCTTCACAAACCGGACCGACCGTTTGACCTCCAACGGTTACTTTCGGATTGAACAACGTCACGTTGAAACGTCCTTTGACGGCTTCCGCCGTCAAAATCGGATCGCCGCTCACGCCCTTCTTCAAGAAAAACCGCGCCAAACCAGGCGCATCGGCGACCACGTCCGGCTTGCTGAGCTCCACGGTGAAGTCCTTCGAGTAACGCTCTTTGGCTTCCTCGTCGCTCGCGTGACGAACGACAATCAGCGTCAGCAACCCGGCGTCTTTGCTATTGAACCGACGTACACAACGCGACTCCGTCCCAATATCTTCGGAGGGCTGATCGGCAGGAGCTTCGACTTTCACGTTGCAAGCCTTGAAGATGTCCTCGAGCGACAGGAGTTTGTCGCAATCGAGAGACGGATCGGGAACCGGCGCAGGTGCCGCTGTTGCGCTCGACGCGCTGGGCGACGCACTCGCGCTCGGTGCTGCCGAAGGTGTATCGGCCGCTGGTTTTACCGCGGGAGCCGCTTGGGTCGCAGTCACTGCCGGTGCCGTAGTGGCAGGTTTTTCCGCGCTGGGTTTGTCCTGCTTCGCAGGAACTTGAGTGGCCCGTGCTTCTGGTTTTGGTGCCGGATCGTCTCGACAGCCTGCCAAGAGAGCTGTCAACAAGAATGCAAAACCAAAGGCAATTCGCGGTCGCGGGTTGGAGAGCATGGGGCCACTTTAGGCGCTCTTTCGCGTTTCGAGCAATCTCGACTTGCGTGGATCTTTCTGTTCAGCCCGCGCTTCTGTTAGCATCCGCAACGCATGAAGGCCGGCGACCTCGTAGGAGGCAAATATCGCCTCGTCCGAAGGCTCGGTCAGGGGGCCATGGGCGTCGTGTGGGAAGCGGTGCACGACGTCACCGCTCGCCATGTCGCGATGAAACTCATCGTGAATGCGACGGACAACCTGCGCATGCGCTTGCTTCGGGAAGCTCGCGCCGCGGGTAAAATCTCGCACCGCAACGTCGTCGAGGTCTACGACGTCGGCGAAACGGAAGAACAAGATCCGTTTCTCGTGATGCAGTTGCTCGTCGGCGAGACGCTATATGCCGTGATCAAACGCGAAGGCGCACTCGACCAAAGACGCGGACTGATGATCACGCGCGACATCGCCCGAGCGCTCGTGGCTGCACATGCACAAGCGATCATTCATCGCGATCTCAAACCCGCAAACGTGTTCCTGCACCGCGAAGCAGGAAGCAGCGGCGAGATCGTCAAAGTGCTCGATTTCGGCCTTTGCAAGCCCATGGGTGACAACGAAATGCTCACGACGCCTGGCGGTATGTTGGGCTCACCCGCGTACATGGCACCCGAGCAAATCATTGGCGTCGCGGACATCGATCCCCGCACGGACATTTGGGCGCTGGGCGTACTTGCATTCGAGATGTTCGCGGGCAAACGGCCATTTCAAGGCCGCGGACCGGACTTGATTCATGCCGTTTTGAAGGATCCGATTCCACGTTTGCGCGACCTCGTTCCCACGATCGATCGCGATCTCGACGAAGTCATCGCTGGCTGCATCATCCGGGATCGCAACGCCCGGTTTGCCCACGCAGCCGATGTTGTGGCGCGCCTGGAAGTGCTTGCGGATCGCGCCGATCGAGCTGACAGCGCACGTGAACCGATGCCATCCGTCGACGAAGAAGCCGATCTCGGGGTCACGCAGGTTTACCGGCCAGGATCACCACTGCCGGTGCAAACGTATTCGAAGGTCGGAAAAACCATTCCGCTGATGAACGCGAGCATGATGCGTCCATCTCCGCCGACAAACGACGCCGCTTCCCCGCCAAACCAACAAGGTCGCGCGTCGTGGCCCGCATCTGCTCCAACGTCACAACCCAATCCGCAGAGCACCCCCCTGCCCCAACAACAACCCGCCAAACTTCAAAGTCTGAGCGGTGGGGTTGGTCTCGGCGGAACCGCCATGATGCCCCAGATGAACGAAGCGGGTTTGGCGCAGTGGCGAGCGCAACAAGCGCAACAGCAGCAATATCAACAAGCGCAGCAGCAAGCGACGATGCGAGCATCAGGCCAAAATCCCGCCATTGCCCCACCCTTCGGGCCTGCTGATGGAGCGCCCCCGCGGCAATTGCGGCCCTGGGTCGCCGTCGCCATGGGTATCGGAATTGGATTGCTCGCGCTTTTGGGAATTATCGCGGCAATCAGCTTTTCCCAAAAATAGTCGCTTTCCCCTGATCACGTGCGTCGAGAAACGTTCCACGTTGGACGTACCAGCCATTACGAGCGGAATGCGAACGCGGATTCGCACTAAAATGTTTTGTCATCCAAACGAGAAGTCTTCATTGGGCTCTTTCGCTGCGAATGAATTTCCGCACGATTATTACAAGTTGTGAAGGCTTGACACCTACGCCCTCGTCGGCTTAGCTACGCGGTCATCTCGTCGAGGACACAATTTTCATGCACTTGATTGCCCAATTTCTTGTTCGACGCAACGCGGCATGGGCCACGGTATTCATCGTATTTGCGATGTCGATTGCAGGCATTTTTTATGCTTCGCGGGTCCAGCGGGACGACGATGTTCTGGCATTTTTGCCGCGACAAAACCCAGAAGTCGGCATTTTTTATGATGTGAGCAAGCGATTTGGCAGTCTCGACATCGCGCTCGTAGGCATTGAAGCCGACGATGTTTTGGCCCCCGATTTTTTGAAGCGTTTGCGCACGGTCACCAAGAAACTCAATGAAACCGAAGGGCTTGGTCATACGATGAGTTTGACCAACGTCGAGGACTTCGCACCGAATTTGCAACAAGGTGGGATCACGACCGATTACCTCATTGGGCAGATTCCCGAATCCGACGCCGATCGTGCCGCTTTGCGCGAAAAAGTGATGTCGCGGGATCACGTCGTCGGCAATTTGATTTCCAAGGACGGCCGTTCGACATTGCTGTACTGTTTTTCCGGGTACGGAACCGAGCAAAAAGTCACGGCGCAAAAGGTGCGTTCGGCCATTGAAGAAGCATTTCCGAACGAAAAGAAATACTGGGGCGGAGCGCCATTTATTTCCACTTACATTTACGACGTCACCCAAGAAGACATGCGCCGGCTCGCCCCATGGGCCGTGCTCGTCATTGTGCTCATTACGATTTTTTCATTCCGTGATGTCATCGGCGCGGGTCTCGCGCTCTTGTCCACAGGGCTCGGGATCTTGATGTCCCTCGGCCTGATGGGCATGTTCAACGTTTCGGTCAACGTCGTTCTCGGCTCGTTGCCCGTCATTCTTTTCGCCTTGGGCAGCGCGTATCCGGTCCACATTCTCACGCGGTATTACGCTGTTGCGTATGGTACGGATGGACAAACGGCTCTCCGCCGAACGCTCGAAGAAATCGGTCCGCCGGTCATTGCGAGCGGTTTGACGACGACCGTAAGTTTGTTGTCGTTCCTGTTCATGGACATCGCGCCGCTGCGAACGTTTGGTATTTTCACGGCGCTCGGGATTTTCATTACGCTCGTTTTGGCCATGACGTTCGTGCCCGCCATTATTTTGCTCGCGCGACTCAAAGGCAAGAAACCACAAGATTTAGGCCCAGCGACGTTCCATATTTGGCTGACCACCTTGCCGCAACGCCGACGTATGGTGGTTGGTGCGGCAGTTGCCGCTCTATCCATTGGAAGTGCGTTTTTTGTCGGCAAACTCGATAGCCGCATGGACAATGCCGCGTTTTTTGCGAAAAACAGTCCTCCCGACCAAGCCGAACGATTTTTGCACGATGGATTCGGTGGTTCGCTCTTTTTGCAAGTTCAAGTCGACGGCGACATGACCGATCCGGCTGTGTTGCGTGAAGTCCGTTTGCTCGGCGATCGTCTCGCAGCCGTACCCCACGTAACGAGCGTCAATCACATTGGCAATGTCATTGCCCAAGTTAATGAAGCCATGGAAGGCGATCGACGTATTCCGAATACGTCGGCCAAGGTAAAACTACTTTATCAATTTTTGGCTGGCAAAAAAGCCGTCGAACAATTGGTCACGGACGACAAACAACACGCGCTCGTCGTGGCCAAGCTCGATACGACGAGCGCTGGGGAAACCGAACCACTCGTTGAAAATCTGCGAAAATTGACGCAAGACACGATGCTCACGAAAGTCGTGATTGCCGATGCGTCATCGAACCGCATGGACGAGATCGCGGCTCGACGTCGAACCTTTGTGGTCGAACGATTGCGAGCGCTCGGAGCGCAATATGCCGTGACGATGCCCCCACCCGCAGAAATCGAAAAAAACATCGGTGGGACGAAAGCATTCGATGTTTCGAAGGTGGTGGAAAAAGGATTGGTTCAATTCTTGAGTTCGGACGAATGCACCGTCGAGCTCGAAAATGCGGACCTGATTCAAAAAGTGGCGACAGCGCTTGCTGGAATTGGGGCCAAACCAGCCGAAGCGAAAATGACGGAAGTGGTGGCTGTGGCTTTGGGCAAGCCAGCCACGGACGAACTCGTGATTGATCTCGTGGGAACAGCGAGCCGACCGCTGGATGAGATTTGGCGACGTGCGAGCACGGCGGAATTGGCCAAGCAATTCGTCGCGACGACGAAATTGGCGTTGCCAGAAGGGCCAAAAGGCGAACGATTCACGACGGCCATTGCGACGGCATTGATGGACGTGGAAGTTCCGACGGTGGCGTTGCCCGTGAAGGCCGGTGAAGAAGGACAAACACTTGGTGTTGCAGTTACGGGTCTGCCCGTCATGCACGCGGGTTTGTCACAGAGCGTCGAAGCGAATCAATGGCGCAGTTTGGGATTTTCCCTAGGCATGGTGCTCGTCATCATGGTGGCCCTGTTCCGCTCGCTTTTCAGCGGTCTTTTGGGTATTTTGCCGATTGTTCTGACAACCTCGGTCATTTATGGGGGCATGGCGATCATCGGGGTGAAACTCGATATTGGCACGTCGATGCTCGCGAGCCTCATCATTGGCGCGGGCGTCGATTACGCCGTGCATCTCATGGTTTCCTGGCGGGCGCCCCAAGGTGCGGACACTGGCGAATCCGCGCGTATGGCGGCGCGTGAGACGGGTCCCGCGATTTGGGTCAACGCGTTGATGGTCGCCGCCGGATTTTTCGTGTTGACGCTTGGAGAAGCACGTCCTTTGCAAAATGTGGGCGGATTGACGGCTGCGGCGATGATCACCGCGGCCTTGGCAACAGTGCTGGTCATTCCACTTTTTGCCCGAAAACTTAGCTATTATCGCTCTGTGGATAGAATACTCGAACCCGCGCTTCCGTCTGAAGCGCCCGACGCCGATCTTGCCCCGGACGCAAATCGGCCCCTGAACGAACGAGGTTCCCGATGAACATGTCTTTCCGTGGTTGGCTTTCCGTGGGTGCAGTTCTTTCCGTCGCATTCGTGGGCGTGGGCAGCGCCAGCGCAGATCCCCCCGGGGACGCGGCGGTCGGAAAGATGGACAAGGCCATGAACATGGCGAAATCCCAATACCTCGAATACGAGGTCATCAATCAGGAGCCTGGAAAAGCCGAAAAGAAAATCGGCATGAAGGTCTACATCAAGGGCGAAAAGCGGATGACTGAATTCACCGCGCCCGCCGATATGAAAGGCACCAAGGTTCTCATTCTGGGCCCCACCCAAATGTACGTGTATCTGCCGGCTTTCGGCAAAGTTCGCCGCATCGCTAGCCATACGACGGACCAAAGTTTCATGGGCATGGCCTTCACGCAGGACGATTTCGCTTCGCAGTCTTACGGCGGACTCTACGAAGGGCAAGTGGCCAGTGATTCCGGCAATGATCAAAAGCTCGCCCTGAAACCCAAGGCCGGACAAACCACCCCCTACGGCAAACTCGAATTCACCGTCATGAAAGACAAGAGTTTGCCCTCGGAAATCAAATACTTCAATGCTTCGGGCCAACACGTCAAAACCGAAACGCGCTCGGATTACAAATGCGAAGAAGGCGTGTGCACGCCGATGACGCTCAAGATGGTCGATCACTCCAAGGGCGGCCTTTGGACCAAGTTCACGACCAAAACGTGGAAGGTGAACGCGGAACTGAGCGACGATTTGTTCTCGAAACGCAACCTCGAAAAGTGATAACGTCCCGCTCCTCATGAATCGCCACGTCTGTTTGGGCGGCGCGAGCATCCTTGCCGCCGCCCTTTCCTTCGGTACATCCGCCCCAGTTTACGCCGACGAACTCGAACTCGATTGGAGCGGCCGTCTCCAAAGCGATTTGCGTTTTCGCATCTCGCCCGTGGGAGTCGGCGGCTTCTACGACAGACAGGAACTACCTGCCGGGGTCGAGCGAAATTGGAACACGCTCGGGGTAAAACTCAACGCTACGTACGGCAAGTTCAAAGGCGTCACGGAACTCAACTTCGTGTACAGCGGTTTTCCGGAACAACTCAACAGTGTTTCGGATCTTAGTCGAATACAGAAGACCGATCCGTATTGGGTTGAAGCTCGGGCGGCGTACATTGAAGCCAGCGGGATTTTCCTGAAGAACCTCGACCTGCGCATTGGTCAACAAATCGTTTCGTGGGGAGTGGGGGATCAGTTCAATCCGACAAACAACTTGAATTCAGATGATCTTCGGGATCCTTTGTTGTTTGGTCGGCAAGCCGCGAACTTCATGGTGAAGGCCGATTATTGGCTCAACGAAGATTGGTCGATTTCCGCCGTTTTGGCGCCGATATTCAAGCCCGCTCTTTTGCCGCTTTCGGGATCCCTGGCGCTTGCGCAACTCGATCGCATGCCCTTTGCCGATGAACAATTCCGACATCGCGTCATTGGTGAACAAGCCGCGGCGCAAACGATTTTTGGTTTTCCCACGGTTGTCGGCAGCGTAACGCCGAAATTGCCCGAGCCTACGTTTGGCAATATGCAATTCGCATATCGCATTGCGGGTTCCATCAAGGAACACGACCTCGCCTTGTCGTTTTACCGTGGCCGTAGCGACTTTCCGCAACCTGTCGCCAATCACACGCGGCTCGTCGCCAACAAGCAATGCAATCCCAACAAACCGGCCGAATGCGTCGAAGGGACCCTTCAGACCGACGTGACCTTGCAATATCCAGAGATGTACGTCTACGGATTTAATGCCGCAGGTGAAGTCAATCCGTTCAAATGGATCAATGACGATATCAATGGCATTGGATATCGTTTCGAAGGCGCCTTGATCGTTCCAAAGGAACAACGCATTCGCGTCACAAATGATGATTTGCCGCTGGGAATTCCACAGCCCGCGGGCGAATACGATTACGACGGCGATGGCCAACCAGGCGGCGGAAAACAACCGGTTATCGTAGAACAACGCGCCTTTTTGAAATGGGTCCTCGGCCTCGATTACACCTTCGGCGAACACGTCTATCTGAATGCCATGTGGGTGCACGGCATGGTCGACGAATTCGGCGCAGGCGATTTCATCAGCCCCGGATATGCCGTGCGGCAAAGCGGCGTCGTCGAAGGAGCCAACGTTCTTTCGTGTGCGCTGAGCAAAAACGGTGAAACGTGCGCGCGAGAAATACTTCGGCCACGCCTCGGTGATTACGTCATTTTGGGCACGGACCTGAAATTCATGAATGACGCGGCACTTTTTCGGCTCTTCACGATTCTCGATGTCACGGGCTTCCAAGAATCAACCTGGGACGATGAACAAGGCAAACGCGTCACGCGCTCGATTTCCCCCTTCAGCGCCGAAGGTTTCTCGATGGTTCTCTTCCCCTCGCTCGAATACAACTTCGGCAACGGGCTCGACCTGAGCGCCGGCGGCCTGTTCCAACTCGGCAAGTCGTATACAAAGTTCGGCTCTGCCGAAACAGGCGGGAACGTTCTTTGGACCCGCGGGCGTTATAGCTTCTGATTGTTGACCTCCTTGCGCTCCCCTTTGGTTTTGCTTCTCGCTGCAACGCTCTTTGCGTGTAGCCAACAGGCCGAGGAATCTCCGCGCCTCGTCGCCACCGTTGGAATCGCAGAAACCGTCGCTTCGTTTTCTGCGCCAAACCCTTCCGCCAAACCAACGCCACCGTTGCCCGACGATTGCGTCGAAACTGCCAAAACTTCGATCTTCGTTTCGCCACGTACGCCACGCCCCGGAAAAAAGCTGCGGTTTGTTGTTACGAACGACGAACCTCTCGCAGGAAGCATTGTTATTCGTGATGCGACAGGGGCCGAAATCGCTCGCACCGAAACGCGCGAAGGTGGCCCTCCGTATTTTTGGCGGAAAACACTCGATGCTCCCACCAAAGGCACGTACCGCGTTTACTTCACCGCAGAAAATGCGGTGCAAACGTGCAAGCAAGTCGTGGTGGACGACGTCGAGGAAAAACCTCTTCCGCCACAAGGTATGTGGGCCGTCAAGCGGGTTTGGAATAGCGAAACGGAGAACCTGTATTCCGCTTGGATACAGACACTTTTCGATGCTCCCGTGGGCGAGCCGCTTTCTTTTGCCGCCTTGCACGATGCGCTTCGCGATCCCCAGCGCAACTTGTTGCACGATCACTTGACCCCCGATGAAGACGCGGCCGGACCCAAAGCCCCGGTGATCGATCCGGATTGCGCGGATCTACCGTTTGCTTTGCGTGCCTACTTTTCGTTCAAGCTCGAACTGCCCTTCGCGTACTCGTCTTGCACACGCGGAGGCGGAGGGCGCGCGCCGAATTGCAAGAATCCACGCTCGAATCTGGAATGGCCCCTGCACCGAAACCCCGATCGCATGGCCGAATTTGCCGAGTTTGTCCGGACGACACTCGCCGATACGGTGCATTCCGGTACGCCACGAACCGCGGGCGACGATGACGAGACAAACTTCTATCCGGTTCGTCTTACCGAACGTTCGTTGCGACCAGGAACGATTTACGCGGATCCATATGGGCACGTGCTCGTGGTGGTTCGCCGATTTCCGCAAACGTCGGAACATGCGGGGATGTTGCTCGCGGTGGATGGTCAACCGGACGGAACGGTCGGGCGCAAGCGTTATTGGCGCGGGAATTTCCTCTTTGCGCTCGATCCATCGTTGGGCAGTCCAGGTTTCAAACGATTCCGCCCTTTGGTGGTTGAAAACAACGTGATGCGGTCGTTGAAAAACCAGGAGATCGCAACGCATCCCGACTACGGCGATTGGGGCATGGAGCAGTACGAGCACGATGTGGAAGGGTTTTACGATCGCGTCGACGACGTACTTTCGCCATCGCCGCTCGATCCACAACGCGCATTGCTCGAGATGATTGATGCGTTGGAAGAGCAGGTGAAGGTGCGAGTTGGGTCGGTGGACAATGGGCGCAAGTACCGACAAGGCGGCGCTCCACGTATCGACATGCCCGACGGAGCGGCCATTTTTGAAACGGTGGGGCCTTGGGAAGACTTTTCGACACCTTCGCGTGATCTGCGTTTGCTCGTCGCGATCGACATGGTGACCGGAGCGCCCGCGCGCATCACGAGACGTTTGTCACGTTACGCAGTTGATCCAGGACAAACAGCCGACGACGTACGTAAGAAGCTCGAGACCACGTTGACGGAGGAATTGAGCAAACGGCGCTTTGAGTACATCCGGAGTGACGAATCGAAATTTGGTTTGTCGTTGGCGGATGTCGTCAAACGGGCCGAGGCATTCGAGGTGGCGTACAATCCAAACGATTGTCCGGAACAACGCTGGGGAGCACCGGAAGGTTCTGAAGAAGCGGCCGCATGTGTTTTGCACGCGCCATGGAAGCAAGTGGCGCGGATGCGAAAGATGCGCAAGTGGTTCAAGCAGCGCAAACGTCCCGCTCGTGGACAATGAGCGCGGGTTTGTCTTTCGGAAAAGTTACTTGTCGGTTCGCGCGGGGCAACCGATTCGCGCGCCTATCGAGGTGATTTCGCGCTCTGCAACTTCGAGCGCATCGACAAGACGTTTACGATTGGCGTTGGGGATGGATCGGTTGGAGAGGTCTGCTTCGAGGCGTGCGGCAAGTTCGAGCTGCAAGTCGTACGTTTGTTGCAGGTTACGGGCTTGAGCATCTTTGTCGCTTGCCGGGGGTGGCTTCGATTGAAGGAGCCCGATCTCGGTGAAAAGTGTCGATGAATCACGTGGCGGCTTATAAGCGTACATACCTGCGCAACGGTCGGCGCGAGGTCCGATGAGGATATTCGCTTGTCGACCACCCGCTTCTTGTCGACGTCCTTCCTGATCGCCAACGAACGCGATGCGGTAGTTTGTCACGGCAACACCGAGAATCGTGCTGTAGCCCGGGCCGCCGGAATCGTTCGAGGTGGGAAGTTGAACTTCGTTGAACGCTTTCTCGACGCATTCGCGAAACGGCGTCAAATCATGACTCTTGGCGCTCCCGTCTTTGGGTTCGAGCGACGTCACTTTCGCGTTGCGAAAACGTTCGTCTCCACCAACCTCAAAATCGACAACCGCGATGTATTGGCCTTCGAATCCAGATGATTCGTACTCTTTTTCCCAACACGCCACGACCGGACGCAAGTGACCTGCTGTAGATGCGGCAATGAGTGCGGCTGCACGATCTCGAGGCGTTGCGCAACCGGTCATATTCCACGCGGCGAATACAACTGGTATCGCGAGTGACCAACTCGCATTGCGGGGTTTGAGACGCTGGGCGCCAATTGCTTCCCGAAACCCCGAATTTCCGGACGACTGGTGCATGGTCAACGCTCCGCTTTCGCCGGCTCGGTCAAAATCGTCCCTTGGATACTGCTGTAATCGGCATATTGCCGCGTTCCTTCGCGTACGCCGATGTAACGAATCGTCGTTTCGGCTCCGCGGTCATCGTAGGTTTTCGCCATGTCAAGTTGGCGTTGGCAGCCGGCTAGTCCCAGTAGTCCAAGTGACAGCACGCAGACGAGGTGGACGCTCGCCATGCGACCACGTTTTGCAATACCCTGCGCAGGTAAGTTTTGATCGGGGCGTGCATAGCGACGAGGGGTCGTGAGCATTGGGCCCGACGGTAGCAGATTTTTGCTTTCCCACGACGATCGTCGATGTAGAAGCGAAGGACATCGACATCGCCAATCAGGAGACCGGTGGAAACGCTTGCGGAGCGCATTGCGCGAGAAGGTCCAATCAACGAGCTCGATGCAGTGGGCTGGATCGTTAGACTCGCGAAGAAACTCGAATCGATGCATTCACGTGGTCTTGCGCATGGCGCTGTGTCGCCTGAAGCAATGAAGACAGCGAGCGCATCGAGGTTGTCTCTTGGAATGCTCATCCCAACAGGAGCCATTCGTAGCCGACTCGAATACCGGTCGCCGGAACGTTTGGACACGGGTCCTTCTTCGCCCACTGATGACACGTGGGGTACAGCCGCCACTCTTTACGCTCTGATCACGGGCTCGAGCCCGTTTGTCGCGGCTGATGAAGCTTCCACGCGGAAGAAAATTCGTGAAGGTGTTTTTGCTCCGTTGTCTTCGTTCGATGTGGGCGACGACGATCTTCAACACATTCTCGAAGGTGCGCTCAATCCCAACCCAGCACGGCGAACAGCGAGCCTAGCGGCGTTTCGCGAAGCTCTCGAAGGATGGCATCCGGATTCGAAAGTCCGTGAGTTGCCACCAATGGTTGACGATCAACCGGAAGACGATGACGACGATGCCCGCACGGTGATGCGTCCCGTTTCGGCAGCAGATGCCGTGCGAGCGTTGATCGCTCAGCGTGAGCAAGCTGCGGCGTCACGAGCCCCAGAACCTGCTGCACCGGCCAAAGAAACTGCTTCGTCCACAAACGAATCCGTTGCTGCTCAAAAGGATGGTCTTGCCAAACCCGACCATGGGTTGCTCGAAGACGACGACGAGAATGCGAAAACCTCGATGATCTCCATCTCGCCGGCAGCAATGATCGCGAGGGTGACCGGAGCGCCCGCAACGGTCCCTGCCCCGCCACCGGAAAACATGACGAAGTCGACCCCGCCACCAGGAGCGCAGGGTACAGGCTTCGGCATGATGCGTTCTCCTGGCGGACCTGCGGCACGTGCAGTAGGAGCACCGCCCGCGCGCGGCGGTTTGGCCAAAGGAACGATTGCTGGAGGATTCACAGCGCAATCGGTCATCGATCAGATGAAAAAAGCCGCTCCTGCACCGGCTTACACGCCGCAACCTCCACCGGTGCCAGGCATCTCGCGCGAAGCTGTCATCGACGATGTCGATGGCGAAGCCACGGTGATGCGTGAAGCGCCAGCCGAGGTCCTACAAAAAGCAAAGTCCTCGATCGCACCGCCCGCCGATCGCAAGACGCCTGTGGATCCAACGTCGGCAGCCGTCGCGGCCGCCACGGCGACAAACCCGACCTCACCACCGGCAGAAACGAGCATGTCGTTTGGTGCGATCTCGCTGATCGAAGAGGTTTCCGACGCCAATGCCGTGGAACCACGCGAGACGCCGGCGTCGCCGTCGAAAGGTCTCAACGTCAAAGCGATTTTGGCCGGTGCATCTCCGGCCGCTGCGGCCAATGTACTTGGACAAACACCAGGGACAGGGACACCTGCCCCCGCGGTTACGCCGGGCCTGGCGACGTCGGCACTGACGTCGCCATCCACGTCGGGAATCGCCGCTCCGCAGTTCCCGCAGCCAGCTCCAGCGTCCGCCCTCAAAGCTCCATCAACACCGGCGCAACCTGCACCCGTGGCGACGCCTGGTCCTGCGGCGCCTCTGGCCAAAGAGCCCGCTGCCGCACCGGTTGTCGCGCCAAACGAAGAAGAACCGAGCGCCCTCCGTGGACTTTTCATCGGTGTTGGGTTGGCGCTCCTGATCATCGTGGGTGCCGCAGCCGCGTACTTCTTTGGCTTCAAGCACTAGTTCGTAGTCACGAGCGACGGCCGCGGCGGTCGTCTGCCCGTCCACGTTCCGTTCTCCGGCCACCTTCGGGAACGCGCAACAACTGCATCTCCGCATCGAATCCACCCATGTCGATCCGTGCGGTCATGATCCGTTCGAGACCGACATATTTGGCGACACGCGCGCTCTGCGCAGGCACCGGCGTGATCCACGCAATGCGTCCACCGGGCGCAAGTACAGCCGCGGCATGCGCCAAGAACCGATCAAGCAACGAATGCAGGTCCTCACCTCGCAAAACGCGACGGCCCATCGGCGGGTTCGTAATGACAACCGTCGGCGCACGCGGACCCCGAGGCACGAACGTGAGCGCGTCTTCTAAGAACAAGGCGGCGTCGTTCGCACCGGCTGCATCGAGGTTCTTTCGCGCAACCTCGAGCGCTTTGGCATCGCGATCGGTACCGATGAGTCGTTCGTACGGACCAGCCATTTTTCGCTCGCAGAGCTCCATGCCCGATCCGACAAACGGATCCCAAACGACATCGTCCGGACGAACTCCAGCAACACGGACGAGCGCCGCGGCAATCGTGGGATGCGACGCGGCAGGAACATCTCCCTGTCGGTACGCAAAACGCGGATCGTCGAATCGAGGCCGCAGTTCCACATCCAAGTTCGTTGAATCGTTGGAGGTCGAAACGATGACGTCCCACGTCGTCGACGTCGGATCGTTGATGATCGTTTGGCAATTCGCGGCGATTTGTTCCGCAGCCCGCCAGGTGACTGCGCGATGTTTTCCGCCATCGGCCCAGTCGATCCGAAAGCGAGCCGGACCGTTCGTAAACGTTTCGAAAATGCGCAAGGCGCCAGGTGACGAGAGGACTCGAGTCAGCGCCGTGGCGACATCTCCCGATGGCCCGATGGGTTCCGAGGGCAACGGGAACCCGAAGTTCAACATCGTACGAACTCGAAACAATTGCTCGGGGGCACCTACGAGCGTGATGTAGACGCGATCGGTCTGTTCTGTTTCGGGCGACAAACGAGGCAGGAGCTTCCTGTCGACTTCGCCCAGCAAAACAGGCGCAAGGCCCGAACGACAATGAAGAATGACCTTCGCCGGTTCGCGTAGGGATTTGGTCGGATCGAAGGAGCTCGCGACGTCACGTCCTGCTGTACGTTGCGCGATGAGAGCGGCTTTCGATGCGGTACGCGCGAGTAGTTCGTCACCTTCGACATCGAGTTTGTCCAAGGACGCGACCACATCGGCTCCACCTGTTTTTCCAAGCGCCGCGGCGATGGCTCGACGGGCAGAAGCGTCCGTCTCTTTGGCCAACGCATCGGCGAGCGATTTGGCGACGTCGGGTGTGCGTTGCTTGGAGAGAGCGTTTGCGGCGGCGCGACGAACCGCTGCGTCGCCATCATCGAGGTTCGTCAAAAGAAACTGGGTCAGTTCGTCGCTGGCCCGTTCCGCGGCAAACCGTCCGATGAGGGGCACCAACCGGGCACGAGCTTTGGCATCGGCCGAGTTCGTCCTGACCATTGCTTCCCGAACGGCGTCTACGCCAAACCGCACGAGCGCTTTCTTGGCTCCATCCGCGGCGGGTGATCCTGTCGCCACCAAATCGACCAGTCCGGCAAGGTCCGTCTTTCGTGGGAAAAACCCAGGATCATCGACTGCTTTTTCGAGGCTGAACTCATTGCCTCTACGCGCCGTCATGCTGCTCGTCTCGTTCTCTGCTCCGCAATCGACGCTCGCTTGAATGCATGGCGTGTGCGTGCGCGGCGCGAGTTTACTTCGTGCGTCGCGATCGACCACCCTTCGCGGGTGAAACGGGCCATTTTTCCGGACAAGCAGCCCGTACCTTCTCCATCCATCGCCGTCCCGGTACACTTGCCCGCAGTGCTCGACACCTCCGCATTGATGCCGAAAACCGCAGGCGCGATCGAAGTGCTCCGCAGCGTGCTCGAAAAACTCGACCGCGGTGAACGCGTCGTCGTGGCAACGGTCATGGCTCGGCATGGATCAGCGCCATGCACACCAGGACAAAAACTCGCGCTTTTCCAGGATGGAAGTGCACTTGGGACGGTGGGCGGAGGCGCTGTGGAACGAGCGGTTCTGCGTTCGATGGCGGAACTTCTCGCCGCACCTGCTCCGTTACCTCGAACCGAAACGTTTCGCTTGGGCGCGTCGCTTGGCATGTGTTGTGGAGGTTCCGGCGATATGCTGCTCGAGCCCATGACTCCGCCGTATCACGTGCTCGTCGTCGGCGCGGGACACGTTGGCGTGTTTCTCGCGCAACTCCTTGCGTCGTTGGGTTTTTCCGTGACGATCTCCGACGCGCGAGAATCTGCGGCCGTCCCGGAACGATTGGGCCAAGACAAACCTGACGCGATGCCGATGCAACTGCTCTGCGCCGAGCATGACGATCCGATCGTGCGGCAGTCGTTGCCTCAGGATCTGCGGCGCGTAGCCATGTTGGTCATGACGCACGATCACCAACTCGATCAAGCAGCGATCGAATGGGCAATTCGCGCGGGTTTTGGATTTGTCGGAGGCGTTGGGAGTCGACGAAAAGCCGCGAAAACGCGGGATCGACTTGAAGCCAAGAGTGTTGCGGAAGCGGACATCAAACGCGTGCGGATGCCGCTGGGGGTGGACATCGGAGCACGAACGCCGGCCGAGATTGGCGTGTCGATCGCGGCGGAAATCGTCGCGTGGCGTGCCAGCATGACGGGGCTCGTGCGGCACGGACCGAAGATCGGCGAACCGACGCCACGTGCCTCGGACGAAACGGACGAACCTGTTTCTTCGCGGACGTAGGTGATGAGTCGATAACGACTGGCACACGCGAGCATCACGCATCAGAGTCGCGGCCATGTCGGACACGGTCGCGATCATTCTCGCCGCAGGAAAAGGCATGCGTCTTGGAGGTCCCAAAGCGTTGCTTTTGTGGCCTGGCGCCAAAGGGACGAAGCCTCGCCCGTTCGCGATCGTTCATGCGGAAAAACGTCTTCAGGCCGAATGCTCACGGGCGATCGTCGTGGCCCGAAAACACGTCGTGCAAATGCTCATTCCCTTCGTTTGTCCGGGCCTCGATCTGGTCGTATCGAATGCTCCCGACGAACTCGGCCCAGCAGGATCGATCGCCACCGCAGTTTCACGCCTGAAACCAACGGATCGCGCGGTTGTTTGTCCTGTCGACACACTTCCACCACGTCGAGAAACCGTCGAAGTTCTCCTGGCCGCTCTTGGTGCGCCCGGGAGTTCGCCACTCGCGACACGACCCAAAGTCGGTGAACGATTTGGGCATCCGGTGGTGATGCAAAACGCGGCCCTCGAGCGGTATCGCCAGGCCAATCCGCCACCGCTTCGGGACCATCTCCGCACGTTGGGTGACGCGTGTATCGGTGTGGACGTACGCGACAACGATGTGCTCGTGGACATTGATACGCCTGCCGAAGCAGCTCGATATCTCCAAGGCCCACCAACGTTCTTGAACGGATAGACTACGTCCCGAAAGGGGCAGACGAAAAACGATGCGCGAAATCGTTGGAGCAGCAACGGATTTGTCCGCTTGGCGCAGCTCATGGGCTCGCGGAACCTTGTTGGGACTTGCCGTTGGCGATGCGTTTGGAACGACGCTCGAGTTTCAGTCGCTGGAAGCGCCTCCGTTTCCAACGCTCGCCACAGGCCCACACGTGGACATCACGGGAGGTGGCCCGTTTGCCGTGGAACCGGGACAAGTCACGGATGATTCGCAGATGGCGGCGTGTTTGGCAGCCAGTTTGAAGGCGCACCGGAGGTATCACGCGAGTGACGTGGCTCAGCGTTACGTCGCCTGGATGGAACATGCGTTCGACATTGGAAACCTGACGCATGCGAGTTTGTCGATGATCGGGCGTGGCGTTTCGATTGGCGAAGCTTCGCGACGGGCATGGTTGCATTCGGAAAAGAAGTCCGCGGGGAACGGTTCGCTCATGCGAATTGCGCCGATCGCCGTCGCGTTTGTCGACGATCCCATTGTGCGACGTTTGTCCGCGCTCGCCGACAGTGCCATCACACATTACGACCCGCGTTGCCGCATTGCTTGTGCCGCGTTTTGTTCGGCGATTGCCGCGGCGGGCAAGGGTTTTACCAAGCCGGAAGAGATGCATGCCGCCGCCGTGACCGAAGTCGACGATGCAGCGACGGCCCTCATTGATCTGACCCCTTCCGACGGCCCTGATGCGGAGCGAGCCCGAGAAGCGTTGCTCGGCGACCTCGAGATGGCTCGTCGCGACGATCCGGGCTTGTATCAAGCCGATCTACACATTCATCGGATGCAAGGGTTTGTCCGAGTTGCCTTTCGTTTGGCGTTCTGGGAACTGCTGCATGCGCCGACGTACGAAGCGGCGCTCCTCGATGCAGTCAATCGCGGCGGCGACGCGGATACGAACGGGGCGATTGTCGGTGCCCTTTTTGGAGCTCGGTTTGGAGAGAGTGCGATCCCCGAGCTTTGGAAGGCGCGCGTCTTGCAGGCGCTCCAAACGAGCCATTTGGCAGCGCTGCGTGACGTGTATCACCCGCGGGTGTTGCTCGAACTTGCCAACGTTACGACATCGAAGTGAAAAGGGACTTTCTTTGCGGGCGTAGGCTCGCGAAGATGAGGTTTGCCGATGACCACTGCCACACCTTCTTCCGCCAAGAATCCAAGTCAGTTTGTCGGAACCAACGTCCCTCGTGTGGACGGTTTGGCGAAAGTGACTGGACAAGCGGCGTATGTCGACGACCTTCCGCCTTCGGCGGGTGAACTCTTTGGCGCAACGGTGCGCAGTCCCTGCGCGCACGGAGTTCTGCGCAGCGTGACGCTCGATCCAACGTTCGATTGGAGTGACGTCACGGTGGTGCAAGCTGGCGACATCGACGTGAACCAAGTGCAGTGCATCTCGGCGGAACAACCGATCTTGGTCAAGAGCCGCATCTTGCATGCGTACGAGCCCATCGTTCTCTTGGCCTGCTCGGACAAACAGAAGCTCCATCGAGCGATCCACGCGGTCAAACTCGACATCGAAGAGCGTGTGCCGGTCCTCGATCCAGAAGCGTCGCTAGCGAAGCAGGACATCATTTGGGGCGATGACAACGTCCTGAAGAAGATCACGATCTCGAAGGGTTGTGCGGATGTGTCCGAAGATGCTGCGAGCATCAAAGCGATCGACGAAGCGATTGCTGCGTGTGCGATTGTCGTTCAAGGCCGGTATTCGACGCACCACCAAGAGCAGCTCTACATCGAACCGCAAGGTGTGATTGCGCATTGGGACGATGCGGGTGTGCACGTGATTGGATCGATTCAGTGTCCTTATTATGTGCACAAAGCAATGGTGCATGCGTTTGGTTTGCCCGGGGATCGCGTCCATGTGACCCAATCGGTGACGGGCGGCGGGTTTGGCGGAAAAGAAGAGTATCCGTCGGTCATTGCCTTGCATGCCGCGCTGCTCGCCAAAAAGAGCGGGCGGCATGTGCGGATGATTTACGATCGCAAAGAAGACATCGAAGCAACGACGAAACGGCATCCGGCGATTTGCGAAATCACGACGGGCAGTGATGCCGACGGAACATTACGCGCGTTGAAAATGCGCATTCTCATGGACGGCGGGGCCTACATGACGTTGTCACCTGTCGTCTTGTCTCGTGGGGCATTGCATGCGGCAGGGGCTTATCGTTGGCCAGACGTACGTATCGATGCCGTTGCTGTCGCGACGAATACGCCGCCGAATGGCGCATTTCGAGGGTTTGGCGCGCCGCAAACCATTTGGGCCATCGAACGTCACGTGGACGAAATCGCGAAAAGGACGGGGCGGGATCCGGTCGACCTGAAACGACAAAACATGCTGCGCGAAGGCGACATCACGTCGACCGGGCAAGTGCTCCGAGGTTCCGTGGGCATTGCGGAATGTGTCGACAAAGCGCTCGAAGCCAGCAAGTACCAAGAAAAACGTTTGGCAGGACCGATTGTCACGGGGCGCAAAGCACGCGGCATCGGGGCCAGCGTGTTCATGCATGGCGCTGGTTTTACCGGCTCAGGCGAAACGTACCTCAAAGGTCGAGTTGCCGTGGATTTGCTTCCTGGCGGACGGCTCAACATTCGCACGGCGTCGACAGACATCGGTCAAGGAACGGAAACGGTTTTTCGGCAGATTGCCGCGGACGCGGCAAACTTGAATCTAGAAGCCGTCGATTTCACTGTTCCTTCCACGACGCACGTGCCCGATTCCGGTCCGACCGTTGCATCACGTACGGTGATGGTGGTCGGATCGATTGTTGAAAAAGCCGCAAAAGAAATCGCTGCGCGTGTTCGCGCCGAACAAGATCACGGTGGAGGCGATTTTGCAGCAGCCGGCGATAGGCTCTTGGCTCGAGAAAAAACCGTCACGGCGCTCGTTCAATACAACCATCCCGATTGGGTAAAATTCGACGATAAAACCTACAAAGGCGATGCGTATCCCGTCTTTGGGTATGCATGTGATGTCGCCGAAATCGAAATCGACCTCGATACGCTCGAGGTCAACGTCCTTGGATTCTGGAGTGCAACGGATGTGGGCAAAGCTATCCATCCATTGATGTGCAAAGGCCAAATCGAAGGCGGAAGTTTGCAAGCGATTGGTTGGGCGCTTTGGGAAAACGTCGTCTGGAAAGATGGCAAAATTCTCAATCCACGCATGACGAATTACATCATTCCCACGGCGCTCGATGCTCCGCCATTTCACGTCGACCTCGTCGAAGCACCTTATGCGTATGGTCCCGGTGGCGGAGCCAAAGGTCTTGGTGAATTGCCCATGGACGGAGGCGCTCCAGCCATTGCCGCGGCAATCGAACATGCAACGGGAATGGCTGCCCGTGATTTGCCACTTTTGCCCGAACAACTCTTGGCGCTGCAACTGAGCGGAATCTGATTTTTCGACAAACATCGAGGAGACAATCACCCATGCGCATTCTGCACACCATGCTTCGAGTCGGCGACTTGGAGAAATCAATCGGGTTTTACACGGAAGTTCTGGGTATGCGTGTGCTTCGTAAACGTGATTATCCCGAAGGGCGATTTACGCTCGCGTTTCTCGGTTATGGCGACGAAGATTCGACCGCTGTCCTGGAATTGACGCACAATTGGGACACGAAATCATATGAGCTCGGCAATGGATACGGACATATCGCCATCGCCGTAGAAGATGCCTACAAGACGTGCGCCGATGTGAAAACCAAAGGCGGCAAAGTGACGCGTGAAGCCGGACCGATGAAACACGGCACGACCGTGATTGCATTTTGCGAAGATCCCGACGGATACAAAATTGAATTCATTCAGCGCAAGGTGGAGGAATAAGCCTTGAAGATTTCCTTGCATGTCAATGGGCAACCGCGCGAAGTCGACCTTCCGCCGCTCAGTCGTTTGCTCGATGCTTTGCGCGGTCAACTGGGTTTGCCGGGGACCAAAGAAGGTTGCGGCGAAGGCGAATGCGGTTCGTGCACCGTATTGCTCGACGGCGTCGCCGTGAATGCGTGCCTCGTTTCGATTGGGCAATGCGAAGGACGCCAAGTGACGACCGTGGAGGGGCTGCCCGATACCGCCAAGAACGGACCACTTGCGCGATGTTTCATTGAACAGGGCGGAGCGCAATGCGGCATTTGTACGCCGGGAATGCTCGTCAGCGCCGAAGCGCTTTTGCAAAAACGGCCGAATCCTTCGGATGACGAAATTCGTGAAGCCATTGCGGGAAATCTTTGCCGTTGCACGGGTTACCAACGCATTGTCGACAGTGTGCGTGAAGCCGCGAAGCAAAGGCGCGAAGAGGGAGGTGTCGCGTGACCGTCGCCGACCTCGTTGCTTACGAAATGAAACGCGCCGAATCGCTCGATTCTGTGTGCGGCATTTTGGCCGAACGTCACGCGCGTGGCGAAAAAACGGTCCTGCTTGCCGGCGGCACGGATTGGGTCGTCGAACAAGAAATGCGCAAGCCTTTCGAGGCAGGACAAACGCTGCCGCTTGTGGTGGACATTTCGCGTCTCGAGGATTTGCGAGGGATTTCACTCAAGCGTGGCGTACTTCGTATTGGTGCAGCCGCGACGTACCTCGAGATGCGTCGACATCCCGATATTTTGGCGCGTGCACCCATGCTCGAACGAATGGCGAGTGAACTTGGCGCGTTGCAAATTCAAGGTCGCGGAACATTGGGCGGCAATTTGGCAACGGCTTCGCCCGCAGGAGATGGCGTGGCTGCTCTTGCCGCGTATGACGCCACGATTGTCGTCAAGAGCGTCCGTGGTGAACGGCGCATTGCGTTTGGCGATTTGCAAACGGGGTACAAACAAAGCACCCGAGCAGCGGACGAAATCATCGTCGCGGTGGAAATGAACTTGCCCGGTGAAGGAACCCCGTGGATTTGGCGCAAAGTTGGCACGCGTCGGGCCCAAGCGATCTCCAAAATGGCTCTCGCCGGCATTGCGGTTCGTTCAGACCAACGCGTCGTGCGGTTTGGCCTTGGAATGGCTTCTGTCGCCCCGGTGACGGCAACGTTGCCCAAAACGCGAGCGCTTGTCCTTTCGAAACCATTGCCCGAAATCAGCGGCGATGAATTGGATGCCGCGGTTCTAGCGGACATCTCGCCCATCGACGATGTCCGTTCGACACGTGATTATCGTAAACACGTCGCCAAAGCCATCGTGCGCGTATTCTTGCGCGACCTTGGCGCTCCCGTATGACGACACAGAACTTTGTTTTGCGTCCCATTCGCCCGGAAGACGACGCAACCATTGCCAGCATCATTCGCACGGTCATGCCCGAGTTTGGCGCGGATGGACCGGGGTTTGCCATTCACGATCCCGAAGTCAATGGCATGAGCAATGCGTATTCCATTCCCCGTGCGGCGTATTGGGTGGTCGAAGTCACCGGCAAGGTCGTCGGAGGCGGCGGCATTGGTCCTTTGCAAGGTAGCGACGGACAAACCGCAGAACTGCGCAAAATGTACTTTTTGCCAGAAGCTCGTGGCGTGGGCGCGGGTAGCGCTTTGTTGCGGCATCTGCTCGAAATCGCCCGAAACTTCGGGTTTGCCCACGTTTATTTGGAAACGCTCACGGGTATGGACGCTGCGCAGCGCCTTTACGAACATCTGGGTTTCCGTCGTTTGGACAAACAGCAAGGATGCACCGGACACTTTGGCTGCAATCGGTTTTACTTGCTCGATCTCGCAAAGTGATTCATCTCACCAAATCACTTTTTTGAAAAAAGTACGCAACTGAGGACGCGCTCGAAACGATGGACATGTGTGGAGGGCGTTTTGCGAGCGCGCCCGTTGCCACGCATGTCTTCGCTCGCCGAAAGATCGAGATGCGTCATGATGCACCGTTACATTCGCAGGATTCCGCGGGTAAATTTGTCGGGAGCGTTTGCCCTGGGCCGCGCGCTGCTTGCAGCCACAGATCTCGTGCCACGTTTGTCTGAACCTGTCTTGCGCGCACGGAAGCTCTTGGAATCGCGGTTGGAGCTCTTGGCCGCCCGTTCCTTGGGGCACGAATCGAATCCGCAAGGCGAACGCACGGCATTGGCCCTGGCTGGACGCAGTTTGGATGCAAGCTGGGTGGCTTTGCACGATTGGCTCGAAGCACTTGGCGCATTGCCAGCCCATCATGAAGCATCACGAACGGCCGTGGAATTACTCATGGGGATTTTCCCGCATGGAATGGCCCTCGTCCGGCCACCTCCACTTTTGGAATGGGCTGAATCGGAAGCTCGCTTGGCGCGTATGGAGAAAGGAGGTTTCGAGGCGACGTTATGGGCGCTGGGTGGTAAACCGTTTGTCGAAACGATTCAATCGACGCACGCTCATTACGCGAAGTTGCTCAGCCATGCCGAATCCGGCGCGTGGTCGTCGCGGATGTTGAAACAATGCCTCGACGGCGTTGTGTATGCGATTCACGCCTACGTGGCGACCATCATTGCGGAACTTTTCGATGGAAGTCCGGAATCGACGGATCAAACGAGTGCGCTTTTGGGGCCGCTCGATTTCGTTCAATACCAAGGTGACGTACGGGCGGTGTTTTTCGAGCAAACCCTCGATGCGTTCCCGCCGCCACCGCCGGCATCGTTCGACCGTCCATCGCGCGTGGACAAACAGCCGATGTGTTCGGTTTGACGCGCTAAACACTTGGTGGTCAAAGGAAAAACAGAATGGCGACGTCAGTCGGCGTCGCCTTCTGGTTTGTCTTCGCTGAACACGCGACGAATGGCTTCTTCCCGGCCACGTCGTGATTGCTTACGCGCGCTGATGAGCGCCTCGATGGAGAGGTTTGTCTCGACATCCGCGACGAGTTCATCCGCCGCGAGCTTCGCAAGCGCGTCGATCTTGGCCCCGAATCGCTCGCGAAGCCGCGCTTTCACCGCGTCTTTCAGCAGCTCACGAAACGCATCCCGCGCAACGCCCGCCGCTTCGCCATAGAGAACTTGCGAGATCTCGAGGTCCAAGAAGTCGGTTCCCGGAGGACCTGCGTCTCGACGACGTTCATCTCGACCTTCGTCACGTCGCGAATCCGAAGGCCCGTGTCGATGTCGATCGTCCATGTTCTGTCCTCGCGATCCAGGATAGAGGCAAGAGCCGCGTTTGACGGCCTTTGGTCCCAGAGGTTTGTCGAAACGATCAGAGCAGATTCAAGAAGCGCTTGGCGCGTTCTTCGGCGAGACTGATGAGGGCGTGCGCCTCTTGCTCGGGAATATCGAGCGTTTTGCACATGTCGCCGATGAAGGCTTTTTCTTTATCGTGCTGCGCACCATCGACATACGTGAGGAGCACGGCGTGCTGCAGAAGCACACGACGATCGTCGTGGTTGAGATCGAAGGCGAAGTTGCGAACGTCGTCGAGCGTGCGCTTTTCCGCAGCGTACTCACGAATTTCTTTTGCTTCTTCGTCGGTTGCTTCAAAAGCGGCGATGAGGGCATCGACCATTTCTCTTTCGGCATTGTCGAACGTGCCGTCGGCCCAAGCGACACTCACGAGCGACTTCAGAACGGCCATGTTTTCTTCACGCATGGCGGCGATTTTTGCCGCTTCATGCCGCAGACGTCAAGCACGCTCACGAAAACTCGACGCGATCGAAGATGCATGCCTACGTTTCTACGTCCCGCATGACCTCACGCGATGCCTCCCCTCCCCTGCCCGTGCACCATCTTGCCGTCGTCGTCACGGATCTCCATCGAGCTGCACACTTTTACGAGCATGTGCTCGGGCTGCGCGAAATTCGGCGCTGGGATGATGCGCAAGGGCAGGTGCGTTCGATCTGGTGCGCACTCGGAAACGACGCGTTCCTCGCCATCGAACGTGCTGAACGTCCCGAACCTCGACGCGACGACGTTTCACCAGGCTTTCACTGCGTTGCCTTGGGGATTCGTCCAGACGAACGCGACGTGTGGCGCAAGCGATTTGCAGAAGCTGGGGTCGAGGTTTTTCGCGAGAGCGCGTACACGCTGTACGTACGCGATCCCGAGGGCAACATGGTTGGGTTGAGTCACTACCCGGAAGCGGCGCGGTCGTAGAGGTTTGTCATGGCGGAATTGGCTCATCAGCGCGTCCGATTCGTGGTTCGTCCGGAAGATGCCGGCCAGCGACTCGATCAGGTCTTGGCGGCGAACATCGAAGGACTGAGTCGTCGCAAGGCGCGGGTGTTGATCGACTTGGGCGGCGTGTTCTTGGACGGAGCTCGGGTGAAGATCGCGGGCAAGATGCCTCGAAAGGGACAAACGATCGTGGCGCACATCGGAGGGGCGCTCGAACGGGCAACCAAGGAGGTGGGCACGGTAGCGCGAGCCAAGGACGACGCGAATTTGCCGCCGTATCGAGTGGTGTTCGAAGACGAAGACATCATCGTCGTGGACAAACCCGCGGGGCTTTTGACGGCACCGACGCCCGAGAGCGACCGGGGCAACCTGTTCGACCAGCTCAAACGATCGTTTCGCCAAACCTTGTTCTTGGTGCATCGGATCGACCTCGACACGAGTGGTCTCGTGGTGTTTGCGCGGAACGATGAAGCCAACCGCGTATTGTCCGAACGCATTCGCGTACATGATTTCGATCGCCAATATCTGACTGTGTTGCAGGGGTTGGTATCGTGGGACAAACTCACGGTGGATCATCCGGTCGGAGGAAAATCCGCCGTTTCCCATTTTCAGGTCGAGGAAAGAATTGCAGCGGGCGCGACGCTCGTGCGGGTGCGTCTCGAAACGGGGCGAACGCATCAGATTCGATTGCACGGATTGCACGTGGGGCATCCGGTGCTCGGTGATCGCAAGTATGGTCAAGCAACGGCCTTGCAGGCTCCACGATTGGCGTTGCATGCGACGAAGCTTGGCTTTGTCCATCCTCGCTCGGGCGAATTGGTCGGATGGGAAAGTCCATTGCCCGCGGATTTGCACGGTTGGCTCGAGGTGTTGCGTCAGGCGACACCGTAAAATTCGTGCGGCACCATGATGGCGTCCATGTCATTCTGGGCGTTGTGATGGGGAATCTTTCGCGTTGGTTGCTCGCGACGACTGTGATTGTTGCGAGCGTGTATTCGACG